>CAZRIP010000004.1:0-74627 GCA_964600165.1 uncultured Elusimicrobia bacterium | reverse complement strand
GCAGGGCGCGCGCTTGTCCCCGATTGGAGTAAGCCAGGCCCTTATGCGGGTCGAGCGCGATGACCTTGCCCAGGTCCTCGACGGCGCCGGCGTAGTCGCTCAGCAGGAATTTGACGTTCGAGCGCAGATAGAGGGCGTCCTCGCGCTCCGGGTTGGATTCGATGAAATCGTTTAGGTCCTCGAGCGAGCGCTTGTACTCCTTGATCTCGCGCAGGCTCTTGCCGCGATAGAACTTGGCCCAACCGAAGCGCGGGTTGATCTCGAGGACTCGCGAGTAATCCTTGACCGCGCCCGCGAAATCCCGCAGCTTGTCCTTGACCGTGCCTCGCACGAGCAGCGCCGCGGCGAAGTCCGGGTTCAACCGGACGGCGTTTTCGAGCGGCTTCAGGGCGCCCGACGCGTCGCCCTTGGCCGACAGCGCGCTGCCGACGCCGAAGTGCGCCTCGGCGCTTTCGGGGTCGAGGCCCGCGGCCGCCTTGAAATCTTCGATCGCGCCGTCGTAGTCGCGCATCACCAGCCGCGCCTTGCCGCGCGCGACGAACGAATCCGCGGTGTTCGGCTTGAGCTTCAAGCCCATGTCGGCGTCCTGGGCCGCGCCTTGAAGGTCTCCCATCGTCCAGCGGCACATCGCGCGATAAGACGTCGCCGTTTTCCATCCCGGGAAGAGCGCGATCGCGCTGTTGAACCGCGCGAGGGCGCGCTCGAAGTCCGCCTGTTCGAAGAGGACCACGCCCGCGTCGAACGCCTTCTCGGCCTCGCGCGACGGCTTGGTCGCCTTAGTCGCGGCGCCGCCGGGCAAAGCGAGGATAACGGCCAAGAACGTCGCCGTCATTCAATGACCTTGCGGACCTTGTAGTACGGGCCCTCGCGCTCCGGCGCGTTGGCGAGCAGCTTCTCCGGATCAAGGAAAGGCTTCGGGACGTCGTCGCGCATGACGTTGCGCACGCCGAGGACCGAGGCCGTCGGCGCCACCGACTTGGTGTCGAGCTTCGAGAGCTCGGCCATCGAGTCCAGGATCTTGACGAGCTGGCCCTGATAGAGCTTGACCTCGGCGTCCTCGAGCTTGAGGCGCGCGAGCTTGGCGATCTTCCGGACGTCGTCCTCGGTGATCATGAGAAAGCCGATTGTACAAATTTAGATTTTGAGATTTACTTCTTCGCGGGCTCGGCCGTCTTGCGGTAGGCGTCCTTCAGCCAAAAGTCGCGCTCGTGGCGGAAGCGCTTGACGACGTCCTCGTCGTCGGGATCGAGCTGGGACAACACGCCGGAGCCCTTGACCGGCTGCCCCTCCTCGTCGAGATCGCCGGTGATCGCGGCCACGTTCTCGAGGCGGCCTCCCATGTCGGCCCTGAAGTACGTCGCTTTGACGTGCGGCGGCTCCTTCTTGTGCGCCCCGAAAACGACGCAGCGCAAGGCTCCGTTTTGCATCCCGACGTAAAAATCGTGCGCAAGGCCGTCGTCCGTCCTGTCCGCGGGGACCTCGGGGAGCACCTTGAGCGCGAGGTCGGCGAGGTGGAGATCGGTGACGGCGCCCTTGCCGAGCGCGGCGCTCGTGCCGTCGGCGGCGGCTTTTTTGGCCAGCGCGAGGAGCGTCGGCTTGGCCGGAGCGTCGGCGGCGGCCGCGACGATCGAGAGGGCGAGCGCCAACGTCGAGAGCATGTTCACGCGGGTTCCAGCGGAGCGAAGCGCACGAGGAGCTTGGTCGTGCGGCCGTCGTCGAAACGCACGGTGACCTTCAAGGTCTCGCCGGCGCCGGCCTTGTCGACGACCTGGCCCAGGCCGAAGGACGGATGCTTGACCCTCTGGCCGACTCTGAAAGCCGTGTTGCGTCCCGGCGCGGAAGCGGCGGGCGGCAGCCCGCCGTCCCCGCGCGCATAGGGAGGCGCTTTGAGCGCGGGAGCCGGCACGTAGCCCGACGCCGCGCGCGTGGGCTCCGGCGAGGAAGTGATGGGCAGCTGCGCTTCCAGGATAAAGCGCGACGGCAGGTTCGCGTAGACCTGGCCGAAGATGCGGCGCGTGGCGGCATGAGTGAGGAAAAGCCGCTCGCGCGCGCGGGTGATGCCGACGTAAGCCAGCCGCCGCTCTTCCTCCAGGTCCTCCGGGGCCGCGCTGCCCGAGCCGATCGGGAACAAGCCCTCTTCCAGGCCGGTCAAGAAGACGACGGGATATTCCAGGCCTTTGGCGAGATGGACCGTCATCAAGGTCACGGAGGGCTGGTTGGGATCGTAGGAGTCGAGGTCCGAGTGCAGCGAGACGCCCTCGAGGTAGCGGCCGAGGTCGACGGACTCGCCGCCCTGCTTCATCTTATCCTCGTACTCGCGCACGGCGTTCATGAGCTCTTGGAGGTTGTTGAGGCGGCCGGCGGCCTCAGGATCGGTGTCCGTCTCCTTCTCGAGCCACTCCCAGTAGCCGGTCTCCTGAAGGATGCTCGCGATCGCGCCCGACGCGCCCTGGCCGGCGATGCCCGCGCGCAGGCGCTCCATTACGCCGACGATCTCGGCCAGCGCCTTGCGGCAGCCGGAGGTGAGGTTGGGGATCTGATCCTGCCGGAGGAACGCGTCCCACAGGGTCAGGCCGCCGGCTTGCGCGAAATTCTCGATGCGCTCGAGGCTCGTCTTGCCGACGCCGCGCGGCGGGACGTTGATGACGCGCGAAAGGCTCGTCGAGTCCGCGGGGTTGAGCAGCGCGCGCGCGTAACAGAGCGCGTCCTTGATCTCCTTGCGCTCGTAGAAGCGCATGGCCCCGACGATGCGATACGGCATGCCCGCCCGGCGCAAGGATTCCTCGAACGAGCGCGACTGCGCGTTCGTGCGGTAAAAGATCGAGAACTCCTTCAAGGAGCGACCCTCGTCGATCAAGGACTGGATCTTGCGGATGACCCAGTTGGCTTCCTCCATCTCGTTGGGCATCTCTTGCACGCGCACGGAGTCCCCGCCCGTCTGCTCGGTCCACAGAGTCTTGATCTTGCGCGACTTATTGTTGCGGATGACCTTGGCGGCCGCGTCCAAGATGAGCGGCGTCGAGCGGTAGTTCTGCTCGAGCGTGACGACCTTGGCATCCTTGAAATCGCGCTCGAACTCCAGGATGTTGCGGATGTTGGCGCCGCGCCAGGAGTAGACCGACTGGTCGTCGTCGCCGACGACGCAGATGTTGCGGTGCTTGGCCGCGAGAGTCTTGGTGAGGATGTATTGCGCGTGGTTGGTGTCCTGGTACTCGTCGACGAGAAGATGCACGAAATACTCTTGGTAATACTCGCGAACCGCTTGGTTCTCCTTTAACAGGAGGCACGTCTTCATCAGCAGATCGCCGAAGTCGAGCGCGCCGGCTTGGTCGAGGCGCTTTTGATAGTCGACGTAGATGCGCGCCGCCGTCTGGCGCGAGGCGTCGGTGGCCGTCGCCGCGTAGATCGCGTAGCTCTGCGCGTCCAGGAGATCGTCTTTCGCGCGGGAGATGATGCTCACGTACATCGAGGCCTTGTTCGTCTGGTCCTCGAGGCCGATCGCCTTCATCGCCTCGGTGACGAGACGCTTCTGGTCCGATTGGTCGTAGATCGTGAAGTGGCGCGTCAGCCCCGCTTCCTTGTGGTGCTGGCGCAGCACGCGGCAGCAGAACGCGTGGAACGTGTGCGCCCAGACGAGCGCGCCCTTGCCCGGCGCGAGCTCGTCGATGCGCCGGCGCATCTCGTCGGCGGCCTTATTCGTGAAGGTCACGGCGAGGATGCGCTCGGCCGGCACGCCGCTTTCGATCAACTGCGCGATGCGATAGGTGATCACGCGCGTCTTGCCCGTGCCGGCGCCGGCCAAGACCAGCAGAGGGCCTCCGGTAAAGAGGGCCCCCGCTTTTTGTTCGGGATTGAGCTTCTCGAGGTCGACGGGCACGACTGGAAGGTTATTTTATAAAATCCCGTCGATGAAAGCACTGCTCAAGGGCGTCTTGCTCGTCGTCTTTTCCGTCGTACTCGCCGGCTCGGCGTATCTCACTTTCAAGTTCGACGACATGCTCAAAGCGGCGATCGTCGACTATGGCCCGCAAGTCACGAAGACCAAGGTCGCCGTCGCCGCGATCCACGTGCATCCGCTCCTCGGCAGCGCGACGATCAAGGGATTAGCGGTCGGCAATCCGAAAGGCTTCTCGGCCGCCGACGCGTTCTCTGCCGACTCGATCAAGGCGAGCCTGCGCCCGAAGTCGCTCATGACCGACACGATCGCCGTCGATCTCGTCGAGGTCGACGGCGCGAAGGTCAACCTCGAGGGCAAGGGAGCGGCGAGCAACCTGACAAAGATCGAATCGAACGCGAACGCCTTCGCGGGAGAGATGCAGAAAAAGCTCGGCGGCGAGTCCGCGCCCGCCAAGCCGGCCAAGCCCGAGAAGTCGAAGAGCGTCGTGATCAAGCGCCTCGTCTTGAAGGGCGCGCAGGCGACGGTGCGCTACGGGGTCATCTCGGGCAACGCCCTGACGGTCAGCCTGCCCGACATCGAGCTGCGCGACATCAGCACGGCCAATAAGGCGTCGGTCGTCGCCGAGCTCGTCTCGCGCGTGACCAAGGCCGTGCAGGATCAGGTGATGAAGACGGCCGCGCAGCCGCTCAAGGACATCGGCAACGGCGTGATGAAGAACCTCGGGATCAACGGGCTCTTCGGCAAGAAGAAGAAAAAATAGCTGGGCCCGCTCCAAAGTCCTTTTTTAGTTCGTTGCATCTTTGCAACGAACTAAAAGAGACTAGAGGTCAGGCTCCGTTCGGCATCCGCCGCGCGGCGGATAAAAAAAGAAAGCCTCCCATTGCGCTCGACAGGAATCGAACCTGTATACCGAGCTTCGCAGGCTCGGACACTATCCATTGTGTTACGAGCGCAATCGGAGGCCTTCCAGCGGAAGGACGAGATTATAGCTTATCCGAGCCTTTTGAGCCAAACGACGGTCTCGACGTGCTCCGTGTGCGGAAAAAGATCGACGACCTCGCAGCGAAAGACGCTGTAGCGCTCGACGAGGCGCGTCAGATCGCGCGCGAGCGCCTCCGGGTTGCACGAGACGTAAAAAATCTGCGGCGCTCCTGATTCCAAAAGAGTCTCGAGCGCCTTCGCGTGCAGCCCCGCGCGCGGCGGGTCGACGACGACGAGATCGGGAGAGAAAGCCAACAGCGACGGGAGCATCGTCTCGACCTGTCCGACGAAGAACTGGATGTTCTTGACGGCGTTGAGCTCGGCGTTGGCGCGCGCGTCGGCGACCGCCGAGGGCGTGACCTCGGCGCCGATCACCTTCTCGCAGACGCCCGCGAGCGACAAGCCGATCCCCCCGCCGCCGCAGTAAAGATCGAGCGCGACCTTGGCGCCCGCCTCCTTGGTCCAATCGCGCAGGAGGCCGTATAAGAGCTCGGTGCCGGAAGTATTCGTCTGGAAGAACGCGCTCGGCGAGACGCGAAAGCGGAGCTCCTGGCCGGGGAAGCGCAGCGCCTCGGTGATGAAGCCCGTGCCCTCGAGGACGCCGCTCGAGTCGCAGTTCGCCGTGTCCGAAAGCTTGCCGTTGACGCCGCGCATGATCGTCGTCGCGGGATAGACCGCCTTGACCGCTTCGACGAACGACTCGGCGGGGAACTCCCCCGGCGCCGTGACGAGCAGCACGAGCCGCTCGCCGGTGTTCTTGCCCTCGCGCACGACCAAGTGCCGCAAGAACCCCGTGTGGCGCCGGCTATTATAAGGAAGCAGCTTCTCGCGCTCGGCCCACTCGCGGACCGCCTTCAAGAGCGCGGGCGTCTCCTCGGAGAGCAGAAAACACTCCGCCAAATCCAATATCTCGTACCAGCGCCCCTTGGGTTTCAGGCCCAGCTTGACCGCGGGGCCGCCGGGGATCGGCGGATAAACGTCGCCGAACGAGAACTCCATCTTGTTGCGGTAAAACCACGTCTTCGGAGAGCCGTGCGCGCGCGACGGCTGCAGACCGAGCGGATCGAGCAGCGCGGCCACGCGCTCGCACTTGAGCTCGAGCTGCCGCGGGTACTCCCGGTCCTGCATCGCGCAGCCGCCGCAGGAGCCGAAGTGCCGGCAGCGCGCGCCGATCGCGCGCGTGTTAGCTGGAGAACTTGAAGAAGCAGACATCGCCGTCCTGCATCACGTAGTCCCTGCCTTCGGAGCGGATCAAGCCCTTCTCGCGCAAGGCGGACTCCTTTTCGTAAGCGTCGATGTCCTTGAAGGAATAGACGTCGGCCTTGATGAAGCCCTTCTCGAAATCGGTGTGGATGACGCCGGCGGCCTGCGGCGCGCGAAAGCCGCGCACGATCGTCCAGGCGCGGACCTCGTCTTCGCCCGCGGTGAAATAGCTCTGGAGCCCGAGGAGCCGGTACGCGGCGACGATGACGCGCTCGAGGCCCGTCTCCTTGAGGCCCAAGTCGTCCATGAAGACCTTGCGGTCCTCGAACGCGAGCTGAGCGATCTCCGCCTCGAGCTTCGAGCACACGGCCACGGCCTGGGCGCCGCGCTCCTTGGCGATCGCCTCGAGCTCGCCGAGGAGCTTGGCGTCCGGCTTTTCGTCGGTGTTGCCGACGAACAAGACGGGTTTGGCGGTCAACAAGGAAAAGTCGCGGATCGCCTTCGGGTCCATGCCGAGAGCGCGCGCGGGCTTGCCCTCCGAGAGGCCTTTCTTGAGCTGATCGAGCACCGCCATCGTCGCGATCGCGGCCTTGTCGCCGGACTTCGACTTGCCGAACACCTTGTCGTATTGTTTTTCCAAGCTGGCGAGGTCGGCCAGCATGAGCTCGGTCTCGATGACCTCGACGTCGCGTCGCGGATCGACGGAGCCCATCGTGTGGACGACGTCGGGGTCGGAGAAGAGGCGTACCATCATGATGATCGCGTCGACTTCCCTAATATGAGAAAGGAACTTGTTCCCCAGGCCCTCGCCCTGCGCGGCCCCTTTGACGAGACCCGCGATGTCTACGAAACGGACGGATGCAGGGGTTGTTTTCTTGGGCTTAAATAAGGAAGAGAGGCGCGACAAACGGGCGTCCGGCACGGCGACGACGCCGACGTTCGGCTCGATCGTCGTAAACGGGTAGTTCGAGGCGGCGGCGTTGGCCGAGGTCAGCGCGTTGAAGATAGTCGACTTGCCTACGTTCGGAAGCCCGACGATGCCGATCTCCATAGGATGCGTCATCGTATCAAAATAGCGCCCGGCCCTTCTCCTTCCCCAAAGTCCTATTCGCGCCTAGGGCTCCTGGCAAACGCGTTGTGCCCCGTCGGCCCGCGAGAGGACGCGAAGCCGTTAGATAGAATCGCGCTACCATGAAACAATCGCCGAGATATTCCTGCGCTTTGCTTTCCCTCGCCGTCGTGTGGTCCTCCGTCGGCACGTCCATCCCCGCTTTCGCCGCCGAGCTCGAGGCCGTCCCGACCGCGCGCCTGACGACGCTCGAGCCCGTCAAGATTCCCGGCAACGACATCTCCGCCCAGATTCCCTCTCTTCCGGCCGCGCTCGCGCCCGTCAACGGCCTCGTGCCGATGGAAGCCATGAGCGCCGCGGCTCTTCCCGAAGCCGCCCAAACGGCTCAAGCCGCCGTTTCCGCCGCGCCCGCGGCCCTCGCGGCGCCGAAGTCCGAAAAGCCCGGCGTTCTGTCGAGCCTGGCCCAGGCCGCCGGCCAGGTACTCCTCGGCCGCAGCGTGAGCTGGAGCTCCGTTTTCGACATGAGCCGCGCCGCGGCTCCGGCCGACGCCATGGGCATCCGCCCCCTTCCCAAGCCGGTGCTGCCGCAAGACTTCAACCTCGGCGACGCGCCGAAGACGCCGGACCCGAAGAAAGTCCGCACCGTCAACATCCAGGCGAACGCGATCGACGCTCCCGGTGCCCGAACCTCCGGCGGCATTTTCGGCGCCGGCCCGCGCGTCCTCAACGCGAGCGTGCGCGGCACGCAAGCCGAGATCGAATCGAGCGTCAAGGAAGCTCTCCTGCGCATGATCGACAACGACGCCGCCAAGTGGGGCGTCACGCGCGACGAGCTCAAGGAAGTCCACGTGCGCTACGTCCCGGGCGAAGGCGACCAGATCGGCCAGGTCTTCGCGTACTTCCAGCAGCAGCGCAAGACGACGGGCGCCGACGGCGCGACGACCAACGCCGTCGTCAACGGCACGTCGCTCTCGTTCACGGTCAACATCGTCAAGAACCAGCCGATCCTGATGGCGGCTTCCGCCAAGCTCTACCCGAACCTCAACGTCGCGGCGCGCGCCACCAAGACCGACGACGAGCTCAAGCAGGTCGCCGAGGACCAGCTGCGCCAGATGCCCCAGGGCGCCGGCGTCAGCCTCGTCTTCGTCGAGCGCCGCATCGTCTATCACGAGGGCGCCTGGCACGCCGTCAACCTCTACGACATCGACGGCCTCGGCCAGTACGTCGGCGTCAAGGTCGCCATAGATATCGCCACGGGCGACATCTTCGCGTGGGACTCCCGCGTCGGCGTCCGCGACGCGGCGACGAAGGCGCCCGAGCAGGGCCGCTTCGCGATCGCTTATCGCGACGAGAGACCGCTGACGGATGAAGCGCGCTCCGCGATGAAGGATTTCCTCGCGAAGGCCGGCATGACGCTCGCCACCGAAGGCAACGGCGGCACGCTTCTCGTCGTCGACGGTCCGGTCGACAACATGGCCAAGATCGTCTCCAACGAGATCTTCAAGGGCTGGACGATCCACCGCTACACCGCGCCGAAGATGGCCTACCCCGAGGCGTCGGCTCGCCTCGAGGCCGCGCGCCAGGCGGCTCCCGCGGGCGCCCAGCTCATCGGCGCGGCGGCGAACCTCCTCAATAAGTCCAACATCTGGGCTTATCGCTTCTACGTTCCGGCGACGAACCAGGTGCTCGAGGTCTACGTCAACTTCAAGGGCGAGGTCCATGCGACGGACGCGCGCCCCGCGCCGTCCGGCACCGACTTCAACGAGATCGATCTGTCGAAGATCATGAATCTCGAGACGGCCTATAGCTCGGTCCTTTCCCGGGGCGTCAACCCGACGGCCGTGCGCATTGAGCGCTGGCAGACTCTGGCCCGCAGCCACCCGGTCCAGTACATCTTCACCGACGCCTCCGGCAAGGAGACCGTCATGCTCGCGCAAGCCGCGGCCGAGCCCGACGCCGCCTCCGTCTCCGGCGTCGTCCAGGCTCGCGCCGAAGCCAACGATCATCGCCAGAACGGCGAGCCGGTCTTGGTCGACCTCGCGACCCCGTACATCAAGTTCACGCTCGACGGCAAGGCCGACATGGCCGACACCGACGGCAAGTTCGCCGGCAAGGGCAAGACCTTCACGGCCACCGTCGAGAGCAAGTGGGCCAAGATCCACGACACCGACCGCAAGGAGCTCAAGGTCAACGTGACGCTCGACCCGAGCAAGCCGAACGTCGTCGTCCTCAACCCCGAGCAAAACGACCTCGGCACGATCAACCAGGTCAACATGCTCATCTGGATCAACCGCATCCACGACTGGTGGAGCACGCGCCTCAACGCCGACGCGCGCATCGACAAGCAGATCCCGGTCAACGTCAACATCCATCAGGACTGCAACGCTTACTACACGCCCGGCCGCCCGAGCCTCAACTTCTTCCGCGACTCCGAGGAATGCTCGGACACCGGCCGGCCCGGCGTCGGCATGCACGAGTACGGCCACTTCGTCGACGACATGATCGGCGGCATCACCAACGGCGGCATGTCGGAAGGCTGGGGCGACATCGGCTCGATGTTCATCCTCGGCACGCCGATCATCGGCGAGGGCTTCCTCAAGAACCGCAACCCGTCGTGGATCCGCCACGGCGAGAACACTTACCAATACAGCGACAGCGACGAGGTCCACGATCAGGGCCAGGCGTGGATGGGCTTCGCCTGGAAACTGCGCAAGGCGCTCATCGCCTCGCTCGGCGAGGCCAAGGGCGCGGCCACGGCCGAGAGCCTGATCGTCCCGACGCTCTTCGCGAAGACCAGCGACATCCCGTCGCAGATGGCGCAGGTCCTGCTCAGAGCCATGGGCAACGACGGCACCATCCGCTTCGAGAAGGAGATCCGCGCGGCCGCCAAGGCGCACGGCATCGACCTGCCGCAGAACCCGGGCATCGTCGGCGGCGTCGCCGACCTCGCCAACGGGCTCGTCGGAGTCGTCACCGGCGGCGCCGGTGTCGCGGTCGAGGAGATCGCGTCGGACACCTTCGAGGGCGCCAACGCTCTCGTACCCGAGGGCTTCGGCCAGGGCGCGAGCGCGCAGGTCGTCACGAAGACCTTCTCGCTGTCGGCCGGCCGCGCCGCGCGCGACGAGATCCGCGCGAAGCTCCAGGGGGCTTATCAGTACCGCTCGGGCGACTACCACGACCTCGGGTTCAAGATCGAGGAGCAAAGAGGCTGGCGCAACAGCCAGTTCACGATCACGATCACCGGCTCGGCCAAGTCGACCGAGTACATGGCCACGCAGATCAAGCGCATCGGTGGGCAGACCGACGAGGCGGCGCCGGCGGGCGAAAAGCCCGCCGGGCCGTCCGGAGTCGTCGGCATCCGGGCGACGACGAACCAAACGGCGCGGCCCGCGACGGAAGCTTCGGCCGCGCCCGAGGCCCCGAAGGCGCCGCGGGACTTGACCATGAAGGAATTCGGAGTCATCAACGCGGCCGGCGTCGTCGGCTCTATCGGCGCCGGCATCCTGACGGGCCACGTCGTGCTCGGCCTGCTGGGCACGTTCGTGGCCGCCATCCCGCTCGTCATTGGTTACGTCTTGATCGCCCGCGCGCTTGGCGCCAATATCCGAATGCCGGGCATCCGCTTCGCTCCGAGCTTCTCTTGGGGCGGCAAGAAATACGGCAAGCCTTAACGTTCGCTGACAACACGAGTGACATCGCCCCCGCGGGCTCGGGCCCGCGGGGGCTTCTGTTAAGACCATCGATGCTTCAGCTGCTCTTGTCGGCTCTTCTCCTGTGTCCGCCCGTCTCCGCGGCGGAGCTCGAGCGTCCTGTCGAAGCCGAACCGGCGCCCCAGAGCGCCGCGATGCCGGCCGTAGAGCCTCTTCCCGCGAGCCTCCAGCCCTACCAAGTGACGGTCGTCCCGGACGACGCCGAGACGCCGCTCGCGGCGAATCTCGCCGCGGCTCCCCGGGTGGCCAAGGCCGCCGTCTATCTCGCGCTCGCCTCGTTTACGGCGCGGCCGGCGGATAAGCCCGTCGAGGCGTACATGCGGGAGACCTTCGACTACTCTTCTTCGGTCAAGAGGCCGGCGCTTTCGGACGGCGCGCTCGTCGAGGCCGCGGGCGAGATTCCCACGCGCGTCTCGCTCTCGCATCCCGGCTTGCGCAATCTGCTCAAAAAGACGGAGTCGATCGAGGGCTCCGAGGCCGAGCGACTGGCCTCGGTCTCCGCGCTCGTGCGCAAGGCGCTTCCCAGAAAGGGCGACGCTCTAGATCGCCAGGCGCTCCTCTTAAAGGAGCGGCGGCGCGGCCGCGCCGTGGAACTCGGCGAGTTCGTCAAGACGCGCGCGTCCGCCACCGATCGCGAATACGCGCTGCTCGCGAACGTCGCGCTGCGGAGCGCGGGGTTCAAGCCCAAGCTCGCGACCGTCGACGGCTTTCTCGTCAACCTCGTCCACGCGGGCGGGCGCCAGCTCGTATTCGACCCGTACGACGCCGGGCGTCATTTGAGGCCGCCGGAAAGCCCCGGCGACGCGCCGCGCGTCTTCATCCCGGCCCCAAAGCCGAAGAACGGCCCCGTCCTGGCGCGCGCGGACGGGCTCACGTTCTCCGTCGAGACGCGCAGCTCGGCCGAGCGGTTGTTCAAAAAAGAGCAGGAAGCCTACGCGACCGCCCGGCCCGAAGACCCGGTCACGGTCGAGTGGCACTACTTTCCGTTCTACATGCCGGACGGCCACAACGCCCTTCGCGTGGGCGACCGCCTGTTCGAGTTCGTCGGCTCGAAGGGCTGGCGCGTTTACCCCTCCGCGCGCGCCTTCATTTTCTCGAACCCGTTCTTCAAGACGCAGCTCGGCCGCCATCCCGAGATGCCGCCTTTCTCCCTCGGCGTGCCGTTCCAGATATCCAAGGCCGCCGCCGAGAAGTTCGCGCGATACGCGGAGGAAAGCGACGGCAAGGGCGGGATCCCGCTCTCGATCTTTTTCCACAATTGCAATCAGGTCCCGCTGCGCCTGCTGCGGAAAATGGGAGTCGAGATCAAGCTCTCGCCCTTCACGCGTTACTTCTCGAACCGGACGTTTCGCAAGCTCCTGCTCGCGCCGCCGGTAAAAACTGGAGCTCCTCGCCTCTACTTGCTTCCCAATCAAGCCGCGGCGGGCGAAACGCTCGGCTCCCTCGTGCCTAAGGACGTCGCCCGCGAGCGCGGCCGGCTGCGCGACCTGCTGATCTACCTGCGCCACCTTCCGAGGATCCTCTTCCAGCTTCCGAGCTAAGCCCGCCAAAGTCACATTGACGCGGCCGCGTCGGCCTGCTATATAGAAGACTTATGAAGACTTTTATCGCTTTCTTGACGATGCTGCCCCTTGCGGCGGCCGCCTCGGCGACCGAATGGCACAACCTCGGCGCGCGCGCGATGGCGATGGGCGGCACGGGCACGGCGCTCGCGCAAGGCCCGATCGGCGCTTATTGGAACCCGGCGGGCCTCGACCAAGCGAACAACTCCTCGGGCGTCGAGCTGCCGTTCACCGGCCACGCCGCCGTCAGCGGCGACATGGTCCAGGGCGCCAATGATCTGGCCCAACTGCAGAAAGACTGCCAAGCCGGCGCCCCGAACTGCACCGACGCGAACATACAAAACGCGCTCAACAAGCTGAATTCTTCGGGGACCGGCGCCCGGGCGGACCTCGGCGGCGGCGCGTTCGTCAAGATCGGGAAGCTCGCCGTCTTCGCCGACGACGTCACCGACATCGGCGCCAAGCCGATGATCGACATGACGCACGCGACCGCGGCGACCGTCCAAAACAACACTTCGGCCATCGTCCTGCGCGGCATCAGCGCCACCGAGTTCGGCGCCGCGTACGGCCACGAGCTGCCGTTCGCCCGCGGCGTCATGGTCGGCGGCGCGCTCAAGGGCATCGTCGGCCGCGTCGGTTACGCCCAGCACCAGCTCCTCGGCAGCGGCGACTCGAGCTCGACGGGCTTCTTGGGCGACTTCTCGAAGAACACGAAGTCGAGCTTCCAGCCCGGGATCGACCTCGGCGCGATCTGGGACCTGAGCCGCTCTTTCGCCGGCGTGCCGATGCACCCGCGCCTGGCCGTCGCCGCGCACGACCTCAACGGACCCAGCTTCTCGCAGCCCGAAGTCGCGAAGAACAACGGCGAGCCGGGCAAGTTCAAGCTCCAGCCGAACGCGCGCGCCGGTTTCGCGATCTCGCCGCTCGGCTTCATGAATTTCACCGCCGACCTCGACCTGACCTCGAACGCGACCGCGGCCTCGAGCCAAGCGGCGCGCTACGGCGGCGTCGGCGCCGAGTTCAACGTCATCAACAGCCAGTCGTTCAATCTACCGCTGCGCTTCGGACTTTCCCGCAACCTCGCTCAGGCGGGCGCAAAGACGCTGATCTCTCTCGGCGGCGGGCTGCGCCTATTCCACGTCAGCCTCGACCTCGCGGTGAATTGGAGCCCGAAGAAAGTCACGACGCAGTCGATCGACCAATCGAAGACTTTTCCCGCCGAGTTCGGCGCGGGCGCGACCCTCGGAGTTACGTTCTAGTAGCCCCAGAGCCGGATCAAATAAAAGGCGACTCCGGCGAACAGGATGTTAGGCAACCACGCGGCCGCCAACGGCGGCAGCTCTCCGCCGCCGCCCAGGGTCTTGGCGATCTCGCTGACGAAGAGGTAGACCGAGGAAAGCCCGAGCGCGGCGCAAAAGTTGATGATCTTGGAGGCCCGCTGCAGCCGCAGGGCGATCGGGATTCCGAGCGCGCAGATGACGAAGTTCGTGAACGGCGCGGCCAGCTTGGCGTCGACGGCGATCTCGAACTGGCGCGGAGGGATTCCAAGATGCCCGACGCGCTCGGAATACTGCTTGAGCTCGCGGTAGCTCATCTCGTCCGGATTGCTCGCGCGCGGGATCAGGTTGCGCGGCGGAACCGTGAGGTCCGAGTCTTGCCGGTCGAAGGGCTTCTGCGTGAGCTTGCCCGGAGAAAAGTCGCGCGCGACGCCGTCGTAGAAGACCCACCGGCTTCCGTCCCACGTCGCCTTCTTGGCGTCGAGCTGGCTCTCGACGCCCTCCTTGCCCACCTTCTCGAGCAAGGGACGCACCATGAGGCCTTCCTTGGGCTGGAACATCTTGGCGGAGATGAACTGGTCCGGGCCTCCGATCAGGGCGATGTCGTAGTACTTGTCCCACTCCCACTCGGGATGGATGCGCTCCTGCCACAGGATGCGCGCATGACGGTAGCACAGCGGCAGGACCGTCTCTTGGGCGAGGAAGCTGATGGCGGTGACCGCGAGCGAGCAAGCGAGGACCGGCCGCCAGAAATACTTCGACTCGAAGCCGCTCGCCTGGGCCGCGATCCACTCCCCGCTCTGGACGAAGCCGGTCAAAGCATAAAGCGTCGCCAAGAGCGTCGCCATCGGGATCACGCGGATCGTCCAATACGGCACTTCAAGCCAGAGATATTCGAGGATCACGACCATCGTCGCGTGGCTCTTGGCGAGCGCGTTCATGTGATCGAACATGTCGCCCAAGAAGACCAGAAGAGCGAAGACGCATAGGCCGAAGGCGAACGGCTTGAAAAAGCGCGAGGCCATGTACCGCGAGAAGATGCGGATCATTGGCGAGAGAGTCTCCGGGTCATCGCGAGGCCGCAGGCGAGACCGGCCGCGTCGGCGAGCCACGGCGCGACATGAGACAGATGCTCGTTCCGCCGGCCCACGCCGATGCCGACGGCGAGAAGACCGTAGAAAAAGAAAAGGATCGCCAGGGAGAACGCGAAGCCCAGGCCCTTGCTGTGCTTCTGCATTTGCAGCCCCAAGGGCGCCGCTAGAAAGAAGAACACGAACGGCGAGACGGCGGACGCGCTGCGCACGGCGAGCTCGACCAAGTACTCGATCCGGTGCTCCGGCGTCGTAGCAGGGTCCTTGGCCGCGGCGGCGAGCTTGCGCGAATTGAGTTCCGGGATGTCCGGATCGCGCTGCTCGGCGGGCCCCCCGGTCAACGGCACCTCGAGTCGGTACTTCTTGAACGCGCCCGAGGTGTATTTCTCGGGGTCGGGATTGGCGGTCTGGAAATCGCCGTCGTAGAGCTCGAGCGCGACGTCCTTGCCTTTCTCGACGAGCAGATGGCCGTGCGCGGCCTCGATCCGGAACTCCGAGCCTCGCTCGTCGCCTTCCGCGCGCACGAGGTAAACCCCCTCCAGCTCGCCGGTCTCGCGATCGGCCGAGTGCGCGTAGAGCTTCCACTGACCCAGGGTCATGAACGACTGCGGCTCGATGTCGACGCGCGCGAGCTGCCGCGCCGCCGCCGCGTACTGGTTCTTGAACGAGTGAAAGCCTTCTGGGCTCGCCTTGTGGTTGAGATAAAGCAGCAGACCCGAAAGGATCCCGCCGATCGCGAGAAACGGCCAAGTCATCTCGAAGAGCGAGAAGCCCGACGCGCGCAGCGCCATGATCTCGCCGCTCTCGGAGAGCTGTCCCAAGACCAGCAAGAGCGCCACGAGATAGGCCATCGGGATCGCCAGACTGCAGATGAAAGGCAGGAGCCGGGCGAAACAAGCCGCGATCCATAAGGGAGAAATGCCTTTCATTACGGCCAGGTTGAAGAGCTTGAGAAACTGATTCATCAACAGCACGCCCGTGAAGACGGCCAGGCACAGGAAAAACGTGGGGAGGAAGAGCCGCAGGAAATAGCGGGACAGGATCGGCACGGCCCATTTTACAAATTCTATAATCCGAACATGACCGAACAACCGCTTTCTTTCGCCGAGAATCACCAGTCCGATTTCGTCAACGACTTAAAAGAGCTCGTGAAGATCCCGAGCGTGAGCTTCCCCGGCTTCGATCCCAAGCACGTCGCGGCCTCGGCCGAGGCCGTCGCCGCGCTGATGAAGTCGCGCGGCGTCGAGAACGTCGAGATCTTGAAGCTCCCGGGCGCCCACCCCTACGTCTACGGCGACTGGCTGCACGCGCCCGGCGCGCCGACCCTCCTCTTATACGCCCACCATGACGTCCAGCCCGCGGGCAGAGAGGAGCTCTGGAAATCGCCTCCTTTCGTCGCCACGGAGCGCGACGGCCGGCTTTGGGGCCGCGGCGCCGCCGACGACAAGGCCGGCGCCGTCGTGCACACGAGCGCCATCACGTCTTATCTGCGGACCGTCGGCAAGCTGCCCTTGAACGTCAAGCTCATCATCGAGGGCGAGGAAGAGTGCGGCAGCGATCATCTCGAGGAGTTTCTGGCGAAATACAAGACCAAGGTCCAGGCCGACATCATGGTCCTGACCGACACGGGCAACTACGACGTCGGCGTGCCTTCGATCACGACGGCGCTGCGCGGCATAGTCGCGCTCGACGTCACGGTCCGCTCGGCCGACCACCCGCTTCATTCCGGCATGTGGGGCGGCGCGCTCGTCGATCCCGTGCAGGCCCTCGCCAAGATGATCGCCGCCGTCACCGACAAGAACGGCCGCATGGTCATCCCCGGCATCTACAAGGACGTGCGCAAGCTCACCAAGACCGAGCTCAAGAGCATGCGTTCTCTCAAGTACACGGAGAAGGATTTCCGCAAGCAGACCGGCGTGCTGCCGAAGACCAAGCTTCTCGCCAAGGATCTCTTGAGGGCCAACTGGTACGAGCCGGCGTTCTCGGTCAACGCGATCCAGGCTTCTTCAAGGAAGGACTGCGCGAACATCATCAACGAGGCGGCCTGGTGCCACATGGGCATCCGCATCGTCGAGAACATGGACCCGAAAAAGGTCCTCGCAGCCTTGAAGAAGCATCTTCTCAAGCACGCGCCGTGGGGCGTGACCGTCGAGTTCTCGGGCGAGTCGATGAACCCGGCGTGGACGACGGAGCCCGAGTCGAAGGTCTTTCAGGCGGCGGCCAGCGCCTTGAAGAAAGGCTTCGGGCGCGAGACCGTTTTCATGGGCTGCGGCGGCTCGATCCCGTTCGTTGGGCCGTTCTCGAAGGTTCTGGGCGGAGCGCCGGCGCTGCTCATCGGCGTCGAGGACCCCTACACCAACCCGCATTCCGAGAACGAGAGCTTGCACCTCGGCGACTTCAAGAAGGCGATCAAGAGCGCGATCCATCTCTACGAGGAGCTCGCCCCGATCGGCCGCAACTAGTCACAGCGGGGGCAGGCCCTGGAGTGACTACTAGAAGACGTTGACGAGCTCGAGCGGGTAAGAGCGCTTCTTGCCGTCGCGCAGCGTGCGGACGACGACCTTGTCGCCGACCTTGTAGTTGTCGAGCGTGTTGTAGAGGTCGTCGTAGTCCTTGACCTTCTTGTCGTCGATGCCGACGATGATGTCGCCGATCTGCAGACGGCCGGTGCGGCGGTCGCGCATGATGCCCTCGAGCCCCGCGTGATCCGCCGGCGAATCGTGCGTCACCGCCCGCACGACGACGCCCTCGACCGTGCCGAGCAGCTGCGCCTTCTGCGGCTCGGTCAGGATCGTCACCCCCATGCCGGGCTGGATGGTCTTCCCGTACTTAATGAGCTGCGGCACGATCTTGCGGATGGAGCTGACCGGAACGGCGAAGCCCACGCCCGCGTTCGAGCCGGATTGGGAGTAGATCATCGTGTTCATGCCGATGAGCCGGCCCTCAGAGTCGAGCAGAGGCCCGCCCGAGTTGCCGGGGTTGATCGCGGCGTCGGTCTGGACCATGTCGTGGATCGTCACGCCGCCGATGCCCTCGACTTGGCGGCCGATCGCGCTGACGATGCCGGTGGTGAGCGTGTTGTCGAGGCCGAACGGGTTGCCGATCGCCAGCGTCTTCTGGCCGACCTGCAGCGTCTCGGAGTGCCCGAGCTGGATCGGCTTCATCTTGTCGAGCGCCTTGGTCACCTTGAGCACGGCGATGTCCTTGCGCGGCTCGACGCCGACGACGACGGCCTCGAGCTCCGTATGGTCCTTGAGCGTGACGAGAAAAGCGTTGCCGCCGTTGACGACGTGGAAATTGGTGACGATGTGGCCTTCCTTGTCCCAGATGAAGCCCGAGCCCGCGCCCTGCGGCCGCGCGTACTCGTCCATGAAGACGTCCTGAACGATGGCGATGTTCGTGACGAAGACGACGGACTCCGAGGCGTTCTTGAAGACGCCGATCGTGTTCTCTTCTTCGGGGAGCAGCGCGGCGCGGACGCGCGCGGCGGGGAGCATGGCGATGGCCGCGGCGAGGACGAGCGGTTTCATGGGCGTATTTTATCCTTTTGAGCCTGAACTTTCCGAACGGATGAGACACTGTCGGCCTCGGAAAGTTCCAGCGATGGAACTTTTTCAGGGGGTCGATCGTATCCGTAATAGGGGCATCCTTGACAACAGCATACAATGGAGGCATACTTATGCATATGAGAACGACGCTCATTCTCAAAGATGACGTCCTCAAAACGGCGATGGAAATGACGGGGATCAAAGAGAAGACGGCCCTGGTCCACGCGGGCCTCGAGGCTCTGATTCAGCAGAAGGCGCGCGAACGGCTCATCGCTCTCGGCGGCACGGAACCGCATCTTAGAGCGCCTCGGCGGAGACGGTTTTGATCGTCGTCGACACGTCCGTCTGGATCGATCACCTGCGCCGTCCGGACGAGGCGTTGAGCCGCCATATCGCCGAAGCGGTCGTCGCGATCCACCCGCTCGTCATCGAAGAGATCGCTTGCGGCCACCTCCAGCATAGGACGAGAGTCCTGTCGGAGTTGGCGAAGCTGCCGATGGCGCCGGTCGCCTCGCATGACGAGATCCTTCATTTTATCGAGCGGCACCGCCTCGGCGGCTCAGGCCTTGGCCCGGTCGATGTCCACCTACTGGCGTCCGCCCATCTGGCGCATGCCCTCCTTTTCAGCCGCGACGCGGCGCTCAATCGCGCGGCGACGACACTCGGGATCTCGGCGGCCTAAGACTATGCCCATTGAAGTCGTCCAAGCCGACATCACCGCGCTCGACGTCGACGCCATCGTCAACGCCGCCAACTCCACGCTGCTCGGCGGCGGCGGCGTCGACGGCGCGATCCACCGCGCGGCCGGGCGCGACCTGCTCGATGAGTGCCGCTCGCTCAAGGGCTGCGCCACCGGCGACGCGAAGGTGACGAGCGGCTATCGCCTGAAGGCCCGCTACGTCATCCACACCGTCGGCCCCGTATGGACGGGCCGCAACCGCGGCGAGGCCGAGTTGCTCGCGTCCTGCTACCGGCGCTCGCTCGAGGAAGCCGTCGCGATCTCCGCGAGGACGGTCGCCTTCCCCGCGATCAGCTGCGGCGTCTACGCTTACCCTCCGCGCGAGGCGGCCAAGATCGCCGTGGTCGAGATCCGCCGGCACATGGCGGGCCACGAGCTTCCAGAAAAGGTGCTGCTCGTCGCCTACGACGCCGCGATGGCCGCGATACTAAAGGAAGCCCTCGCTTGAGGCTCTGGGCCGCGCCCGCGCTGCTGGCGCTCGCCGCCTGCGCCGGCCCGCGCGCCGACACCTCCGCGCGCAAGACCGACCGCGTCTTCCTTCACGAGGGCCTGCGCGAAAGCGAGGTGATCGCCGCCTGGGGCAAGCCCGACGGCGTCGAGCGCGGCGTCGACAACGGGCGGCCCGCGGCGCTCTGGGTCTACGACCGGCTCTACAAGCAGAAGCCCGGCGTCGCGTATTGGCCGCGCTCTTTGTTCACGCTGACCTTCATCGACGGGAAGCTCCGCCGATGGAGCGAGAAGCAGCGGTAGTTTGTATAATCTTCTTCTGTGACCCGCCCGTCGACGCGCTTCGCCCCCCAACTTTCGAGCCAGGCCCAAAAGCCCCCCCGCTGCGTCGTCTGCGGCTCCTTCCGCGGCGAGGAGGCGTTCCCGTCGGCGGAGGCCGGCTTCGAGGTCCTGCGCTGCCCGGACTGCGGGCTCGGGCGCACGTGGCCGCCGGTCCCCCCCGCGGAGGTCGGCGCCTGGTACCCGCAGGATTACTACGGCAAAGAGAACGTCCGCTTCAACCCGGTCTTCGAGACTTTGACGCGGCTTTTCCAGCGCCGGCGCTCGCGCGTCCTCTATCACCGCGTGCCGCGCGGTCCGGTCTTGGACGTCGGCTGCGGTCGCGGCCATCTCCTCCGGTTCTTGAGGGAGCTAGGCTACGAGCCCCACGGCATCGAGCTCTCGGAGCACGCGGCCTGGCACGCGCGCAACAAGCTCCACCTGGACGTCCTCACCGTCGACTTCCTGACCGCGCCCCATCAACGCGAGCGCTTCAACGCCGTCGTCTTCTGGCACACCCTCGAGCACTTTCCCGATCCCGCCGCCGCGCTCCAGCGCGCGGCCGAGCTCTTGAAGAACGGCGGCCTCATCGCCGTCGCCGTGCCGAACTTCGACAGCCTTCAGGCCAAGCTGTTCGGCCGCCATTGGTTCCACTTGGACGTGCCGCGCCACTACTTCCACTTCGGCCCCAAATCGCTCGAATCGCTGCTCGCGCGCTATCGCTTTCGGATCGTGCAGCTCGATCATTTCTGCTTCGAGCAAAACCCTTACGGCTGGCTGCAGAGCTTCTATAACGCGCTCGGCTTCGATCACAACTTCCTTTACGCGATGCTCAAGGACCGCGGCGCGCGCACGATCCGCATCCGCCACCACCCGATCCAGGCGCTGCTGCACCTCGCGCTGCTGCCGGTGCTCCTGCCGGTCTCGATCGCGATGACCGCCGTCGAGGCGCTTCTCCACCGGGGCGGCACGATCGAGGCGTACGCGTTGAAGGAATGAAGCGCCGCGGCCGGCCCGTCCTCTGGACCGCGATCCTCGTCTGCTCGGTCCTCTTTCACCTGAAAGGGATCACGGCGCCTCCGTTCGACTATCACTATCATCGTCAGACCAACACCGCGGCCATCGCGCGCAACTACTACCGCGACGGCCTGCATTTCTTTTCGCCGCAGATCGATTGGGAAGGGCCGGGCCGCGGCCGCGCCGCGACCGAGTTCCCGCTCTACATGTGGCTCGTCGGCGTGTTCTGGGGCGTCTTCGGCCTGGGCGACGTCTGGGGACGCGTGCTGTCGACGGCCTTTTCCGCGGCGACGGCGATCTATTTGTTCGAATATCTGCGCGACGAGCTCGGCGAGACGAAGCTCCTTGAAGCCTTCGCCGCGGCGCTCGTCTTCTGCTGCCTGCCTCTCGAGATCTACTTCGGCCGCACGATCCAGCCCGAGGCCCTCGCGCTCTTCGCGATGATCGCCTCGCTCTATCACTGGAACCGCGCTTTGGGGAAAGGGCGCTCGCCGGCCCATTGGTCCGCGGCCGTGCTGTTCGCGTTCCTGGCCGTCGCGCACAAGCTGCCGTACGCGTACTTTCTCGGCGTCCTCGCCGTCCTCGCGCACATCAAGCTCGGCAAGAAAGCCTGGACCGACGCACGCGTCCTCTCCGCGCCGGTCGTCGCGCTCGGCCTGGTTTTCGCCTGGTACAAGTACGCGAGCGCGGGAACCTACGTGGTGCCGACGCACGAGGGCGACTTCCTGAAATTATTCGATTACGGCAACCTGCCGCATTACGTTTTCTTTCAATTTACGTCGCGCTTCCCCGAGCTCTCGGCCACCTATGCCGGCTTGGCCCTCGGCTCGGTCGGCGCGCTGGAGCTCGTGCGGCGCCGCGGCAAGGTCTTCTTCGCGTGGTGGTTCGCCTGCGTGTGCGTCTATATCGTCGCCTGCGGCGCCTACGCGCACTACCACGAGTACACTTCGTTGCCCTACGCTCCGATCAACGCGGCCTTCATCGGCGTCGGAGCCGTTTCTCTCGCTAAAAAGGCGCCGGTCTGGGCCGCGCTCCTCGTTCTCGCGATTCCGATCCACGCCGTCTTTCGCATCAATCACTGGTACAAGACGAGCTATCCTTTCCTGACGAGCGCGGCGCGCGCGGCGGCGAAGGTGAGCGGCCCCGACGACCTCTACGTCGTCAACGAGCGCGCCTCCGCGCTCTATCTCTACTTCCTGGACCGGCGCGGCTGGGGTTGGGGTTGGGAAGAGCACGCGGACTCGAGCGAGGCCCGTCTCCAGGAGACGATCCGCGAGGGCGCGCGCTTCTTCGCCACGCGCGACAGCGAGGCGCCGCGCTACGTCTCGTCGCGCTACTCCCCGCCGGTCTACGACGACGGGCGGTTCGAGATCTTCCGGCTCACGGAATCGACAGCTTCCCGTCCTTGAGCGTCACGCCGGGGATGTCGACGAAAAACGGCAGGTCGGGCGTCGGCTCGAGCGGCAGCACGAACGAGCTGTAAGACCCGAGCAGCGCCGCCGGGATCGCCGCCCCCCGCACCCGCGCGGCGAGCACCGACACGACGAGCCGCCGCGGCGCGTCCCTGAGCTCGACGGACGCCTCGGCCGAGACCGACGCGTTTTTGTAAGCGCCGTCGAGCCTGATCGTCTTGTCGAGCTCGAGCTTCGAGACTATGAAGCCTTTGGCTCTGGCCTCGATAAACGCGCGCAGATCATTGGCCTCGATGACGGCCCCGCGCACGCGCAGCCTCTTCATGCGTAAGAAGCGAATGTCGTCCCACTCGGATTTCTTGACGTCCCCCGCGGGCACGAGCAGGGCGTCCTCGAACTCGAGATCGGGGCGGACGACGCGCAACCCGCGCAGCGTCGCCTCGGAGGCCGACACCCGCGCCAGCGGATAGACGCCGCGCGCGGCGTTCCAGGCGCCCAGTTCCGCTTTGAACTCCTGCGCCGAGAAAGGTCCGTTCTCGTAGAACGCGAAACTGGTCGCCTTGCTCTTGAAAGGCGAGGCGGCGAAGCGGCGCTGCGCGTAGAGAACCGCATGCGTGCCGTCCGGCAAGTCCCACCGGCCGGCGTCCTCGTAGGCGCGCGGGAACCAGCCGTCCTTGTCGCCGATGATCTTGGCTGCTTCCGGCAGACCGCCGATCACGCTGTCCGGGCCCAGCTGGCCGTCCTTGAGCAGGACGAATGAGGAAAACTCGCACAGCCGCGAGTTGACGCCGCGGATGTTCACGCGCGCGAGCCCAAGACGCTTGCGCTCCCACGTCAGCGTCGGTCCGTTGAAGGTCGGGGCGTTGGCGACGAGGGTCACGTTCGCGAAAGGAGCGGAGGCGTCGATGCGCTTATCGATCTCCAGCAGAATCTCGGGCAGCTTCCAATCCTCGTGCTTCGGCGCGGAAGACGGGAACAGGGTCATCGACACGAGGCCGAGATTGAGCGGGAACGAGGGGATCCACCCGCCGGCGAAGTTGATCGCGACGGCAAGCTGCACGGCCGCCACCGTCCAGATGAGAGGGTCGGGCCACGCCCCGCAGAACGCGACGGCCAAGCCGGGCAGTCCCGGCAGCAGAAACCGCAGCTGGCGGTTGGGCACGATCGTCCAGAATACGTAAGACAGCGCCACCGAGCTCCAGACGAGCCAGCCTTTGTCCTCGTTGTCCTTGTAATTCGGGACGAGCAGGCCGATCCAGGCGAAAACCCAGAAGACGGGGCCCAAGCCGTCGACGCAAGCGAGCAGATAATTGAAAAAGGCCGCTCCATGCCAGACCGGCACCGCGAAGTCGCTCGACGCCTGAAAAAGCCGCGGGACGAGGACGCCCGCGTGCCGCTCGTACCAAGGCAGGAAGCCCGCGAGCGCCAGCGCCGCCGAAGCCAGGACCTTCCAGAGCGAACGCTTGTCGCCGAGCGCCTTGGCGGCGAGCAGATACGCCGGGATCATGTAGCTGAAGAAGCTCCACTTGTGCATCATCCCGACGGCGAAAAGCGCGCCGAACGCCAAGGAGCCCGGCCAGCGCTTGAAGTCATCCGAGCGCACGAGGGCCCAATAGGCGGCCGCCGCGCAGGCGACGACGGAGAGGTCGATGAGCTGGGTCGTCATCAGCGACTGCACCGCGGGCGCGCAGCAAAAGGCGACGACGCCCGCCACGGCGACGGCGTCGCGGCGGAACTCGAAGATCAGGCCGAAGAGCGAGAGCGCGAGCGCGCACATGTAGGCCCAATTGGCCCAAAGCGCCGCGTGCGCCGGGTCGCTGGAGCCGTAAGCCCGCATGATCGCCAAATGATAGAGCGGCGGGAACGGCGGCATCCCCGGCTTGGGCGCGAGGTTCCAGACGTCGCTCCAGCGCCCGCGCGCGATGGCGTCTCGGTAATCGAGGGCGATCTCGAGATGGACCGCCTGGTCCCAGGCCGGGGGGCGCGTGTCCAAGCGGACGAAGCGCCGCACGACGACGGCCTGCCAGGCCATGAAGACGGAAAGGGCGACCAAGCTCACGGCCAAACGCCTGCCCGCGCGCGGCTGGGCCCCATCAGGCGTCTCGAAGGTCGGGAAAGGCAGAGGAGCCCCCGGCATGGCCATAGCCGGTAGTATATTTTATTTTGTTAAATGCCCGGTCCCCATGGAGCGCTCATCACGATGAACGGCAAGCTCAAGGTCGTTCCCAAGCCCTGGGGCCGAGAGATCTGGTTCGCGCGCGCCAAGCGCTACGTGGGCAAGCTCATCGAGATCAAGAAAGGGCATAGGCTCAGCCGCCAGTACCACAAGGTCAAGCACGAGACGCTTTACTTGCTCAAGGGACGGCTTTACGTCGAGCTCGGCGACCGCAAATCGGTCAAGAAGCCGGGCTCGGCCTTCGTCATACCGCCGCGCACGATCCACCGCTTCGAGGCCCGCTACGGGCCGGTGACGCTCGTCGAGGTCTCGACGCCTGAGGTCTGGGACGTGGTTCGCTTGGCGGACGATTACGGGAGAGGCAACTAACCATGGAGAAAATCCAAGAGATCAAGTTCGGCACGGACGGCTGGCGCGGCGTGATGGCTCGCGATTTCACGTTCGAGAACGTCCGCCGCGTCGCGCAGGCGATCGCCGACTACGTCAAGAACCTCGAAGATAAAGAGAAGAAGAAGCTCATCATGGGCCCGATCGTCGTCGGCTACGACCGCCGCTTCCAATCGGACGCCTTCGCGCGCGAGATCGCGAAGGTCCTCCAAGGCAACCAGCTGGAGCCCATCCTGCTCTCGGAGACCCTGCCCACGCCGGCGGTCAGCTATCTAACCCGAAAGTTCAAGGGCCTGGGCGTCATGGTGACCGCCAGCCACAACCCCCCCGCCTACAACGGCGTCAAGATCAAGGCCGACGGCCGCGCCGTCTTGGAGGACGTCACGAAGGCCGTCGAGGCCGCGATCGACAAGAACGCCCCGGCGCGCAGCAACGACTTCAAGGAGAAGTCGTGCCGCGACCTCTACCTTCAATACTTGAAGAGCCGCGTCAACGTCGCGAAGATCAAGTCCAAGCTCAAGAAGCCCGTCGTCGTCGACTCCATGTACGGCGCCGCGGCGGGGATGCTCGAGGAGTTGATCCCGTCGAAGCACGTCGTCCCCATCCACGGCAAGCGCGATCCGCTCTTCGGCGGCTTGCACCCAGAGCCCATCGAGCTGTATTTGAAGGAGCTCATGGAAGAGGTCAAGAAGCAGAAGGCCATGATCGGCATCGCATTGGACGGCGACGCCGACCGCTTCGGCCTCGTCGACGACCAGGGCAAATACCTCACGCCCTGCCAGGTCTTCCCGATGATTGTCGAGTATATGATCGAGCACAAGAAGCTCAAGGGCAAGATCGTGCAGTCGGTCTCGATGGGCTATATCGCCAAGCGCATCGCCAAGGCCCGGGGCCTCGAGTTCGAGGAGCTGCCGGTGGGCTTCAAGCACGTCGCCGAGGCCTTGAACAACGGCAGCGCCGCGTTCGCGGGCGAGGAGTCCGGCGGCTACGCGTGGAAAGGCAGCCTGCCCGAGCGCGACGGCCTGCTGACCGCGCTGACGTTTCTCGAGATGTGCACGACGCTCAACAAGACGCCCTCGCAGCTCTGGAAGAACGTCGAGCAAAAATACGGCAAGTCCGTGTTCAAGCGCATCGACTACAAGCTCCACCGCACGATCCCCGACAAGACGATCTTCACGACCAAGCTCGTCAAGAAGCTGCCGAAGAAGATCCTCGGCACCGAGATCAAGGAGCTCATCCAGATCGACGGCCTCAAGATCATCCTCGACGGCGACCACTGGCTCTTGATGCGCCCGTCCGGCACGGAGCCGCTCATGCGCGTCTACGCGGAGTCTGACTCCGAGAAGCGCACCGACGAGCTGCTCGAGGTCGCGAAGAAGTGGGTCGCCCCGGCCACGAACTAGCATGACCTTGAAGGCGATGGTCCTCGCCGCGGGGGCGGGGACGCGGCTGCGGCCGTTGACCTATGAGACGCCCAAGCCGATGGTCCCGGTCGTCAACCGTCCCGTCATCCATCACGTGCTCGACAACCTGCTCAAGCACGGCGTCAAGGACGTCATGGTCAACCTCTACGCGCACGCGGACCAAGTGCGCGGCTACTGCGGCGACGGCTCGCGCTGGAGCTTGAACGTCCAGTATTCCCTCGAGCCCAAGCTCCTCGGCACGGCCGGCGCGATCAAGAAGGTCGAAGGATTCTTCAAGGACGGCCCGTTCTTCGTGATGTCGGGCGACGGCTTATCGGATATCGACTTGACGGAGATGCTCGCGTTTCACAAGAGAAGGGGCTCGCTCGCCACGATGGCGACCAAAGCCGTCTAGTCGCGCTTCGAATACGGCGTGACGCTGACCGACGGCGGCGGCAAGATCAAGGGCTTCATGGAAAAGCCCAGCTGGAGCGACGTCTTCTCCAACAAGGTCAACACGGGCATCTACCTCTTCGAGCCCGAGGTCTTCCGCTACATCCCGCGCAACCAGATATACGACTTCGGCCATCAGCTCTGGCCCAAGCTCCTCAAGCTCAAGAAGCCCATCTTCGCCTACGAGACGAAGGGCTATTGGACGGACGTGGGCAATCTCGCGGAATACCGGCGCTGCCAGATCGACACCCTCGAGGGCAAGGCGAAGATCAACATCCCGGGCAAGGAAGTGCGCAAGGGCGTCTGGGTCGACCGCCCGACCCAGATTTCCCCCAAGGCGATCCTGCGCTCGCCCTGCGTGATCGGCAAGGGCTCGATCATCGAGGCCGGCGCGCAGATCGGCCCTTTCACCGTCGTGGGCGACCGCGCGAAGATCTCCGAGCGCGCCAACCTCAAGAACTGCATCCTCTTCGACAACGTCACGGTGGGAGCCAACGTCCACCTGTCCAACTGCATCCTCGGCGCCAACGGCAACGTCAAAGAGAACATCACGGTCTATGAGGCGGCCGTTCTCAACCTGCGCGAGTAGTCTCGCGGCGTTCTTCTTATTTTTTTCCGCGCCCGCGCGCGCCGGCGCGCCGGTCCAGCCGCTCGAGATCGTCGATGAGTCCCAGCCCATGATCAGCGGCAGCAAGAAGGACGACGCGCGTTGGATCGCCGCGCTCGGCCGCTGCGTCGAGATCATCAAGGATTCCGACAGGAAACTCGCCGGTTCCGGCCTTTCCTCCAAACAAGCCAAGAAGCTGCGCGAGCGGCGAGCCCTCGAGCTCTCGCGGCTCGAGGCGACCGGACGGGAGCAAGACGCCAACTACAAGGCCCAAGTCTATCTGGCTCGCGCGTTCTTGAGCGTCTCGCGGCCGCGCCGCGCGCTGAGACCCGCCGAGCGCGCCGTTTATTTGGCGCCCAGCGATCACGAGGCCCACATCCTTCGCGGACTTGCCCGCCTGGGAGTCGGCGACAAGCCGGAAGCCGCCGCGGAGGCGCGAAGCATCCTCGCGGTCGAGCCGGAGAACAAAGGAGCGAAGGATCTCCTTCGCTTGGCCGGCGAGAAGTAGTTTACTTCGCGGCGATCAACGTCAGGACGGCCTCGCGCAAGCGCGGAGCGATCCCGTCGAGCTTGCGGGGCGCGGGGACCTCGGTCTTCTTGCCCCGGCTCTCGAGGACGACGAGCCAGCCGCCCTTGCGCGGCGAGACCTCGGCGTAGATCCTTTCGCCGCCCGACGGCAGCATGATCAGCCGCGGCGGCTTGCGCAATTTTTCGAGCGCGACCTTGCTCGCAACGGCCTCGGGCAGAGGGTTCCAGACGCTGTCGCCCTGCACGCGGTCGAAGGAGACGCCCTCCTTCTCCATGCCGGACACGACGCCTTCGAGGACTTTCCGCAACTCGCGGATCTTCTCGGCGACGCGATCTCGCTCGCCTTGCGCGGCCGACTGCCGCGCTTTGCCCTCGGCCTGCGCCTTCTTGGCGTCCGAGAGCGGCTCGTCCGCGCGCGCGGAAAGCGCAAAAAGCATGATAACGAGGATCATCCTCATATCTTGATTATACCGCTCCCACGACGACAAAATCACGGAAAACTGATATAATCGTCGGATAGTTTTCACCTCCCGGAGGCAATTAAATGGATCGTAAGGGCAAGTATTTCTTCACGTCTGAATCCGTCACCGAGGGCCACCCGGACAAGGTCTGCGACCAGATCTCGGACTCCGTGCTCGACGCCGTCCTCGCCGAGGACCCCACGGGCCGCGTCGCCTGCGAGACGTTCGTCACGCGCGGCATGGTCATCGTCGGCGGCGAGATCACGACGAAAGCTTACGTCAACGTCGACAAGCTCGTGCGCGACGTCGTGAAAGACATCGGCTACGACCATCCTAAATTCGGTTTTGATTCGTCAGCGTGCGGTGTTTTGAACGGGATCGGCCAGCAATCCCCCGACATCGCGCAGGGCGTCGACACCGGCGGCGCCGGCGACCAGGGCATCATGTTCGGCTACGCCTGCCGCGAGACGCCGGAGCTCATGCCGCTGCCGATCACGCTTGCGCACAAGCTCGTACGCAAGCTTTCCGAGACCCGCCGCAAGAAGGACCTCGGCTATCTCGGCCCGGACGGAAAGTCCCAGGTCACCGTCGAGTACTTGGACGGCCGCCCGCTGCGCGTCGACGCCGTCGTGCTCTCCACCCAGCACACGGAGGACATCCTCGACAAGACCGGCAATCAGATCACGGAGAAGTCGCGTCAGGAGATGATCGACACGATCATCCGCCCCGTGCTCGGCAAGCGCCTGATCGACAACAAGACGAAGTTCTTCATCAACCCCACCGGCAAGTTCGTCGTCGGCGGCCCGGCCTCCGACACCGGCGTGACCGGCCGCAAGATTATTGTAGACACGTATGGCGGCTACGCCCCGCACGGCGGCGGCGCTTTCTCCGGCAAGGATCCGACGAAAGTCGACCGCTCGGCCGCCTACATGGCGCGCTACATCGCCAAGAACGTCGTGGCCGCCGGCCTCGCCGAAAAGTGCACGGTCCAGCTCGGCTACGCGATCGGCGTCGCTGATCCGGTCGGCGTCTACTTCGACACGCACGGCACCGGCGCCGCGGACGAGTCGAAGATCGAGGCCGCCGTCCGCAAGCTCTTCCCGATGACGCCCAAAGGCATCATCGACACCCTCAAGCTGCGCCGCCCGATCTACCGGGCGACGGCCGCCTTCGGCCATTTCGGCCGCGAGGAGAAGGGCTTCGAGTGGGAGAAGACGGACAAGGCCGAGGCGCTGCGCGCCGAGGTCATGGGCTCGAAGGCGAAGAAGGCCCTGGCCCTCGCGTAAGAAGGCTTGAAATGAAAGGCCCCCGCTGGGCGACCGGCGGGGGCCTTCTCTTTGCATGAAGCTCGCGATCGCGCTGACGGCCGCCACTTTCGTCTCCACCCTAGCGGGCGGGTTCTTCGCGCTGCGCTTCCGCGACCGGGCGCATCTCCTGCTCGGCTTCATGGCGGGCTTTTTGCTCGGCGTCGTGGCGTTTCACATCTTCCCCGAGATCATCGCCCAGGTCAGCCGCAACGGGCTTCCGGCGATGACGATGATGATCGCGATGGTGGCCGCGTTCCTCGCGTTTCACGTGGCGGAAAAATCAGTCCTCATCCACCACTCGCACGAGTCCGAGTACGCGGCGCACCACCATCCGAAGGTCGGGGTTCTCACCGCGCTCGCGCTCGCCGGCCACTCGTTCATGGACGGCGCGGGCATCGGCATGGGCTTTCAGGTCAGCCGCTCTATCGGTCTGATGGTCGCCGCGGCCGTCATCTCCCACGACTTCACCGACGGGATGAACACGGTCTCCATCATGCTCAACCATCAGAACTCGCGCAAGGCGACGCTCGGTTATCTCACGCTCGACGCGCTCGCGCCCCTGCTCGGCCTGGCGGCGACGACCCTTTTCCATTTCCCGCCCCAGGCTCTCGGGATTTATCTCGGCGTCTTCGCGGGCTTCCTTCTCTATATCGGAGCCGCCGACATCCTGCCCGAGGCTCACGCCCACCACAGCGCTTGGGGGACGGTGGCGATGACGGTCGTCGGCGCGATCCTCGCCTTCGCGCTCAGCCAAGCCCTTTGAGCCTCGCGCTGTTGTCGTTCGCGGTCCTGGGGATGTCCCAGGCCGCGCTGATGATCCGCCTCGCCCACGCCCCGAACGAAGCGATCGGCTTCTGGCGCCAGCTGATCGCGACGGCGGCGCTGGCGTTCTTCGCCTGGCGGCGGCGCGAAAGCTGGCGTCGTCTGACCCGGATGGAAAAGGCCGCCGTGCCGCTGGCCGCCGTCTTGTTCTTCATCCATCTCTGGGCGTTCACTTATGCCACGCAGCACACGAGCGTCGCGCACACGATGATCGGCTTCGAGCTGCATCCGGTCTGGACCGGTCTCGGCGCGTGGCTCTTATTCAAGGAGAAGCTCGGCGCGCGCGTCCTCTTCGCCTGGCTCCTCGCGGCCGCGGGCATCGCCGCGCTGCTTTCAGGGGCGACGGCCGGCCTGACGAGCGTCGCCGGCGACACGGCCGCGCTCGTGGCCGCGCTCTCGTTTTCCGGCTACGTGCTGCTCGGCAAGGGCGCGCGGCGCAAGCTCGACAATTGGGTCTTCGCCTTCATGATGAGCGTCGTGATCTGCCCGCTCTTTTTTCTGACGGGCTCGGCGCGCGGCGTCTCGTTCGGGCCTTATAGCTTTGATTTCTGGGCGGGCGTCTTGTGCCTCGCCGCCTTCGTCTCGATCGGCGGGCACGCGATCTTCTCGCACCTTCTCAACGAAATGGACGTGAACGTCCTTTCCTGCGCGAAGCTGCTCGAGCCCGCGCTGGCCGCCGTGGGCGCTTGGCTCCTTCTAAAGGAAAGGCTCTCCGCCAGGACAGGGGTCGCCTTCGCTCTCGTCACGTCGGCCGTCCTTTTGATCCTGCTGCCAGCAAAGACCGCGGCGCCTATCCCGGTCGCCGAGCTCGAGGACGACTAGCGCCGATAGACCTCGCGTCGGTCATCGACGCGAGGTCATTCCTCCGTCGGCCGGATAGTTTGGTAAAATCCGCGCATGGACAAGCGAATTTCCGACGCCGCCGAGGCCGTCAAGCAGGTCAAGGACGGCGCCATGATCATGGTCGGCGGTTTCGGCCTCTGCGGCACGCCCGAAAACCTCCTGCTCGCTCTCAAGGCGCAGGGGACCAAGAACCTCACTCTCGTTTCGAACAACGGCGGCACCGACGAGCACGGCAACGGCCAGCTCATCAAGGCCGGCCAGGTCAAGAAGATGATCATGTCCTACGGCGGCGAGTGCAAGGCTTTCGAGGAAAAGGCCCTCTCGGGCGAGCTCGAGGTGGAATGGAACCCGCAGGGCACGCTCGCCGAGCGCATCCGCGCGGGCGGCGCCGGCATCGGGGGCTTCTTCACCCCGACCGGCTACGGCACGGTGATCGCCGAAGGCAAGGAGACGCGACAGATCGACGGCAAGTGGTACGTCTTCGAGAAAGGCCTGAAGGCCGATTTTTCTTTCGTGAAAGCGTACAAGGGCGACCAATACGGCAACCTGGTCTATCGCAAGACGACGCGCAACTTCAACCAGGCGATGGCGACGGCCGGCAAGGTCGTCATCGCCGAGGTCGAGCAACTCGTGCCCGTCGGCTCGCTCGACCCCGATTCCGTCCACACGCCCGGCATCTTCGTCGACATGATCTTCCAGGGCCCGCGCTACTTGAAGCCGATCGAGAAGCTGACCGTTCGAAAGCGCGTCGCGGTGGGAGCTTAACATGGCCAAGGACATGGATAAGCGCGTCGTCATCGCCAAGCAGGCGGCGCAAGAGCTCAAGGACGGCGACTACGTGAACTTGGGCATCGGCGTGCCGACGCTCTGCAGCAATTACCTCGCCGCCGGCGTGCACATCACGCTGCACACCGAGAACGGCATGCTCGGCTACGGCCCGTACCCCTACGAGGGCGAGCAGGACCCAGACTTGATCAACGCCGGCAAGGAGACGATCACGGAGCTTCCCGGCTGCGCCTACTTCGGCTCGCACGACTCCTTCGCGATGGTGCGCGGCGGGCACGTCGACGCGACGATCCTCGGGGCCATGGAAGTGTCCGAGACCGGCGATCTCGCCAACTGGATGATCCCGGGCAAGAAGGTCAAGGGCATGGGCGGCGCGATGGACATGGTCGCGGGCGCCAAAAAGGTCATCATCGCGATGGAACACACGACCAAGGAAGGCAAGCCTAAGATCCTCAAGAAGTGCTCGCTGCCTTTGACCGGCAAGGGCGTGGCGTCGACGATCGTCACGGAGCTCGCAGTCTTCGACGTGACCCCGAAAGGCTTGGTCCTGCGCGCGAAGGCCGACGGCGTCTCGATCGACGACTTGAAGAAGGTCACCGAACCGGCATTCACGGCCGCGCCGGCCGTCAAAGCGTTCGTCTAGATGCGGCGCGCGCGCGCCTCTTGGGCCTGCGCCGCGCTGCTCGCTTGTCTCGCCGCGCTGGCCGCTTGGTCCTCCCGCGTCCATTCCAACGCCTACGACGAGCTCGCCATGGTCGGAGCGGGCTATTCCTACGTCGAGACGGGGCGATTCCGACTCGCCGCGCGCGAGCATCCTCCCCTGCTCATGTGGCTTTCCGGCGCCTGCCTGCTGCCTCTTCATCCCCGCCTGCCCGAGGACGACGGCAACGCCTACCGCTTCGGCCGCGACCTCCTTTATCATTCCGGCTCGGACCCCATGAGCCTTCTATTTTGGGCGCGGCTGCCGAGCCTGGCGCTCGCGCTTCTCCTCGGCTTTGCCGTCTTCTCGGCCGCCCGGCGGCGCTTCGGCGAAGGTCCGGCGCTCGGCGCGCTCGCTCTGTTCTGCTTCGAGCCGCTGCTCGTCGCGCACGCTTCGCTTCTGAGCCTCGACTTGGCCGTCGCGGCCTTCGGGTTTATCGCCTGGGAGCTGCTCGACCGCGGCAAGCCGGCCGCGGGCGCGGCGGCCCTCGCTTTCGGGTTTTCGACGAAGATCTCGACCGCGCTCTTGATCCCCGCCGCGGTCGCCGGCCGCCCGAAGGATTGGAAGCACGCGTCGCTTTGGGCCGCCGGCGGGCTCGCGCTCGCGTCTCTCGCGCTTTGGCTCATCGGCGCTCCGTCCCTTTATGCGCTCGCCGCGGGCCGGGTCGCGCAACTTCAGGGCGCGGGCCAAGGCACGAACTACCTGCTCGGGCGCGCGCGGGCGGGCTGGTTCCCCGAATATTACCTCGTCGCCTTCTTATCGAAAGCGACGATCCCGTTCCTGATCCTCCTGGCGCTCGCCGCGACCGCGCGCAAAGCCGACTGGCGGCTGCTCGTTCCCGCGGCCGCGTTTTTTCTCGCCGGGACGCTCAGCCATAAGCAGCTCGGCATCCGCTACGTGCTGCCCGCGTATCCGTTCTTGTGCGTGTTCGCGGCCGCGGCCTTCGAAAGACGGCGCGCCGCGCTCGTCGGCGTCCTGCTCGCCTGGCACGCGGCCGAGTGCCTGGCGTTTTCCCCCCGGACCTTCTCTTACTTCAACGAGCTCGCCGGCGGACGCGCGGGCGGCCACCGCGTGCTGGCCGATTCGAACCTCGACTGGGGGATGGAGCTGCCGCTGCTGCATGACTATATAAAGGAGCAAGGCTCGCCCGAGTTGGTCACAGCCATCGCCTCGGACGGCGACCTCGACTACTGGCTCGGGCCGCATCAGGACCTGATCCCCGATCCGCTCACGGCCGAGCGGCCTTTCGAGCATCTCAACTCGACGGCGCCGGCCCGGGAGCTGTTGCTCGTCAGCGCGAGCTATAGAGTGGGCTTCGGGCTCGCCGACCCGGCGGCTTTCGCCTGGCTCGACCGCATCGAGCCGCAGGCGCTGCTCGCGGGCTCCCTCTTCGTCTACGACATCACGCGCTCCGCCTGGGCGCACAACCGGCTCGGCGCGCTTTATCTGAGGCAGGGCCGGAGAGAATTAGCCATAAGGGAAGCCGCTCTCTCCGTCGCGCTCGACCCCGGCAACCCGCTCGCCCGCCGCGCCTACGAGCAGGCCGTAACAGCCCGGGCATGGCGCCCCCGTCGTTAGACTGTTACAATACGGGAACTTCCAGGAGACAACCGGTGTCAGAAAACGTGTCGGAGCGGGAATTCCTCGACAAACACGCGGGGCTCGTTTACAACCTCGCGCTGCGTCTCGTGGGCAACGCCACGGACGCCGAGGACCTCGCCCAAGACGCGCTGATCCGGGCGCTCAAGGCCCTGCCGAACTTCCGCGGCGAGTCGTCGCTCTCGACGTGGGTCTACCGGATCACCGTCAACACGTGGAAAAACCGCGTGCGCTCGGAGAAGCGCCGCGGGCTTTGGAAGATGGTGTCGCTCAATCTATTCAGGGGAGAGGATGAAGACGAGGAGCCGGCGTTCAAGTCCGACGACAAGGCGCTCGACGCCGGGCTTCAGACTTCAGAGGCCGGCTCGGTCGTGCAGAAGGCCCTCATGGAGCTCGACGCGGAGAGCCGCGCCGTGATCGTCCTGCGCGAGATCCAAGGCCAGTCTTATCAAGAGATCGCCGCCGCCCTCGACTTGCCGGAGGGCACCGTCAAATCCCGGCTTTCCCGGGCGCGCGAGGCGCTCAAGGAACGCCTGCAGAAGTACGTGGCCTCATGATCTGCTCGATCAAAGCCTTGCTGGGCGACTATCTCGACCGGGAGCTCCATCCCGACGAGAAGAAGCGCGTCGAGTCGCACCTCGGCGAGTGCTCCGGCTGCCGCGCCGAGCTCGACGAGCTCAAGTCCTTGTCGAACATGATCGGCGGTCTGCCCCAGGCCTCGCTGCCGTCGGGCTTCATGACCCGCCTCGAGCGCCGCCGAGTTTCCGGCGCGCCGAGCCGGCAAGCGCGCCCCTGGCGCCTACCGGTGGGCGCGCGGACCGTCGCTTTCGCGGCGGCGAGCCTGCTCGTCACTCTCGTCGTTTATGACCGGGCGAAGGTCATGCTCTCGCCCGGGATGATCGCCGGAGCGGCGAGCGCTCTGCCCGAGATTCCCGAGGATCAATTGCGTCTCTCCACGCCCTCGCCCGCGCTTTCGGGCCTCAAATCGGCGCGCGCCGTCGCGAAGAACGCCAAGCTCGCCCGCGCGCCGGGCGCTCCGCTCGGCGTCGACGAGCCCGTCTCCGACGCCAAAGCGCCGGCGAAGACCGATTTACAGTCCGACTCCGCCCAGGCCGCGCAAGCGGAGCTCACCAACGAGCGGCTGCAAGCCGATCTCCGACGCCAGGAACGGCTCATGGGCGTGCGCGGGATCGTCGCGCCGGACCGCCATCCGATGGGCGAGATGGCCGTCGCGGGAGGCGTCGAGCAGCTTGCGGCCGCGCCCTCCGCGGCGCAAGTCGGCGGCCAGATGTCCATGCTGCTCCAGGCGGCGCCGGCCTCGGTGAGCGCCGGACGCGGCGCGGCGATGGAGCCTCCCGCTCCGGCGCCGTCGGTCCAAGGGGTCGTCGTCCGGTCCGAGACGCAACGCCAGGCGCTGTGGTCGGCCCGCGGCATGAAGGCGGCGGCGCCGACCGTCGATTGGTCCAAGCGCATGCTCGTCGTCGTTTTCGGCACGAGCGAGCTCGCCGTCGAGATCGACGCGGTCACGTCGGGGTCCAAGACCGCCGTCGTTAAGTACCGCCAGATGCCTCTTCCGCCCGGCGCCGACGACGGCCGCGCGGTCCCGTATCAGTTCCGCGCGGTCCCGCGCGCCGACGACGTTTCCTTCGAGAAGCTCCCTTAGATCTCGCCGCGGCTCTTGGCCCAACCCGGCTGCGGGCGATAGGCCGGCTCCTGCGGTTCGACGGGAGGCTTGCGGCACTTCGGCGCGGGCGCGTGAACTCCGCTGATCGGCGTCGGCCCGCAGCCGTCGAAGCGGCCGATCTGCGGGTTGAAGCCGCGATAAGGCTCGCGGATGATGACGAGCTTCCCGTCGGGGCCGATGGTCAGTCCATTGCGCGGCCGGTCGTGCATCCCGATGAAAGTCCCGAAGTCGGGGCTGCCGAGCACGGTGTGGCGCACGGGCCGGACGTCGCGCACGACGATCTTGGGGGAGGCCGCGCGCCTGGGCGCCGGGACCGGTCCGCGGACGATCGGCGCGGAGCGCCGCTTCGCCGCCGGAACGCTCCGGGGAGGCTGAGGCGCGGCCGCGACCGGAGGCGTGCCGCCCGGTCCGCGCATCATCGCGCGCGCCTTCTCGTTGAGCGCGATCTGGCTTTGGTGCCGCAGCTTGGCCAAGTCAGGGTCCGCGTTGGCCTTGTCGAGCGAGGTCTGCGAGACGGGTCCCGCCTTCTCGGCAAGGCAGAGGCGCATGAAGCCCGGCTGGCTCAATAAGCGCGTGTGGCTCGAAAACGGCTTGAGCTTGAGGATGACGGCCGCGAGTTCCGCCGGCGTCTTGGCCGGAGGGCAGGCGCCGTCGGCGAGCGCCGTGGGGGCCGCGGGGGCCGCGGCGGCCGCGGCCAGAGCAGGCACCAAGGACAACGCGAGCGTCACGGCCAGCTTCTTGAACCGATTCATGGCTCCTCCTTGCTTCATGAGGAGATGATAGCGGCGCCGGGCGCCGCGGGGGAGTGAAGGAAGACCTGAGACGGGACTGCGGCGAGGGGCCCGGGAGCTGATAAAAGAGCGCGGCCTGGAACTTAGAAAGCCCCCCGGTGTCCCAACCCCATGCTCGACCGTAGGGAGGCCTCCATGAAGACGCGCCTGGCCGCACTCGCCGCCGTCGCCGTGACGCTGCTCGCCGCCGCCGCGCAAGCCCAGGAGCTCATCGCCTGGCCGCTCGGGCAGCCGGGGTTTCGCATGCTGCTGCCGGGCCAGCCGATCAGGCCGCTGCCGCCCCGCCCGCTGCCCCAGCCGCGCCCGTTGCCCCAACCCGGCGTGCCGCTGCCGCCGCTGCCGGGCTCGCCGGTGGAGCTTTCGGCCTTCGGCGTCGAAGGGACGATCGACGATCAAGCGGCCACGCTCACCTATCACATGACCTTCCGCAACCCCACGCCGCAGCGCCTCGAGGGCGTCCTGCTCATGCCCTTGCCCGAGACCGCCGCGCTCAACGGCTTCAAGATGACGGTCGGCGGCAAGCAGGCCAAGGCCGAGCTGCTCGAGTCCTCGCAGGCGACCCAGATCTATGAGGGAATCGTCGCGCGCATGCGCGATCCGGGCCTGCTCGAGGTGATCGGGGAGCGCACGCTGCGCGCGCGGGTGTTCCCGATCGAGCCCAACGGCACGGTTGACGTTACCCTTACCGTCTCTCAGATCGTCCCGGCCTCCGGCGGCCTGCGCGAGCTGCGCGTGCCGGTGCGCTCCGCCCGTTTTTTATCAGGAGAACGCGGGAACCAACCAAGCGTGCGCCTGGAGCTCGCATCCAAAGAGCCGCTGCGCGCTCTCTACTCGCCGTCCTCGGGCGCCAAGATCGAGCGTGACGGCGAGCGCAAGGCGCGCGTCACCTACGCTCCGCCCTCAGACGCCGGCGACCTCCTCCTCTTCTACTCGGCGGGCGCCGGGCCGCTCGCGGAGGCCTCGGTCGTTTATAAGGAAAAGGGCGAGGACGGCTTCGTGCTCGTCTCGTTGACGCCGCGCGCGCACGCCGAGCCGGGCGCCGTGACGCCCAAGGACGTCGTCTTCATCATCGACCGCTCCGGCTCGATGAACGACGACGGCAAGATCGACCAGGCGCGCCGCGCGCTGACCTACTGCCTCGGCCGGCTGTCGCCGCGCGACCGTTTCTCGATCGTCGACTTCGCCACCGACGTCAACGAGTTCGAGGCCGGCCTGGTCGCGGCGACGCCCGAAAACGTCGCCCGCGCCAAGCGCTACGCCGAGCGCATCGACGCCGCCGGCGGCACGAACATCGACGCCGCTCTCGCCGAAAGCCTCAGGATGCTCAAGCCTTCCGACGGGCGCGTGCCGATGGCGTTCCTCCTCACGGACGGCGCTCCGACCGTGGGCGAGACCGACGTCGACGCCTTGCTGCGCGGCGCGGCGGACAAGACGAAGGCGTCGGGCGCCCGCGTCTTCGTCTTCGGCGTCGGCAACGACGTCAACACCCTGCTCCTCGACAAGCTCGCCGACGGCAACGGCGGCGCGCGCGACTACGTCGCGCCGGGCGAGGACATCGAGGCCAAGGTGTCGACGCTCTATCAGAAGGTCTCGAAGCCCGCGCTCACCGACGTCCGCGTGGAATGGAAAGGCCTCGACGTCGACCAGACCTACCCGCGGCCGATCCGCGACGTCTTTTACGGCGGGGAGCTGACGCTGCTCGGCCGCTACCGCGGCGCGGGCAAGGGCTCGGTCGTCGTCACCGGACGGACGGGCGGCCATCCCGTGCGCTTCGAGTTTCCCCTCGAGTTGCCCGAGGAAGACCTGTCTCGCTCGTTCCTGCCGCGCCTGTGGGCCAACCTCAAGATCGGCCACGAGCTCGACGCTCTGCGCCTGTCCGGCCGCGCGCCGAATCCGGAGGCCGTGCGGTCGATCGTCAAGCTCGCCAAGAAATACGGCATCATCACGCCCTACACGTCCGCGCTCATCACCGAGGACAGCTTCAATGAGCGCGACGCTCACGGAAATCCGATGCCGCAGAACTTCGCCGTCCCGGCGCAAGCCGCCACGCGGAATTTCGCCAAGACCATGGCCCTGTCGGTGGCCGCCGCGCGCGGAAGCGGCTTCTCGGGCGACAAGGGCATGGCGATGCGGGCGCAGGCCGACTCGAGGCTCTTCGGGATGATGAGCGGCATGATCTCGGGCGCGGCCGGCTCGACCGGAGCCGCGGCCCCGGCGGGCGCCGTGGGCCAAGCCATGGACGGCATGGCCGTCGCCGAGAAGGCGGCCAAGGACGAACTCAAGGCGCAAGGCGTGAGGACGATCGCGACGCGCGCGGTCGGAGCGAAGACCTTTTACCTGAGGAGCGACCGGTGGGTCGACGGGGACTTCGAGCTCGCCGGCAATCCGCCGGCCGAAAAGATCAAGTTCGCCTCGCCCGAGTACTTCGCGCTCGCGCGCGCGCACCCCGAGGCCAAGTCCGCGCTCGCGCTGGGCGCGCGCGTTACTCTGCTCATCGGGGGAAAGGCTTACTCGGTCGAGGACTGAGGCGACAAAACCAGCTCCGCCTCGGCGCGCGGGCGGCGCGCCGAGAGCCGAAGGCCGCCCCATCTCCCCGTCGCGCGGAGGTGGGGCGGCTGCTCGTCTTGAGAATCAACGGCGACCGCGAGAAAATAGTCGCCGGCCGCGAGGTCGGAGAAGCGCACGCGCCCGTCGCGGCCCGGCCGCGCGTCGGCGACGAGCTGGCCGGGGCCGAGGGAATAGGGCCCGCCCTCGGCCGGGCGCGCGTAAAGCGCGAGCGTCAGGCCCTCCCGGGGCCCGCGCAGGCGCACGTCGACGCGGCCCCGCAAAGGCTCGCCCGCGCCCGCGCGAGCGAGCAGCCCCGGGGCGACGGCGTCGGGGCCGGCGGCGGCGCGCCGCTCCCAGCGCGCGGCTTCCTCCGAAAGACCGAGATGCGCGGCCGCGGCCGAAAGCCGGGCCGCGCCGGACGAGCCGACGCGCACCCGTCGCTCGTCGGAGACGGAAGCAAAGAGAGAACGCGCCGCGTCGTCGACCGGCGCGACTGCGAGATTGTCGAGCAGCAGCGCGCGCGCAAGAACGTCGCCGTCCCGGTCGCCGCGCGCGAGGACGCGGCGCAGCCCTCCGGCGTCCATCTGAAGCGTGTAGCCGCCGTAAAGATAACGCAGAGCCGCGCGTCGAAACACCGTCTTGCGGCGCGACGCGTAGCCCTCCACGGCCGCGAGCGAGTCGGAAGAGTATTGGGTCTTCTCGGGCACGCCGAGCAGGATCTCGTGGCGCTCGACCGCCGGCCGCCTCTCCTCTTCCTTGAAGATCAGCACGAGCCTCCCGCGGCGCTCGGGGACCGGCAGCCTAGCGGCCTCGGCCAGGCTACTCTTGCCGGCGTCGTAGAGCCCGCGCCCCATCATGTCGATGAAGAACGCGAAGACGGCCAGAGCGAGAGTCCACCGCTCGATCTTGCGGAAAAAGACCCGGTCCCACCAACCGCCGAGGGCGCGCCACAAAAGCGCCGCGAAGCCCCAAGCGATCAAAAGCAAAAGCGCCGGCTCGGCCGGCTGCAGGCTTTCCGGCGCGAACCAGGCGTTCTCGACGACGTCGACCGCGGAGGAGACCCCCCAGCGCGCGCAAATCACAAGCGCGATCGCGCCGAGCGAGAAAAGCGCCCACTTCACCGCCGTCTCCTTTCGCGAGAAAAGCTCCCGGCGCGAGCGCCAGAGAGCCGCCGCGGGCAATAACAGCGAGCCGCCCATGAAGAGCAGCGCCAGCCACGCCGCGCCCGCCCTGGCGGCCTGGGACTCGAGAACGCGCGCGAGCGGCAGCAGCAGCCAATCGCCGGTCGAGCGCGTCAGGATGAAATCGGGAGCCGCGGGCAGGCGCGGGATCCAGACCGCGAGGACGACTCCGACCCCCGCCAAGCACGCGCCCGCGTCCAGCAGGCGGCGGCGGTCCGGCCCTTTCACCGCCGGCGACCCTTGATGCGGATCGCGGTGACCAAGACCTCCTGGGGCTTCTTGGCAGGGCGGCGATCGTGCGCGCGCTCGGCGAGCACGATCAGCCGCGGGCTGTCCATCCCGTAAGGCACGCCCTCGAAGCCGCCGAAGCTCTGGCGATAGGTGAGCCCCGCGCGCGCGAGCAGGGACTTGATCTCGGTGAGCGTGTAGACGCGCACGCTGATAAAGACCGGCGAGCGGCTGCCGTCCTTGTTGATGATCGTGCGGCGGTTCTCGAGCCGCCCGGTCTCGAAGTTAAACGAGATGTCGTCGAGCGCGACCGCGCCGCGGCCGCCCTCGGCCTGCTCCCAGGCGTTGGGATCGAAGTGGCGCATCAGCCATTCCTTATTGAGCAAGTCGAGCAGCAGGCGTCCGCCCGGCTTGAGCGCGCGCGCGACGGACTCGAGCGCGCGCAAGTCGTCGCGTTCGCTCGGGAAATAGCCGAACGACGTGAAGAGATTGATCACGGCGTCGAACTCCGCCCGGTACGTGATCTGGCGGATGTCGTTCTTTAGGAAATGGACGTTGAGGCGCTCTCCGCGCGCGGCCTGGCGCGCCTGCGCGAGCGCGGCGTCATCGGGGTCGATACCGAGCACGCGATGGCCGCGGCGCGCGAGCTCCAAAGTCTGGCGGCCGCGCCCGCAAGCGAGGTCCATCACGCGCGAGCGCGGCTCGAGCGCGAGGAACCGCTCCACGGCGTCGAGCTGGGCCTTGAGCTGCTGGGCGGGGCGGCCCTGCGGGTCGTCCTCGCAGTGCGTGCGCCACCAATACGAGATCTCGCGCTTGGTCATCGCGGGATTCTATTAAATATGGGGGGTCAGACCCTCACAAACTCACAAACGCATCAAAGTTCCCTAGGCCTTTGGACCTAGATGCGCCTCCACCCATCGTCTCAGGCGGCGGCCGCGCTTTGCCTCTACACTCATCAAGACATCGATCGTCCTCCTACCCGAAGAGCGCGAGCCCGACGGGATCCCGGATGATCCAGGACCACCCAGCCCCCAAAAGGGGGCTGGGTTTTTGTTAAGATGGCGCGATGTTTCGCATCGGCGTCGTCCAAAACAACCCCAAGTTCCTCAAGCCCAAGCCGAACGTCGCGGCCTCCCTCGAGCTGATGGACCGCTTGACCGCGGACCTTTGGGTGCTGCCCGAGCTCTTTCACACGGGCTACAACTTCAAGACCAAGGCCGAGGCGGCCAAGTGCGCCGAGCGCGCCGACGGCGAGCTCGCGCAGGTGCTCAAGGCCTGGACGGCCGCCAACCGCAGCGCCGTGGTGGCCGGCTTCGCCGAAAAAGCGGGCGCCAAGCTCTACAACTCGGCCATGCTCGTCGACGGCCCCAAAGCCCGCGTCTATCGCAAGACCCATCTCTTCGGGAACGAGAAAAAGTTCTTCGCGCCGGGCGACACGGGGTTTTGGACCGCCGACGTCAAGGGCGTCAAGGTCGGCGTGATGATCTGCTTCGACTGGTTCTTTCCGGAGTCGGCCCGCACGCTGGCGCTTCAGGGCGCGCAGGTGATCGCCCATTCGGCGAACCTCGTGCTGCCGTGGGGCCCCGAGGGCATGAAGATCCGCAGCCTCGAGAACCGCGTCTACTCCGCCACGGCCAATCGCGTCGGCGCCGAGCGCGGGCTGCGCTACATCGGCCAGTCGCAGGTCGTCGCGCCCAACGGGGGTTTGCTCGCGCGACTGGGCGACGACGTCCGCGCCTTCGTCGTCGACACCGACCCGTGGACGGCCAAGGACAAGAAGGTCCATCCGAAAAACGATCTCTTCCAAGACCGGCGCCCGGCGTATTATTTCAAGCGTGGCTGAGCCCGCCGATAAGCCGGTCCGCGCCTCGTTCACGCAGCTCTCGGACCTCATGTATCCGACCGACGCCAATTTCCGCGGCACCGTCTTCGGCGGCGTGATCCTCGCTCTCGTCGACAAGGCCGCGGCCGTGTGCGCGATGCGCCACGCCGGGCAGTCCTGCGTGACCGTGGCGATGGACCGCGTCGAGTTCCTCGTGCCGATCCAGGTCGGCGACCTCGTGATCGCCGAGGCGCAGGTCAACTACGTCGGGCGCAGCTCGATCGAGGTCGGCGTCGAAGTCTACGCCGAGAACCTGACCGCCAACACCCGCAGGCACACCAACTCCTGCCTCGTGACGATGGTCGCCGTCGGCAAGGACAGCAAGCCGACGCAAGTGCCGGGATTGCTCGTCGAGACCAAGGACGAGAAGGCGCGCTTCGCCGCCGCGCAGGCGCGCCGCAAGGCGCGCAAAGCCTGACGCGCTGACGCCCGCTGACGCGCCGCCGCTGGCGAGCGCCCCCCGCCGCTCCTAAACTGAAGGCGTGGGGAAACCGATGCCCGTCGACCGGGCCGAGGAAGCCGCGCAGCGCGAGCTGCGCTTGATCAACGAGGAGCTCGCGCGCTCCAACGCCGAGCTCGCCCAATTCGCGTTCATCGCCTCGCACGACCTGCAGGAACCGCTCAACAAGGTGGCGGCCTTCGCGGAGTTCTTGCACATGAGGGCCGGCCCCGCCCTCGACCCCGAGTGCGCCGACATTCTCGCGCGCATGGTCGGCTCGGTCGATTGGATGCGCCGCCTGATCAAGGACCTGCTCGCGCTCTCGCGGGTGACGACCTCTCACCGCGCGTTCGAGAGCGTCGACGGCGGACGGCTCGCGCGCGAGGCGCTGGGCGACCTGGAGACGCTGGCGGCGCGCTCCGGCGGGACCGTCGAGATCGGCCCCATGCCGCGCCTGCGCGGCGACCCGACGCAGCTGCGCCAATTGCTCGTCAATCTGATCGGCAACGCGCTCAAGTTCCGCAAGAAGGACGCGGCGCCCGTCGTCGTCGTGCGCGGACGCGACCGCGGCGACGGCTTCTGCGAGATCACGGTCGCCGACAACGGCATCGGCTTCGAGCAGCGCTACGCCGAGCACATCCTAAAGCCGTTCCAGCGCCTCCATAGCCGCGCGGACTACGACGGCACCGGCATCGGCCTGGCGATCTGCGCGCGCATCGCGCTGCGCCACGGCGGCGCGATCGACGCCGTCGGCGAGCCCGGCAAGGGCGCCGCTTTCACCGTGCTCCTTCCGACTCCCTTTCCGCCGGGAAATGGTATAATTCAACAACCCCCGAATGGGGCTGCCGAAAGGCAAGTCGGATACAGTAGAGGTAATACAAGCACATGAGCATGAATGGCAAGGTTAAGTGGTTCAACGACCAGAAGGGCTACGGCTTCATCACGCCCGATGACGGTAGCGCCGATGTTTTCGTCCACCACACGGCGATCCAGGGCTCCGGTTTCAAGAGCCTGGCGGAGAACCAGGCGGTCACGTTCGACGTGATGCAATCGGACAAGGGCCCGAAGGCCGCCAACGTCGTCAAGATCTAACTGATCCGACCGACACAAAAAGAGACCCCCGCAGCGATGCGGGGGTCTTCTTTTTTCGATCATCCGCCACGTGGCGGATGGTGAGTCAAACTCTTGCCGGAAAGAGTTTTGATGGGCCCCTAAACCGCTGCACTTCCTTGACGAGATCCGCGAGCGGCATGAACTCTTCCCAGTCGACGCGCAGGACGCCCACCCCGTACTTCTTCATCTCGTCCAAGAACTCGGCGTAGGCCGCGCGCAGCGAGGTCAGGTACTCGAGCGTGATGCCCTGCTCCATCGGCCGGCCGCGGCGGTGGATGCGCGCGAGCGCGGTCTCGGGCTTGCAGTCCAAGTGGATCAAGAGCTCCGGGAAGAGCGGCTCGTGGAGCACCATGTTCTCGAAGAGCCCGAGGTAAGTCTGGTAGTCGAGGTCCGACAGGATTTTTTCGGGCCCCTTGTTGAACATCTTCGCGAAGACGATGTCCTCCCAGACCGTGCGGTCCTTGACGACGCCCCTGGCGACGCCCTCGCGGATGCGCCGCGCGATGCGGCGGTGCTCGGTCACGCGGTGGCTCAAGAACCAGATCTGCATCTTCGTCACGTTGCCGCGCATGTCCTCGTAGAAACCGGGCAGATAAGGGTTGGCGCCCGCGTCTTCCAGCGCCGGCTCGAAGCCGAGCGCCTCCGACAACTCGACCGTCAAGGTCGACTTGCCGACGCCGATCGTGCCGGCGACGCCGAGATAACCCTTGATGACCACTAGTTCACCCAGACGAACTTCGGGTCGCGCACGATCGTCGCCTCGCGCTCGCGGCCGACGGAGACGAGGCTAATGGGCGTGCCGACGAACTTTTCGACAAAGGCGACGTAGCGCAGGGCCTTGGCCGGCAGGTCCTTGAGCGTCCGGGCCTTCGAGAGATCGCCCGAGAAGCCGGGCAGCGTCTGGTAGACGGGCTTGGCTCTGTTCAAGGCCGTCACCGACACGGGAAAGTCCTTCACGATCTTGCCGCCCACCCTGTAAGCGACGCAGACCTTGATCGGGTCGACGTCGGCGAGAGTATCGAGCTTCGTCATCGCCAGGCGATTGATGCCCGAAGTCTGCACGGCGCGCTTGAGCTGGACCAAGTCGAGCCAACCGATGCGCCGCGGGCGGCCCGTCGTGGCGCCGTACTCTTGGCCCTTTTCTCTTAAATGGTGCGCGAGGTCTTTCGGCATCTCGGACGGGAACGGCCCCGTGCCGATGCGCGTGACGTAAGCCTTGGTCACGCCCAGGACGTCCTGGATCTGCGTCGGGCCGACGCCGGCGCCGGCGCAGACGCCGCCCGCCACCGTCGAAGACGACGTCACGAACGGGTAGGTGCCGAGGTCCAGGTCCAGCGCCACGCCCTGCGCGCCCTCGAAGAGCACCCAGCGGTCGCGGCCGAGCGATTCCTGCACGAGCGGCACGGTGTCGGCGCAGTAGGGCTTGAGGCGCGGAGCGTAGCGCTTCTGATCGGCCAAGGACTGCGCGAGCAGCGACTTGATGTCGCCGCCGCAGCGCTCGATCTCGGGGCGGTTGGCCTCGAGGGTCTCCTCGATGAGAGGCCGGAAAGTCTTGATGTCGAGATAATCGACGAGCTGGATGCCGCGGCGCGCGGCCTTGTCGGTGTAGCAGGGGCCGATGCCTTTCTTCGTCGTGCCGATCGGCTTGTTGCCCTTCTCGTGGGCGGCGTCGAGCAGAAGATGATGCGCGAGCACGACGTGCGCGCCCAAGCTCACGACCAGGCGCCGCTCGAGGTCGACGCCTTTCTCGCGGATGAAGGCGATCTCCTCCAAGAATTCCTTCGGGTTGAGGACGACGCCGTTGCCGATGATGCCGCGCTTGCCGGGGAAGAGCACGCCGGCGGGCACTAGATGCGTCGCGAACTTTTGGCCGTCGTGAACGACGGTGTGGCCGGCGTTGTTGCCGCCCTGGTAGCGCACGATGTCGCGGGCGCGCTCGCTCAAGTAATGGACGACCTTCCCTTTTCCTTCGTCGCCCCATTGGGCGCCCACGATGACGAGATTCGGCATTGACGATCCTCCGGCGGTGATTGGGCTGCGGTAACGCGCTTGCTGCGGTTACATGGGATTATAGCGGTTTGCGGCGATCGCTCGGGCGGAGAACCCGCGCGCGAACGCGCCGTCATTAGACCCTTGCCGCCGGGGACCAAACGACCCTGGCCAAAGCCCGCCATTCCTTTTATACTACGCGGATGCCCCGACTCGTCGCGGCCGCCGCCGCGCTGCTCTTCGCCGCCGCCCCGTCCTTCGCTCAGGGCGAGCCCCCGGAAAACCAGGTCGCCAAGGACCGCACGCGGTGGGATCAGGCGAAAGACCAACAGGGCGCGCCGGACGGCCGCGTCTATCCCGACGTCGACGAAGACTCGCTCAAGCGCGCCAACGACGACGTGCTCGCGCTGCGCAAGAAGGTCTGGGAAGGCGAGCTGGCCCCCGGGCAGTTCTATTCCTCCATTCAAGACGCGTACGCTCGGCGCTTCGGCCCGGATTACGCGGCGAAGGTCAAGGTTTTCCTGGACGCCATGGCGAAAGCGGCCCCGAAGTCCGGGCAGACGGTCGATTTCGCGCGCATGACGGACGCGCAGCGCGCCGAGTTCTTCCGGCTCATGCCCAAGGGCGCCGAGCTGCATCTTCACCTGACCGGCGCGATCCCCGGCGACAAGCTCCTCGAGATCGGAGAGCAACTGGGCGTCAAGCTCCCCGTCGACGGCATCCTCAAGGTCATGCGGCTCGCCGATCTCGCCGCCTACGGCGTGCCGGCGGACAAAAAGGAGCTCGCCGTCGCCGACCTGCCGGCCAAGCTGCGCTCGGACCTCGCCGCCTCCCTCGTCACCAAGGACGGCGAGACGTTTCCGCAGTTCCTCGACAAGTGGAAGGTCATCGGGCCGATCACAAACAACGAGAAGGCGCAGTACCTGATGATGAAGTACCTGGCCGAGTACGCCAAGGCGCAGAACATCGTCTATCTCGAGCTCCTCGTGTCGGGCAATCCGCCTGAGGCGCAGGAGTGGGCCGTCGCGGCCGCCAAAAAAGTCGAGAAGGAGACGGGAGTCACGCTGCGCCTGCTCGCCTACGACGGCTGGTACTCGAGCATGGAGCAAGACGAGGCCGCGATCGCGAAAGCCCGGCAGCTCTATCCCGAGGTCGTCGGCTTCAACATGGTGGCCGACGAGCGGATGCCTCCGCTCGACCACTATGAGGCCTTCAAGCCGCTGCGCGAGAAGCTAGCGCGCCTGCAAGTGACGCTGCACGCCGGCGAGCAGGCGGGCACGGCGTCCAACATCGTCAACGATCTGCTCTTGAACCCCAAGCGCTACGGCCACGCCACGCACGTCGAGGAGGACCCGCTCGCCGAGGCCGTCCTCTACGAGAACAAGATTCCGGTCGAGGTCAGCCTGATCTCCAACGAGAAGACGCTCGTGCAGACCGATCTCTCGAAGCACCCGGAGCCCAAGCTCCTCGCCTGGGGCGTGCCGATCGTCCCCGACACCGACGACCCGGGCGTGTTCGGCTCCACTTTGTCGGACGAGTACCGTCTCTCGCAGTCGCAGTTCGGCCTTTCCTGGGACCAGCTCAAGGAGATGTCGCGCAACGGCGTCCGCAGCTCGTTCGTCGACGACGCGACCAAGGCGCGGCTCTTGAAGGACCTCGATCGGCGCATCGATAAATTCGAGAAGTCGTCTGACTTTCGGCGCTTCAAGATCGCTCCCTCGGCGCTGCAGGCTCCGGAGCCCGTCGAGCTTCACTTAGAAAAATAATCGTATACATACTATGGGCGCCCATAGTATGTATACATTGAAGGGTTCCCCACGCATGGACCACACCTCCCATCCTCTCGGCTCCCGTCCCACCGGCCTGATCCTGTCCGGCGGCGCGGCGCTGGGCGCCTGGCAGGCCGGCTGCCTCTACGGCCTCGTGCAGAAGGGCCTGGGCTTTCACTCCGTCTTCGGCACGAGCATCGGCGCCTTGAACGGCTGCGGGTATTTCCAGGACACGATGGAGCGCATGTGGAAAGTCTGGCGCAACATGGATCGCGGCGAGTTCTTCCGCTTGCGCCCCGGCCTCTTGCCGATGAGCATCTTTTCGCAGCCCCACCTCAGGCGCTACCTCGGCCAGCACATCGACGAGGAGCGCGCGAAAAGGCTCAAGCGCTGCTGGTTCTACGTGGTCTCCACCGACATCGCCAGCGGCACGACGCACCAGGCCTGTTACTCGCCCGACGACGCGGGACCATGGGACGGGCCGCTCTTGGATCACGTGATGGGCTCGATCTCGATCCCATTCGTTCTGCCGCCCGTGCGCATCCCCTTGAACGGCCACGGCGAGCGGCTGCTCTTGGACGGCCACGCGAAAAGCTTCATCAACCTCTTCCCCGCGCTGCGGCGCGGCGTCAAGGACCTGCTTTTCTTGAGCATCGTCCACCCCGACGAACTCAAGGCGCCGCGCTTCGGCTTTCGCTCCTACATCACCACGCTCTTAAATCAGCTGCTGCAAGGCCAGATCGAGCACTCGCTCGAGGGCCTGCGCGTCTACACCCAAGACGTGCGCGCCTACGTGTTCCATCCGACCAAGCCCCTCACGATGAAGCCGCTGAGCTTCGACAAGACGCACTGCCGGGAGGCGTTCGACCAGGGGCTGGAAGACTGCGGCGCGCTGCTCGCTAATCCCGAGGCTTGGCGGGTTCTGTAGCGCCCTTCGGAAGAAGAGGCGGCTGATCGGGAACTGAGGGCTCTTCTTCGGCTTGCCCCTTGCGGACCTTCTCGATCTTAGAAACAGCCGTTTCCAGTTGCCTAAAGCTCTTGTCCGAGATGTCGTGATATAAGTCCGTCGTCTTTGAAAGCTTCTCGCCGAGCTCGGCGAAGCGGTCCCGAAAGCGCTCGTAGGCCGAGGCGAAGGTCGTGATGAGCTTCAAGACCTCTTGCGTCCTCTGAGCGAAGAAGAAGTTGTCGAAGGCCTGCCGCACCACTGAAAGCACGGCGTAGAGCGTGAACGGCGAGCACAAGACGACCTTCTGCGCGAGCGCCTCGTCGATCAAGCCCGGCAGCGCCTCCTGGACGAAGCCGTAGACCTGCTCGTTCGGGATGAAGAGGAGCACGTAGTCGAGGGTCTTTTCCGCCGGGTTGATGTAGTCGCGCTTCTGGATCTCCTTGATGCGCGCCTTCACGTCCTTCAAGAAATCGTTCTTTAAGCGCGCGCGCTCGTCGTCGGTCTTGGCGCTCGTCATGCGGAGATAGTTATCAAGGGGAAACTTGACGTCCATGTTCAAGCGATGGTCGTCCGGGAGAAGAAACGTGAAATCGGGGCGCGTCGCCGAGGTCTCCTGCGCGCGGTTCTTGAGATACTGGACGTTCTCCTGCAGGCCGGAGGCGCGCAGGATGTCGTCGGCCATGCGCTCGCCCCACTGCCCGCGCGCGCGAGAGTTGTCCAAGAGCGCGCGCAGCCCGTCCGTCGTCGCCGCGAGCTTGTTGGTGTTCTCGGCGGCGTCTTTCAAGCTCTGCTCGAGCGAGCCGTACTTCTGGCGGCGCTCGGCCTCGAAGCCCTCCATGATCTTGCGGTAGTCCGTGAGCTGCCCGGAGAGCTTCTCGACGGCGGTCTCGACGCCTTGGCGCCGTGCGTCGAGCTCGGAGCGCTGCTTGACGCGCTCGGTCTCGAACTTCTGCTCGGCGAGCTCGAGGAGCTGCCGCAGTTCCTGCTTATACTGCTCGCGCCGGGCGTCCTCGTTTTTCTGCGACGAGAAGAAGACGAGATAAAACGCGGCGCCGGCGAGCGCCGCGCCGAAGACGGCGGCCAAGACGGCGATCAGCGCGAGGGTCATTCTTTGAGGAGGGACTTGAGCTCGGTGAAATCGAGCGGCTGCGCCTTGCAGGTGCGGCCGGTCTCGAGATAAAGCTTGAGCTTCGAGAGGCAGTCCTCCCAGCCGGCCGCGCAGCCCTGATAGAACTTGTCGGCCGAGGCCGCCGACGAGAAGCCCGCGTGGACGAGCGTGACCTCGCAACCGCGCCCGGAGCGCTCGATGAAAAACGAGGACAGCGGCGGATAAAGCCGCTTGGCGCGCTTGAGCTTCCACATCCAGGCGACCTTGCGGCCGGGCTCGAGGTCGACGAAGTAGCCCTCGGAGTCGCCGAGCGCGGTGTTGGGAGGGAAGGACTTGCCCGAATGCCCGTTGCCGTTCTCGCTGGCCTTAGGTTTCACCTTGGGCCAGACCATCCGGAAGCGCCCGGCGCTGCGCGCGTCGGTCTCGGCGCCGGCGAGCCACCAGCGGCAAAGCTCCGTGGCCGAGGTGAGCGCGCGGTAGACTTGCTCGGGCTTGGCCTTAATGCGGAGAGTGAAGCGCAGATCGCGGGTCTTCGGCATGGGGAAAAACAGAAAGGCGAAATCGAGTTAGTGTAGCACTCTTGCGCGCGGCCCGCCAGACCTATACGGCAAACCCCTAGGGTCTAGCGTCCTTTCTTGGCCACGACCGGCGCCGCCATCGCGGCGACGACCTTCGGCCCGCCGGGCCCGTCGGTCAGCGGTTGGAACGTGTGGGCGAACTCGTTGAAGCGCTTCTCGTAGAGCGGGAAGCCCGCCTGCGTCGCGGGATAGATCAGCACGTAGAAGCCGCGAGTCATCGGCACCACGACGTAAGCGTGCTGCCGGATGATGCCGACCGTGCCGTCGGCCTTGCTGATCGACGTGCCCCAATTGGCCCACTTCGGCGCCGGCCGCGCCGAGACGACGACGAAATGCTTGCCCTTGCGTCCCCCCACGTCGAGGTCCTCGACGGGCGTGGGCATCTCGCGCGCCTTCCCATACACCAAGTCGAGCGTTTGCTTGATATAGACGTCGGCCGAGGGATAGATCTCCAGCTCGCCGTCGACGAGCTTGTGCGGGATGCCGTACGCGTACCAGCGCACCTGAAGCGACGGCGCGCCCAAATAGAAGTCCGGCTCGAAGGGGCCGATGAAGGCGGTGTGCGCGAAGTTCGCGCCCTCGCGATCGGTCATCACGCTCCAGCCCCAGGGGACGTTCGCCTGCCAGTCGTGATCGAGCGAGGTGTAATTCGCGTACTTGGGCTGGGAGCAGGCGGCCAAAAGCGCGCAAAACGCCAACGCCGCCGTCGTTCGCGCTCTGTTCATCGTCGGATTCCGAGTATAACAGGCGAAAAGGCCTTTGTCCAGCGAGCGAAACAGGATCGTCACAAGCCCGGGCGGGCTAGGGCTCGTCGACCGGCGCGGCCGCGATCTCTCCGAGGCGCCGCTCGAGCGCCCGCGCGCGGGGCTCGTCGCCGGAGCGTCGATGGAGCGCGGCGAGCTTTTCCAAAGAAGCGGCCTCGAGCGCCGCGTCGCCGCGCCGCCGCGACAAGAGCGCGCAGCGCAAGTAGAGCGTGCGCGCCTTGCGCAGGTCGCCGCGCCGGTCGTAGACCTCGCCCAGCGCCGCCTCGAGCTCGGGGTCCCAACGCAGCCGCGAGCGCGCCTGCGCGAGCGCGAGCAGCCGCTCCGCCTTCTCGGAGAGCCCGAGGCGGTCCAAGGCGTAGGCCTTCCAGATGAGCACCTGCGCGCCGTCCGGCGCTTGGACGAGCCAGCGGTCGAGCTCCGCCAGCGCGCGCGAGGCCGTCTTCGGCTGCGCGAGCGCGGCATCCAACGCGTCCGGGAAAGGACGGTTCGGCGTCAGCAAGGGCTTCGGTTGATTCGCGACGAGCCAGCCGTCGTCGCCCGAGCGCCGAAGATAGACCAGCGCGTCGTCGTCGGCGTAGGCGAGCCGCCAATCGGGGGCCTCGTCCAAGGCCCGCGCGGGGTAGCGCCCGCGGCGGTTGAGGATCACGGCGTAATCGAAGCGGTAGACTTCGCAAAGCTGGTTGAACGAGGACGGCCAGCGCTCCGCGTCCTTCATGAACGCCGCCCCGTAGAGACGCGCGCGCCGGTCGACGAAAACGGCGCGATCGGCGGCCAAGAGCCGCGCCCCGGTCTCCGGCTCGTTGAACATGCGCCCTTTGACGCCGTTGTCGCGCAGGTAATGGAGCGCGCCGTCGAGCGAAACGGCCGTATAGCCGCGCGAGCGCGAGAGCGGCAGCGCGACAAAGCCGATGTGCGCGGCCAAGAGCAGCCCCATCCCCAAGCCCCAGCGCAGGACCCGCGCCGGCGTGTCCGACTTCGGGCGCAGCACGTGGCCGAGCGCGAGCGTGATCACCGGGCAGGACGCGAGGATGTAGAGCGGCCGCAAGCCCGGGTAGACGAGCGACAGGCACAAGAGCGTCGCCGCCGTCATCGTCAGGAAGAACTCTTGCTGAAGGCAGGCGTAACAGGCCGCGGCGCCGGCCAACGCGAAGAGGTTGTAAAAGTTCAGCCACGACGAGAGCGGCTGCCAGGCCGACCAGCTCTCCCCGCCGTCGAACATGTGCGGCACGACGCCGTAGCCGTGAGGATTCAACGACAACGCGACGGCCGCCGCGGCCAAGAGCGCCCAATACCCGAGACGCTCGCGCTTGACGGTGCGAAGGGACGCCTTGAAGACCTTGAGGCCGATCAGCCAGAGCCCGAGCACGGCCGTCGTGCCGTGGACGTTGGCCCACAGCGCTTCCAGCGCGAAGACCTGCGCGAGCATCTCCCAGTGAAATCCCTTGCGCGGGCGCAGAAGCCTCAGCATGACCGATAAAAGGAGCAAGTCCAGGATCGCGGGCGTCTCGGAAAAGCCCGTCCACGCCGCGACCGCGCCCAGGCCCAAGACCGACGCCGCGATCAGCGGGCTCGCCGGGTTGACGGGCAAGAGCAGCGCGAAGGCGCACGCGGCGGCGAGCGATTTCATCAGCACCAGCCCGCCGGGACCGAGCCCGCGGTGTATCAGATAAAACGCGACGTCCGAGAGCCATGAATCCGTCGTCCACGGCCGCCCCGCCGCCGTGTAGGAGAAGGGATCGACGCGCGGCACGGCGCGCTCGCTCAAGATCTTCGCGCCGGTCTTGATGACGAGCCAAGTGCCCGAGACGTGCACCGACGTCAGGCCGAGCAGCGCGACGTAGCAAAACAGCAGGCAGGCCAGCGGCCAGTGCGGGTGGTGGGGCTTTTCGTGCGGATGGCCCGTGGCTTGGCTCACGCTGCGATTTTACCTAATAATGGAAAAGCCCCCGCGGAGAATCGAACTCCGGTACGCGGTTTACAAAACCGCTGCTCTGCCACTGAGCTACGGGGGCGCCGTCACGCCAGTTTAGCAGTTTCGACGCGAGGCCCAAAAACCAGCGGGCTTATAATGGGCGCATGGACCACAACCCGGATTGGTCGGAGATCGCGGGCGGGATCCTCGGCGGCTTGGCGGGGGCGTGGGCGTTGAGCCAGGTGCTCTCGGCCATGAGCCAACTCGCGCCGGAGGAGCCCGACCCCGTGGTCGAGGAGGACGAGCCCACGGTCAGGACCGCCGCGGCGATCTCCGAGGCGCTCTTGAAGAAGACGCTGTCCCGGCGCCAGCGCAAGCCGGCCGGACAGGCCGTGCATTACGCATTCGGGGCTTTGATCGGAGCGCTCTACGGAGTCCTCGGCGCCGAGCTGCCGGTCGTGCGCTCGGGGGCGGGGTCGCTCTACGGCCTCGGGGTCTGGTTCGGCGCCGACGAGCTCGCGCTGCCGGCGCTGCGCCTGACGCCGCCCGTCGGCAAGCAGCCCAAGGAGCTGCAGGCCGAGAGCGCCGCGGCGCACGTCGTCTTCGGGCTCGTCCTCGACTCCGTGTCGCGGGCCTGCCGCCACTTGCTCTCGCGTGATTAGCCGGCGTCGGGCTTCTTGACGGGCGAAAGCTCGATGCCCGCGCGCGCGATGAGCTCCGAAAGCCCTCGCAAGGCCGCGTCCACCCGCTGGCCGGACTGCAAGGCCCACGCCACCTCGCGCGCCGCGCGCTCGACCAAGTGCGTGCCGAGCAGCAGGTTCAAGTCCTCAAGCCGCGCGGGCGCCAGGCCCCGCGCGCCCTGCAGATAGTCGCGCAAGAACGCCGCCGACGTCCACACGAGCCAATAGCGGGTCCAGCCGGCGAGAAGCGCGGCGTCCTGCGCGCGCGCGTCCAAAGCCGCGCTCGCGGCCGCGTTCTGGAACGAGCGCAGGAGCGAAGCCGCGTCGTAGAGCGGCGAGCGCTTGACGCGCCGCTCGCCGAGCAACCGGCCCGCCTCGCCCTCGAAGCCCGTGAAAAGGAAGTCCTTGCCCGTGTACTGCAGCCGTCCCAAGTGCAGGTCGCCGTGGCCGCGGATGCGCACGGCCTCGATGCGCCGCTGATAGATCGCGTGAAATCGCCGCAAAACCTCGTCTTCGAGCGCGAGCGCGCCCTCGGCCTCATGGCGCGAGGCCTCGGAGAGGCCTCGAAGCTCGCGGCGCAGGCGCAGGAACATCTCGCGCGCGAGCGTGCGCAGGGACTGATAGAGCGCTCGCTGGTACTGCCACGTGAAGGGCTCGGGCGCGAAGTGAGGGTCCCGCGGGTCCGAGGCGAGCGCCCGGTGCAGCTCCGCCACGCGCGCGCCCAAGAGCTCGGCCGCGCGCAAGAACGGGCCGACGAGCTCGTAGGCCTCGGCCGGCGGAGGATTTTGCGCGAGCTCGACCAAGCGCGCGCCCTCCAGCGTCGGCGCCGGCGTTCCGCGGGCCAGGGCGGCCTCGTAGAAGCGGTGCAAAGAGTCCAGCGCGAACTTCCAGGCGCTCGTCTGCTCGCCGGAGGCCGAGAGGAAGACCGCGATCGTCGCCGGATGGCGCGCCCCCACGAGCTCGAGCGCCCCGACGACGGCGGGCGCGTTCGGGAAATGGGCGCGCCCGGTCAAGAAGCGCCCGACCTCGAGCTCCGGTGATACGCCCTGCTCGAGCCGGCGTAGGAGCCTTGTCGTCGAGCCGTCCCGACGCACGGACGCGTTGCCGGCGTCGTCCCATGACACGACGGCCTCCGCGCCTTTCGCGACGTCGAGCGCCGCGGAGGCGCCGCCGACGAGCTCGCCCAAGCGCCCTTTGACGCGAACGTCGGAGCGCGCGATCGTGGCCAGAGCGTCGCAAAACTCGCGGTCGACGACGCCCTCGCACAAGACGCCGGGCGACGGACCGGAGACGAAAGCCACGACGGACTCGGGGTGCGCGCGTTGAAGCTCCGCGGCGCGCTCTCCTGACGCGAAGGCGAGCGGCATCACGATGCGCTGCGCGCCCTCGGGCCCGTCGACGTCGGCCACGACGAGCGCGCCGGCGACTCCGAGCGAGTAGAAGTCCTCGACGCGCGCGGCGCGCGCGCCGCGCGTCCAGCCGCGCCGCCTCAAATAGGCCGCGAGCGGCTCCTCCAAGGCGCGCGAGGGCGGCCGCGCCAGCTCCTCCCAGCCGCCGCGCGACCAGACGGTCGGCGGCTGGGACTGCTCCTCGCGCTCGGCCGCGCGCTCGAGGAAAAACCAGAGGAATTGATGGGGGCCGAGCGCCAAGGGATAAGGCGCGTCGGCGATCGGCGGAAAGCGCGAGCCGCCGATGGCTTCGACCGGCACGCGCCCCGCGAACTCGGAGAGCGGAAGTTCAGCGTGCTGGACGAAGCGCGAGAGGTTCGCGACGACGAGGAGGGTCTTGTCGCCGTCCTCTCTCAGAAACGAAATGACTTTGCGGTTCTCGTTGGGCAGAAGACGGAAAGACCCGCGCCCGAAGACGGGGCTGCGCGCGCGCAGCGCGATCAGCCGCTTCATCCACCACAAGAGCGATTGCGGGTTGTTCTGCTGCACGTCGACGTTGATCGCCTCGTAGTGGTACTCGGGATCGATGATTATCGGAAGATAGAGCCGCTGCGGGTTGGCTTGGGAAAAGCCCGCGTTGCGGTCGGCGCTCCACTGCATCGGCGTGCGCACCCCGTTGCGGTCGCCCAGATAGAAGTTGTCCCCCATGCCGATCTCGTCGCCGTAGTAGAGGACCGGCGTCCCCGGCAGCGAGAGCAGCAGGCCGTTCATCAGCTCGATCTTGCGCCGGTTGTTGCCCAGGAGCGGCGCCAGACGCCGCCGGATGCCGAGGTTGATGCGCGCCTGAGGGTCGTCGGCGTACATCCGGTACATGTAGTCGCGCTCTTCGTCCGTGACCATCTCAAGGGTCAGCTCGTCGTGGTTGCGCAAAAAAAGCAGCCACTGGCCGGTCTCCGGCAGCGCCGGAGTCTGGTCGAGGATGTCGACGATCGGAAAGCGGTCCTCGGTCTGCACGGCCATGAACATCCGCGGCATGAGAGGAAAATGGAAAGCGCAGTGGCACTCGTCGCCTTTGCCGGCGCCGAAGTAGTTGACCGCGTCCTCGGGCCACTGATTGGCCTCGGCCAGAAGCATGCGGCCCTCGAAGCGCGCGTCGACGTGGCCGCGCAGCGCCTTCAATAACGCGTGGGTCTCGGGCAGGTTCTCGCAGCTCGTCCCCTCGCGCTCGAAAAGATAAGGCACGGCGTCGAGCCGCAAACCGTCGACGCCGAGTCCGAGCCAGAAGTCGACGACGGCGAACATCTCGTCGCGCACCACGGGGTTCTCCCAGTTGAGATCGGGCTGGTGCGAGTAGAACCGGTGCCAATAGTACGCCTTGGCGAGCGGATCCCAGGACCAGTTCGAATGCTCGAAGTCCTTGAAGATGATGCGCGCGTCCTTATACTTGTCCGGGTTGTCGCTCCAGACGTAGAAGTCGCGCTCGGGGCTGCCCGGCGCGGCGGCGCGCGCGCGCTTGAACCAGGGATGCTGGTCCGAGGTGTGGTTCAGGACGAGCTCGGTGATGATCCGCAGGCCGCGGCGGTGGGCCTCCGTCAACAGCTCCTTGAAATCATCGAGCGTCCCGTAGCACGGGTGCACGGAGCGGTAGTCGCTGATATCGTAGCCGTCGTCCTTGAGCGGCGAGGGATAAAAGGGCAGCAGCCAGATCGCCGTGACGCCGAGGTCGCGCACGTAATCGAGCTTCGAGGTCAGGCCGCGCAAGTCGCCGATCCCGTCGCCGTTCGAGTCGCAGAACGCGCGGAGGTTGAGCTCGTAAACGACGGCGTCCTTGTACCACATCCCTATTCTCATTGTCGCGCCGGAACCGCCGAGAGTCAAGGAACCGTTTTGCGACGACACAAAAAATTCCCCAGGACTTCAGGAAGTTTTCAGGGGCCGGGGGCTATACTTCTAAAATGCAGCTGCGCTTGGCGCTGGCGCTGAGTCTCGCGGTCACGGCGACGGTCTACGCCTCGCGACTGCTCCACCTTCAAGACGGGCCGGTGCGCCCGCTGCTCGCCTCCGTGATGATCACGGCCCTTTGCCTGTGGATCGTCCGGCGCATCGTCTCGGGCCCGGTCGACCGCCTGGCCGCCGAGACGACGCGCTTGGCCCAGAGCCTGACCGAGGCGCGGCAGGCGGCCGAGCGCGAGGCGCGCCTGCGCCACGAGGGCGAGGCCGTCTGGACGGCCGACCGCCTCAAGGAGCACGTCAAAAGCAAGCTCGACGGCCGGGCCTTGTTCGTCGCCGCCAACCGCGAGCCTTACGAGCACATCCGCGTCGGCCGGCGCGTCGAGGTCCGCACGCCGGCCTCGGGCCTGGTCACCGGCATCGAGCCCGTCCTGCGGGCCTGCGGCGGGGTGTGGGTCGCGCAGGCGACGGGCTCGGCCGACGCCGAGACGGTCGACGAGCACGGGCACGTGCAGGTCCCCCCGGACGATCCGCAATACACGCTGCGCCGCGTCTGGCTCACGGGCGAGGAAGAGGACGGCTATTACTACGGCTTCGCCAACGAGGGCCTTTGGCCGCTCTGCCACATCGCCCACACGCGGCCTTTATTCGAGACCCAGGACTGGGAGCAGTACCGGGCCGTCAACGCGAAGTTCGCCGCGGCGCTCATCGAGGAGATGGCGCATACGCGAGAGCCCTGGGTCTTGATCCAGGATTACCACTTCGCGCTGCTGCCGCGTCTTATAAAGGAGGCGCGCCCGGACGCGCGCGTGGCGATCTTCTGGCACATCCCCTGGACCAACCCCGAGGCCTTCGACATCTGCCCGTGGCGCAAGGAGATCCTGGACGGGATGCTCGGCGCCGACATCATCGGCTTCCACATCCAGTTTCACTGCAACAATTTCCTTGAGACCGTCGACCGTACGCTCGAGTGCCGCGTCGATTGGGAGCGCTTCGCGGTCAAGCGCTCCGGCCACACGACGCTGGTCAAGCCCTTCCCGATCTCGATCGCCTTCCCGTCCGCCGCCGAGGCGCCCTCGCCGGCGCCCTCGCGCGAGGCGCTCGCGCGCGCTCACGGCGCCGTCGGCCGCTGGCTCGGCGTCGGCGTCGATCGCGTCGACTACACCAAGGGGATCGTCGAGCGCTTCCGCGGGATCGAGCGCTTCTTCGAGAAATACCCGGAATTCATCGGCCAGTTCTGCTTCCTGCAGGTCGGCGCGCCCAGCCGCACGCTGATCCCGCGCTACCACGACTTGATGACGCAGGTCGAGCTCGAGGCCGGGCGCATCAACGCCCGGTTCGCGACGAAAGCGTGGAAGCCGATCGTGTTCTTGAAAAAGCATCACAGCCATTCCGAGATCGAGCCGCTCTACCGCGCCGCCGACTTGTGCATGGTCACGTCCTTGCACGACGGGATGAACCTCGTCGCCAAGGAGTTCGTCGCCAGCCGCGACGACGAGCGCGGCGTGCTGATCTTGAGCCGCTTCACCGGCGCGGCGCGCGAGCTGCGCGAGGCGCTGATCGTCAACCCTTACGACGTAGACCAGATGGCCGAGTCGATCCGCTCCGCCCTCGCCATGGAGCCGCGCGAGCAGACGGCGAGGATGCGCGCGATGCGCGCGACCCTGCGCGAGCAGAACGTCTATCTCTGGGCCGCGCGGCTCATCGACGAGCTCTCGAAGATCCCCTCGCTGGCGAGGACCACTCGCTGAGCACGAACTCCAAGAACAGCGCGACGTGCGCCTGAAGCTTGACGCGGAAGTTGGCCCGGGAGCGCTTGCTCGAGCCCACGTGGACCGTCAGCGCGCCGGGCCCGAGCCGACGGAAGCCCTCCTCATCGGTCTGATCGTCGCCGACGAAGGCGATCGTCCAAGTCTGGGTGGAGCCGCGCGTTCCGGCGAGCTTGAGCAGCGCGTCGCCTTTGTTCCAGCGCAGGCGCGGCCGGACCTCCCAGACCTTCTTGCCGCGCGACACCCGCAGGTACGCGGCGTCGAGGCCGACGATCTGCTCCAGGAGGCCGCGCAGCGGGCGCGGCGACAGGAAGCTCTTGAGGTTGCGGAAATGGAGCGACAAAGTCAGGCCCTTGGCCTCGAGCTGCGCCCCCGGGAACTCCTTGAGGCGCGGCGCCAGCTCGGCCGCGACGCGCGCGACGGCCTTGGCCAGACGGCGCGCTTCCGGATGGGCCCAGCGCGCTCCCCGCGCGTGCTCGATCTCGAGGCCGTGGTTGCCGGAGTAGATGAGCCCTTTGACGCCGACCCGGCGCTTGACGTCGGCCAAGCCCCGTCCGGAGACGATCGCCACGCGCACGCGCTTCTCGCGCGCGAGGCGCTCGAGCAGCCGGCGCGTGGCGGGAGGCAGGCGCGCGAACTCCGGGCGCTGGGCCAGCGGCGCCAGCGTCCCATCGAAGTCGAGCCCGAGCAGCAGGCGTCCTACCCGCGGCGCAGACTGAGCGGCTCTTCCGGCGCTTCCCCGAGCAGCCGCGCCAGCGACTCCTTGATCTCCCGCGGCTCGAAGGGCTTGGCTACGAACTCGGCGGCGCCGCCGGCGAAGAGCGCCTGTCGGCTTTCGCGGCTGTCGTGGCCGCTGATCGCGAGGATCCTCGTGCCAGAGAGGTCGTGGTCCTTGCGGACCCGCCGGCACAACGCCAGCCCTCCCGCTCCCGGCATCTTGAGGTCCGTGATCAGGAGGTGCGGCTTGAAGCTCCTCATCGCCTTGAGCGCGCCGGCGCCGTCGGCCACCGCGCGGATGTCCGCTTGAGGATAGGCTTGTTGGATCAGCCATACGATGATCTGGAGGACGTCGCGGTCGTCGTCGGCCACGAGCACGCGCGGCCAGGTCTCGATCGCGCGCGGGATCGGCAGGCCGCGGGCCTCGAGGCTCTCGCGCAGCCTGCGGCAAGGAGCGCCGGGCCCGTCGTCGGTCTGCTCGAGCGCCCAGCCGTCCTCGCGCGCCCAACGCCGGGCGTCGCCCGGGGAAAGCCCGCACAGATCGGATAATTTATTGAGCGCGATCGCCTCATGCTCGTCCCTCATCCTTTCCTCCCCGTCTTCATGCCAGGAGTTTAGCGCCTTTCCCGCCGCCCGGCGCTCAACGAACGCTCAAGATTTGCTGAAATCGCCCCGCACGCGCAGCGACGAGGACCGCGAACGCGCCTGACGGAAAACGTCGCGCACGTAGTCCTGCGTCGACGGAGCCCACCCTTCCCGCGCGATGTTGCGGGGGCCCCCGTGATAGGCCGCCACGACGCGCCGCTCGAGCCAGCGCGGCAGCGGCGTCCCCGGCGCCACGCCGTAGCGCGCGCGCGCCTGTCCCGTCAGCCGCCGCAAGTACGCGGTGCCGGCGTCGATGTTCGCCTCCGCGTCGTGCAGCCGGTAAGCCGCGACTCCCATCTCCGCGGCCGTCTTAGGCATTAGCTGCATGAGGCCCCTGGCGCCCACCGGCGAGACCGCGCGCGTCGAGAACTGCGACTCGGTGGCGATGATCGCCTTGACGAGCCGAGGGTTCAGTCCGCGCCGCTGCGAATAAGAAAGGATGAGCCCGTCGAAGCGGTCGTTGGGCAAAGGCGGAGGCGGCACACCCGGAGCGCGCGCCTGGCTCGTCAACGAGCAGCACGTCACGGCGAGAAGACTTTCCGCCCAGAGGAGCTTGTTCACGAGAACACCTCCAAAGGCCGAGGTTGCCGCCGATATGAAGATACGCTACCGCGCTCTCGAAAATCTCAGGCGGGACTCAAGTGATTCTAAAGGCGGGAGCGGCGCGCTACGCTTTTTCGAAGCGGTAGCCCAGGCCGGGCACCGAGACGATGCGGTCGGCGAGCTTGTCGCCGAGCTTGCGGCGCAGGGAGGAGACGTGCGTTTGGATCGTGCGCGGATCGTTGTAGTCGGCGGGATCGTAATTCCAGACGGTCTCGAGCAGGAAGTTGTTGGTCAGGACCTGCCCCGGCTTGCGCAGCAGGGTCGTCAGCAGGTCGAACTCCTTGCGCGTGAGCGCGACGCGCTTCCCCTTATAGGCGACGGTCCGCGCCTGGACGTCGAGCACGAGGCCCTCGGCCTTGAGTTGGTCGCCGAGCTCTTCGGGCGCCGCGAAACGCCGCAACAGCGAGCGCAGCTTGGCCGCGAGCAGGCGCGGAGGATAGGTCTTCGGCAGGTAGTCGTCGGCGCCTTCCTCGATGCCGGCGAGCTGCTCGTCTTCCTTGTTGTGGACGCCCGACATCATGATGATCGGCACGCGCGAGGTGCGGCGGTCGCCCCGCAGCTTGCGGCAAAGCGAGAGGCCGTCGCCGTTGGGCATGGCGACGTCGGTCAAGACGAGGTCGGGCCTCGAGTCGACGGCCGCGGCGAAGCCCTCCACGGCCGAGGCCGCCTCGACGACGGAGAAGCCGTCGGCCTCGAGGCGATGGCGGAACACCATCCGGTTGTCCGAGTCGTCGTCGACGAGCAGGACCTTGTAGCGGATCGCGTCGACGCCCGCAGGAGAGCCCTTGAGGACGCCTTTCTTGGCCGGCTTGGGTTTGGTCATTTCGTGGTCGCGGTGAACGTCCCGTCCCAGTCGTTGCCCGGAGATTGGACGCTGTAGAGCGCGATGCGCTCCTCGTAGAGATGATAAAGCTTTTCGAGCGGGAAGGGAAACGTCTTGCATTTCTCGATGAGCTCGCGCGCGTGATCCCAATTCTGGTGGCGGTACGCGGAGAGCATCTTCTGGTGCTCGCCGTCGAGCGCTTGGAACTCCGGCTTGGCCTTGACCGCCGGACCTCCCATCAGCGCGAAGATGCGCACGGGCTTGGTCTTGCCTTTGACCTTGATCAGATCGAGCTCGATGAAAGCGAAGTCCCCCGCCGTGTCCTTGGTGACGGGGCCGACCACCACGTCGACGCCGTAGGTCTTCGATTGGCCCTCGAGGCGCGAGGCGAGGTTGACGTCGTCGCCGAGGACGGAATAGTCGAAGCGCTGGTCGCTGCCCATGTTGCCGACGACGCAGGGGCCGGTGTTCAAGCCCGTGCCGATGTGGATCGGGATGAACTTCTTGCCGGCGGCCTTGGCTTCCGCCTCCCACTCGGCGTTGAGCTGCCGGAGCTTCTCGTGCATCGCTAGCGCGGCCTTGCACGCGTTCTTGACGTGGTCGGCGTCCTCGAGCGGCGCGTTCCAGAACGCCATGATGCAGTCGCCCATGTACTTGTCGACCGTGCCGTTGTTGTCGAAGATGATGTTCGTCATCGGGGTCAAGAAGCGGTTGATGAACTGGGTCAAGCCGTGCGGATCGAACTGCTCGGAGATCGTCGTGAAGCCGCGGATGTCGCAGAAGTGGAAGGTCATCGTGCGCGTCTCGCCGCCGAGCTTGAGCTTCTCGGGGTGCTTGGCGATCTGCTCGGCGAGCTTGGGCGAAAGATAGCGCGAGAGCGTGCCGCGCAGATGACGGCGCTCGGCCTCGCTCTTGAGGTAGCTGATCAGCGAGGACGACATGTAGATGAGCAGCATCGTCATCGACGGGAAGACGGGGTCGATGAGATAGTTCCACTGGGTGAACGCGTGCCAAGAGAGCCACAGCGCGGCGACCACGCCGCCCAAGCCGACGGGCGCGCACAGCGCCGCGCCCAGGCGCGGCAGGAGGATCAGAAGGATCACGCCCAGACCGACCATATAAAGGACCTCGGCGCCGCTCGCCCAATCCGGCCGCCGCAGGAACTTCTGCAGAAGGACTTGCTCGGCGATGTTGGCGTGCACCTCGACGCCGGCGGCCGCGGGATTGAGCGGCGTCGCGCGCAAGTCCTTGAGGCCCGCCGCGCTCGTGCCGAAGAAGACGATCGCGCCTTGCAGCGGCGCGGGATCGAAGCCCTTTTCGAAGATCTTCCAGATCGGGATGACGCGCTCGGGCGCGGGCTCGGTGTAATAGACCCAAATCCGGCCGTTCTCATCGGTCGGGACCTGGAACTGGCCGACCTTGAGCCGGGCGATGCCCGTGTGCTCGCCGTAACTCTGCTCGCCGCTGGCTCCCGAGGCCTTGACCGAGATGTTGGTCGCGCCCTGAGCGACGCGCAAGGCCTCGAGCGACAGCGAGGGCAAGAGCGTCTGCCCGCGCCTAAAAAGCAGCGGGGCGCGGCGGATCACCCCGTCGTGCTCGGCCGTGAATCCGAAGCCGCCGTTGCCGGCCGCCGCTTTCTCGAGGATCGGAAGATTGGCCACGCCTCCGGGGTAATTGAAAAGATAGGAGAGCGGGCCGTCGCCGGCGAAGGCGAAGCGCGCCTTGGGCGCGGGAGTGACGTCGTTGTCGTCGGCGGTGAGCGCGAAGCCTAAGACGACGTTGCCGGCCTTCGCGACCGCGCGGGCGAAGACCTCGTCGTGATCGGGGAGGGATTTGACCCGCGCCTTGATCGCGGAAAGATCCGGCGCGTCCGGCCACGTGGCGACGACGCGCTCGGGCGAGGTGCGGTCGGGCTCCGGGAACACGGAGTCGAAGGCGACGACGGCGGCGCCGTCCCTGGAAAGCCTCCGGACGAGGTCCGCGAGCAAGGTCCTCGGCCACGGCCACTGGCCGAGGCGGTGGAGCGTCTCGTCGTCGAGATCGACGATCTTGACCGGCGCCGGCTCGTAGGGACGGGGACGCAGGCTGAGCAGCGTGTCGAAAGCCTTGTGCTGGATCGCCTCGGTCCAGCCCCAGCCGCGCACGCGCATCCAAACGGCCGAGAACAGCAGCGCGGCGGGCACGATGACGTGCGCCCAGCGATAGAGCGCGTTGCTGCGCTGGCGCAGCCAGCGGCGGGCGGCCTGGAATTTCCGCGGGGTGAAAGGCACGCCCCATTTTGGCCGATTTTTCTCTATGACGCAATGAGAATTGACAAATACTCCTTATTGTGGGAAGATTGACGTTTCTCGACGACCCAATGACCAGGAGCGCCCTCGTTCCATGACCTCAAAGCCCCTCTCCCTGCTGCTGCTGCTCGCTCTCTGCGCGCCGTCCTGGGCGCAGAACCCGAACCCCGACGTCATCGAAAAGGAAGGCCAGAAGCCGGGCCAAGCCGAGAACCAGCAGGAGCAAGCGGCGGAGACCTCGCAACAGTCCTCCCGCTACATCGCCCCGGGCGCCGACGTGACCTACGAGCAAGTGCTCGCGCAGCCGGACGATCTCGAGCTCAACTATCGCTACGCGCTCGGGCAGATCAAGCGCGGCGAGCTCAAGGGGGCGTCGGCCACCCTCGAGCGCATCCTGATGATCAACCCGAACCTGCCCAAGGTCCGGCTGCTCTACGGCGTCGTGCTCCTTCGCCTCGACAACCTCGGCGAGGCCGACCGCGAGCTCGCCAACCTCGTGGCGTCGAACCCGCCCTCCGGCATCAAGGCCGAGGCCGAGCAGTACCTCGGCGAGGTCCACAAACGGCAAAAGCACACGCACCTCTCGGGCCGCCTGTCCGCGGGCATGGAGTACGACGACAACCGCACGGCGACGCCCTCGACCGACAAGCGCCTCTTCGGCGGGACGGAGATCCAGCTCACCGGCACCAACCAGCGCCGCGACGACACGGCGCAAGTCTACCTCGCCAACTTCGAGGTCCATCACGACCTGGGAACCCAGGCCGGCCATGAGGCCTTCGCGACCGCCAATTACTATCGAGCGGAGCAGACCCTGGTCAAGATCCTCAACCTTCAGGCGTACTCGCTCGCCGGCGGCGGCGTCTACAAGAGCCGCTGGGCCGACATCACGCCCACGGCCGTGTTCGACCACGTGCTGCTCGCGCAAACGACGTTCCTGCGCGACCACGGAGTCGACATCCGGCTCGACAAGAAAGTCAGCAAGGAGCTCAGCCTCTGGGCCGACATGCGGCACGTCTTCCAGGAATACCAGCCGACCGCCGTCGTGCCGAGCGCCGGAGACCGGACCGGCCTGCAGATGGATTGGACGGCGGGCGGCGATTACATCGTCAACCCGAAGCTGCGCGTGGGCTTGAACTACGACCACTCGATCAAGCGCGCCGCGCAGCACTTTTACTCGTATATGCGCGACGGGGTCGGCGCCAACGCCGTGCTGCTTCTCGGCAAGGGGACTTTCGGCCTGCTCTCGGGCAACGTCTACTACGACCAGTACCAAGATCCGGACGTCGCTTTGAGCCCGGTCTATCGGCGCGACACGATCACCCGCGTCGACGCGACCTACGGCGCGCCGCTGACGCTGCTGCACCCCAAGCTCAAGGACTTGCTTTTCACTTTCACCTACGAGTACTATTGGGCCCAGTCTTCCGTCGAGAACTACGCTTACACCAACAACAAGATCGTCGGGATGCTGACGTATAAATGGGACGTCGGCCTCTAGGCCGGGAGACTCTCATGCTCATCGCACGAAGACTCTTTTCGACTCTCCTCGTCGCCGCGCTCATCGTCGAGCCGGCCCTGGCGCAAGCCCCCCTCAACATCGGCACCGCCGCCGCCGTCCGCGGCAAGGTCAACGCCGTCGCGCCGAACACGACCGCCGGCCGCGTCATCGAAAGCGGAAAGGCGCTCTACGCCAACGATCACGTCACCACCGACGCTGCGGGGCATCTCCAAGTGCTGCTGCGCGACGAGACGGTCTTCACGCTCGGGCCGAGCAGCGACATGGTCTTGGACGAGTTCGTCTACGACCCCAACACGAGCACCGGCAAGGTCGCGGCGAATTTCGTCAAGGGGACGTTCCGCTTCGTCACCGGGAAAGTCGCTCACAAGGACCCGGACCAGATGAAGATCAAGCTCGCGGTGGGCACGATCGGCATCCGCGGCTCCGTCGGCGTGGTGCAGACGGACGCCAACGGCTCGACGGTGATCAACGCCGGCGCGGGCGGCGGCAACGACGCCGGCGAAAGCTCGGCCGGCATCTTCGTGACGAACAACGGCCAGACCACGAACTTGAGCCGTCCCGGGTTCGGCTCGACGATCACGCCGGGCCAATCCCCCGGCCCCGCGGTCAACATGTCCTCTCAGCTCAACAGCATGATGGGCGCCTTGTCCGTCCAGGCCGGCAGGTCCTCGGGCGGGGGCGCGGGCTCCAACGCGGGGGCGGACCCGTCTCCCCGAAGCGGCTCGATCGCCGACGCGTCGGGCAAGGCCACGGCCTCGGGCGGCGCGCTCGCCGCCGACGCGAACGACACGACCCTGCTGGCGAACTCCGGCGACACCCTCGTGACCAACGCCAACCAGCAAGGCGCGGGCGGCATCCCCGACGGCGTCGCGACCTGGGACCAGGTCCGCACGCTCTTTCAGGGGTCCGGGCTCTACAGCGTCACCGGCGCGCCCGTCAACTGCACGGGCTGCACCGGCGCCGCGACGTCGAATTTCATGCTGACGATCGATTTCTCGGCCCGCGTGCTCGGCGACACGATGAGCGACTCCTGCGTGCACCTCGTCGACAGCAACGGCGACACGGTCTCCTACATCACTCCGATCAGCTTCGCGAGCTTGAGCGGCAACTCCACGGTCCAGCTCTCGGGCCATCTTACCGGAGTGACCGGGCCCTACTCCACGGGCGGCGGCGCCAGTTTCGGCCAGACGACCGTCACGCTGCAAAACGCCGGCGGCGTCATCGCCAAGAACGCCCTCGTGAACATGCAGTTCACGAACACCTCGATCTCCGTGTCGGCCTCGGGCTCCTACACGGCCCCGCGTTAAAGCCCGAAGGCCCGCCGGACGGCGGCCAGGTTGTGCTCGGCTTCCTTCAAGCCCGGAGACGTCTTGAGCGCGGCCCGGTAGAACGCCGCCGCCTCGCGCCAGCGCCCGCGCCGCGCGGCGATGTTGCCGAGATTGACCCGCGCCTGCGCGAGCTCGGGCGCCAGACGCACGGCCTCATGGTAGTGCCGCTCGGCCTCGTCGAGGCGGCCCGCGTCCATCAGCGCGTTGCCCCAGTTGTAGTTCGCCTCGGGGCGGCCGTCGCGCTCGTAGAGGGCGCGGCGATAGCGCGAGACGGCGAGCGCGGCGTCTCCCCGGCGCGCGGCGAGCAGGCCCCAGTTGGCGAGCAGCCTCGGATATTTCGGCTCGGCGCCGGCGACGAGCGCGTATTGCGCGTCGGCCTCGTCGTACTTGCCCAGGCGCGTCAGCGCGCCGGCGAGCTCGAAGCGCGACGGAAGATTGTCCTTCGTCAGCGCGATCGCGGCGCGCAGCTGCGCGATCGCCGCCGGGAGCTCGTCGTCTCCGGCGGCGGCCAGGACGCGGCCGAGCTTGGCGTGGAGATCGGCCGGCTCCTCGCGCAAGAGGCCCATCTTGAACGCCTCCACGGCGCCCCTCTGGTCGCCCACCTTCAGGCGCGCGACGCCGAGGTTCGCGTAGGGCAGCGCCATGCGCGGATAAAGCCGCGTCGCGCTCTCGAGGACGGCGACGCCCTCGTCGAAATGGCCGGCCTCGACGAGCGTCGCGCCGAGGTTGCTCAAGGCCAGGGCGGACGGCGCCCGCGCGTCGGCGGCGCGCCAGAGCGTTTCCGTGTCGCGCCAGACGGCGCATTGCGCCCGGCTCCACGAGCCGAGCGCGAGCAGCCAGACGGCGGCCGCCAGACGCCCCGAGCGCCCGCGCGCGCCGAGCGCGGCGCCGAAGAGCAGCGCGAACGGCAGGCAGGAGATGTAAGAGTAGCGGTCGCAGGCGCTGAACGGGATGCCGAGCTGCGCGATCCCGGAAGAAGGCAACAGCAGCGCGACGTAAGCGGCGAGCGCCGCCGCCAAGAGGGGCCGGCCTCGCCGCGCCAAGAGCCAAGCCGCGCCGGCGGCGCAGCCCGCGGCCGCCGCGCAGGCCCACAACGGCCAGGACCAGGAGCCGAACCAGGGCCCGGGAGGGTAATACGCCGCGAGGTTCGCCGGGAAGGCGGTCTTCCAGGGATAAAAGACGAGGCTGTACGCGACTTGGCCCGCGCGCAGGAGCAGCCCGCGCTCGGAGAGCGGGTGGATGACGTCTCTCGCCACGCCGGCGGCGGTGTTGAGCGCCGCGCCGCCGAGACCGAGCACGGCGAAGGGGGCCAAGCCGAGCCATAACGGGCGATGCCGCGGCGCGAGCCACCGCCTCGGGTCCGCGGGGAGGCGGCGCAGGGGATATATCTCGAGCACGACGAGCGCGGCCGGCAGCGCCACCCCGGCTCCTTTGACCGCGAGCGAAAGAGCGAAGCAAGCCGGCGCGGCCAGCCGCCGCCCCCGCAAGTACAGCGCGATCGCGGCGAAGAGAAAAACGCCCGACAAGACGTCCTTGCGCTCCGTCGCCCAGGCCACCGATTCGACGCGCAGCGGATGGACGGCGAAGAAGAGCGCGGAGAGCGCTGCGCACCAAGCCGCCGCCTCGGAACCGGCGCGCGCCGCCGCCCTATCGAAAAGATCGAGGCAGACGCGGTAAAAAAGCAGCGCGGCCAGCGCGTGCAGCAGCAGGTTCATCAGGTGGTAGCCGAATGCGTCGAGATTCCAGAGCTTGTAATCGACGGCTAGGCTCAGCCATGTCAGCGGCTGCCAAAGCCCGTTCTTGGAAGTCGTCGACATCCAGCGCAGGTTGGTCGCGGCGAGCGCGCGGATGCCCGGATTGTCGACGATGTAGGAGCCGTCGTCCCACGTGACGAAACCGTTGTCGAGGGCCGGCGCGAAGGCCGCGACGGCCGCCGCGACGACCAACAGGCCCAGCAGGACGCGCGGCAGCGCGCCGTCACGACGGATCTTCATCGACGAGAAAATATACCAAATTGGTATAATCGCCGTTCCCGCCCATGACCACCGCCCGCCCGGCCGACCGCGAATCATATTGGGATCGCCGCATCCTGCAGTGGGAGCGCGCGCGCTACGACGGGCGCATCCCGTGGCGCCTGCCGCCCGTCGAATGGGCGGCCGCGCTGCGGCCCGGGCCGACGCGGCTGCGCCGCACGCTCGCTCTCCACATGATCGCGCCTTATCTGCCCGGCCGCCACGTCGTCGAGGCGGGCTGCGGCACCGGGCGGCTGGCCGAGGCGATTATCCGCTGCGGCGCCGCGAGCTACGTCGGCCTCGACGTCTCGAGGGAGGCCGTCGCGCAGGCTCGCCGCCGCGCCGTCGAAGCCGCGTTCATCCACTGTCCCGCGACGGAGCTTCCCGAGAACCGCGACCTCGTCGTCTCGCTCGGCCTGCTGGATTGGATGAGCGACGAGGAACTGCGCGCGTTCTTCTTAAAGCACGGCCAAGCCGACTTCCTGCATACATTCTCCGAGCGGTCCGCGAATCCGCGGCAACTGGCGCAGCGCGCTTTCAGGCGCGTCGCCGCCGCGCTGCGTCCGCGCGTCCCGCGCCCGCGCTTCTTGACGCTGGAGCATCTTCGCGGCCTGATGCCACCCGCGTTCTCGGCGCGCGCGCGCGCGCTGCGCGCGCCGGGCCTGCGCGACGCCGTCTTTATCACCTCGCTGCCGCTATGAGCCGACTGACGATCTTGGGCGGCGGCGCGGCGGGCCTGAGCGCGGCCTACTTCGCCCATCGCGCGGGCGTCGAGTTCGAGCTCTTCGAGCGGGACCTCGAGCCCGGAGGCATGTGCCGCACGCTGCGCCGCGGCGGGCATCTCTATGACGCCGGCGCGCACCGGTTCCACGACTTGGACGCCGAGATCACCGCCGAGGTCAAGTCGCTGCTCGGCGGCGAGCTGCGGCCCGTGCGCGCGCCGAGCCGGATCTGGACCGGCGGACGCTACGTCGACTTTCCTCCCACCCCGCTCAACGCCGCGCTCTCGCACGGCTGGTCCGGCGCGGCGCGCATCGCGCTCGAGCTGCTGACCGCGCGGCGGTCCCGCGGCCCGGCGGCGAGCTTCGAGGACTTCGCGCTCCAGCGCTTCGGACCCACGCTCGCGCGCCGGCTCTTGCTCGATTACGCCGAGAAGCTGTGGGGGCTGCCGGCCGCCCGGCTCTCGCCGGAGGTGGCGACGCGGCGCCTGCGCGGGATGACGCTGCGCACGCTCGTCGTCGAGCTCTTCGCCTCTTCGCGCAAGACCGCCCACATCGACGGAGAGTTCCTCTATCCGTGCCTGGGCTACGGGCAGATCGCCGGGCGCTTGGCCGCCGCGCTGCCCGAGGGCCGCGTCTTCCTCGGGCGCGAGATCCGAGGCCTCGAGCTCGACGGGCGGCGCGTGTCCCGCGTCCGCTTCAAAGACGGCGGCCAGATTGAGTGCGCGGATCGCGTCCTCTCGACGCTTCCGCTCACGCTGCTCGCGCGCCTGCTCGGCGACGCGCTGCCGGGCCAGGCGCGGGAAGCCGCTTCTCGCCTGCGGTTTCGCCGGCTGCGCCTGGTCTTCCTGCGCCTGAGCCAGCCGCGCGTCTCGGACAACGCGTCGATCTACTTTCCTGAGCCGCGGTTCTGCGTCTCGCGCGTCAGCGAGCCGAAGAACCGCTCCCAGGCGATGGCGCCGGCGGACGAGACGTCGCTTCTTGCCGAGGTGCCCTGCTTCGACGGCGACGCCTTGGACCGCATGCCCGACGCCGCGCTGGCCGCGCGCGTGATCGCCGAGCTCGAGAGCGTGGGCCTTTTGTGCGCGCCGCGCGTCCTCGATTGGGCGCATGAGCTTCTCCCGCACGCTTATCCCGTCTATTCCTTGGATTTCGAGCGCGACGCGCGCGCCGTCATCGAGGCCGTCTCCTCGTTCGAGAACCTCGACGTGCTCGGGCGCGCGGGGGCTTTTCACTACAGCCACCTGCACGATCAGATGCGCTCCGCCAAGGATTACGTCGGGCGCTTGGCGGCCGGCCAGGAGCGCGCGGTCAGCGCCGAAGCAGCCGCTCGACCGTAGATAGGTTCTCGCGCGCCTCGGCGAGCCCGGGCTCGTCTCTGAGCGCGGCGCGATAAAGCGCGGCCGCCTCGCCGAGGCGGCCGCGGCGCGCGAGGGTGTTCGCGAGATTGACCCGCGCCCGCGCCAAGCCGGGGTCAAGACGCAGGGCCTCGCGATAGAGCCGCTCGGCGCCGCGCGCGTCGCCTCCCGCGAGCAGCAAGTTGCCCAAGTTATAGGCGCCCACGGCGCGCGACGCGGGCTCCCGCATCGCCGCGCGATAGAGCGCGCGCGCCTCGTCGGTCCGTCCCTGGCCGGCCCGCGTCAAGCCGAGGTCGTTGGAGGCCAGGCCCAGATCGCGGCGGGCGACGGCTTGCGACGGATCGGCGCGCGCCGCCTCGCGCAGCAGCGCGTAGCTTTCCTCGACGCGGCCGGCTTCCAGCAGCGCGGCGCCGGCGTTGGCCTGGGCGAAAGGGCTCGGCTCGCGCGCGGCGACCGTCGTCCATAAAGTCAACGAGTCGCGCCAGACGCCGCACTGACGCCGCGACAGCGCGCCGAGAGCCGCGAGCCAGACCGCGGCGGCGACGCGCGCGATCTTCCCGCGATCGGCCGCCGCGCCGAAGAGAAGAGCGAAGCTCAGGCACGGCAAGTACGTGAAGTGGTCGAAGGCCCGCGCGGCGACGCCCTGCTGGATCACGCCGGAGACCGGCGCGAGGCAAACGGCGTAGGCCGCGGCGGCCCAGCCGACGGCAAACCGGCGCCGCGCGATCCAGACGACGGCGGCGATCAAGAGCACGACGAAGAAAGCCCTTCCCGCGAGCGCGAGCGGCCAAGTCCCGAACCACGGCAGCGGGGCATAATAAGGAAGCAGTCCCGACGGCCAGGCCGTCTTGAGCGGATAGAACGTCAGGCTGTAGAGCGTCTGCGCCGCGCTCCAGGCGAGGCCGCGCGGCTTGAGCAGCGCCTCCGAGCGCGCCGCGGCCAAGTGCGGCAGCGCGGCCAAGACGGCGAGCGCGGCGTGCGGGACGTAAACGCGCGCCGGCCTCTTGAGTCCGCGCGCGCGGTCGACGATCCAGAGGAGCGCCGGCAGCATGATGCCCGAGGCCTTCGACGCGAGCGACAGCGCGAAGAACCCAATCGAGACTTTTCGCCGCTCCGCGAGCCAGGCCCAGACCGCGGCCAGCCAAAAGACGCCCGAGAGGACGTCCTTGCGCTCCGAGGCCCAGGCGACGGACTCGACGCGCAGAGGATGGACGGCGAAAAAAAGCGCGGCGAACGCCGCGGCCCAGGGCCGCCCGAGAAATCTCAACGCGATCGCGAAAAAGACGCAGGCCCCGCACGCGTGCAGCAAGACGTTCGTCAGATGAAAACCCCAGGGCTGCGGGCCCCAAAGCCGATAATCGAGCGCCCAGCTCAGCCACGTCAGCGGCTGCCACAGGCCGCCGCGCGTCGCCGTCAGCATCCAGCGCAGGTTTTCCCGGCCCAATCCGCGGATCCATGGGTTGTCGCGGAGATAAAGGACGTCGTCCCATTGGACGAAACTTCCGTCCAAAGCCGGCGCGAAAGCGGCCGCGGCGGCGACGAAGACCAAGGCTCCGAGGGACACGATTCGAGGCTCGTCTCGGCGCGCGTTCATCGTCGAGGAGAATCTACTAAAATGAGGTAAAATATAGTTATGCCCAGCCGAGTTCTCGCCTGTCTTTTGTCCGTTTTCCTCGCCGCCGGTCCCGCCTCCGCGCAAGCCCCCGCCTCCGCTCTGATTCGCATCGGCGCCGCCGCGGCGGTCAGGGGCGCGGTCAAGGCGCAAGCCCCGGGACAAGCCGTGGGACGGGTCATCGGCAGCGGCAAGGCGATGTATCTCAACGACCACGTCACCACCGACGCCGCCGGGCATCTCCAAGTCATGCTGCTCGACGAGACCGTTTTCACGCTCGGCCCCAACAGCGACATGGTCTTGGACGAGTTCGTCTACGATCCCAACACGAGCGCCGGCAAGGTCACGGCCTCCATCGCCAAGGGGACGTTCCGCTTCGTCTCGGGCAAGATCGCGCATAACGCCGCCACCGACAACATGAAGATCAAGCTCCCGGTCGGCACGATGGGCATCCGCGGCACGATAGGCGCCGGCGACGTCGACGGCACCCACACAACGATCATCCTCGCCGGCCCGGGCACCCACAACAACGCGGGAGAGAATCCCGGAAGCATCGCGCTGACCAACGGCGGCTCGACCGTCATTCTGAACCGCCCCGGTTTCGGCTCGACCATGCTGCCCGGCCAGCCGCCGACTCCGCCGCACGACATGAGCGGGCAACTAGGAGGACTCATGGGACAGCTCGGCACGGGCGGCGGCTCGTCCGGCAGAGGCTCTCAAGCGTCGTCCGGCGGCTCATCGTCGAGCGGCGGATCGCAGGCGAACAACGGCTCGAACCGCGGCTCGCCCGGAGGAGGCTCTTCTTCGAGCAACGGCGGCCAGCTCAACCCCACCGGTTCCGTCGGCGACGCGTCGGGGCAGAACACCGCCGCAGGGGCCCTGCCAGCCGCGGACGCCTCCGACGCGAGCACGGTCGTGCAATCGGTCAACACCACCACGAACCAGGCCTCGCAGGACTCGACCAACGGCCTCCCCAGCGGCTTGGGCGACTTCTCCACTTGGGAGCAGATGACGCAGCTCGCCTCCGTCGGCCAGCAGACCTACCAAGGCAGCGGCACCTATACCTGCGCGGGAGGCACCTGCGGCGGCGGCGACACCGGCACGATGAGTTTCGATCTCGAGATCGACTTCGCCGCGCGCACCTACGGCGGCAACCCGTCGTCGATCTCCCTCAATCAGTCCGCGAGCACGAACTTCGGCGGAGACTCCACGGACATCGGCAACGACGGCAGCCCCATCCCGTTCGGCACCGGCCCGGCGCTCATCACCCTCAACGGCGCGAACAGCTCGAACACGAACTTCAGCGGCACGACGATCGTCTTCAAGAACGCGGGCGGCGTGACCGCGGCCAACGCTGTTGTCGCCGTCGTCTACAACAACACCTCGAGCAACGAGGTAGCCGGCGGATCGATGACCGGCCCGCGCGGCGCGCCGCCGCCGCGCTGAGCTATTCCTCGCAGTAGTCGAGGTCGCGGCCGTAGGTCTCGCGCAGACAGAGCACGGCCAAGAACGCCGCGGCGAGGGCCGCGCCTCCCACCGTCGAGGCTGCCGCGATGATCCCCCACTTCGTTTTTAAAGCCTGAAACGCCAAGCTCATCGGCACGAGCGAGCCGCGCACGAAGTTGGGCGTCGTCGTCGTGACGGTGGCGCGGATGTTCGTCCCGAATTGTTCGGCCGCCATCGTCACGAAGATCGCCCAGTAGCCCGTCGCCAGGCCCAGCAGCAGGCAGAGCGCGTAATGGTAGGAAAGCGACGCGACGCGCGCCGTGAGATAAAGGACGACGAGCGCCGAGACGGCGGCGATAAATCCCAAAGCGACCTTGCGGCGACTGCCGAGGAGCTGGCTCAAGCCGCCGCTCACGAAATCGCCGAGCGCGCAGCCGAGGTAGAGCAGCATCACCGAGCGCGCGGGATTCGGAAGCACGGGCATGCCGAGAGCGCGTC
>CAZRIP010000003.1:0-77999 GCA_964600165.1 uncultured Elusimicrobia bacterium | reverse complement strand
CAAGATCGGGGAGGCGTCCGAAGCGCGCGCGGCACGCTTTCTCGAGGTCCTCGAAGGCGATCATCGGCTTATGCGCGAGCTTTCTTTGCGAAAATACGTCGAGCGCCCGGTCTTTCGCGTAGAGCAGCACGTCGGCGCCGGAGCGCTGCAAGAGCTCGACGACGGGCGCGATGAGCGCCGCCCCGCCCGCTTCGCGCGAGAATGAAAGAATGGCGCGGCCTTTCCAGCTCGTCACGCGATCGCCACCGCTTTGCCGCCGCGCGCCGCCGAGCGCTTGATCGCGTCGACGATCTCCAGGTCTCGCAGGCCGTTGAGCGCCTCCGAGACGTCACCGGTCTGCCCGTTCTCCAGGTCTTTTATCATCAAGGCCAGGCCGCGCGGGAAAGCGTCGGCGAGCTTCGTTGTCCGGACTTCGGGCTCGCCCAACTCGCCGTGCCAGCCGTGCCGGCGATCGGCGCGGCCGCGCCGGATCTCGACGCGCTCGCCGTTTTCCTCCACGCGCACGCGTCCTTTGGCTCCGATGATCTCGATCTCGAAGACGCTGTAGACATAGCGATCGACGTCGACGCCGTGGACAAGGCCCGCCGCGCCGCCGAAATCGGCGAAAAAAGAGATCGACGGATCGCCCGGATAGCTGCCCTTGTCGAACGGCGGGATCGCCTGGATGAAGCGAGGCTCTCCCAGAAGAAGCCTGAGCGTGTCGATCATCGTGCAGCCGATGTGGGTCAGGCCTTTGACGTAGCTCGCGTGGAAACCGACGAGCTCGCCGATGAGGCCGTCGGCCAGCTCGCTCGCCAGGCGCGCGTGCTCGGGCTCCCAGCGGCGGTGATTCGAGAGCCGCACGCCGACGCCGCGCTTGCGGGCGAGCTTAAGCACGGCCTCGGCGGAGCGGGCGCTAGTCGTCAGGGGCTTTTCGGCCCAGATCATCCGGGCTCGTCCGGAAGAGATGACGGCGCGCAGGTTTTCCTCATGGAGCCTGTCGGGCGTGCAGACGCTGATCAGGTCGTAGGAGCCGTCGCCGGAAAACAGCTCGCGAAGAGAGGCGAGGCCGCTCTCGACGCGCCAAGCCTTTTGGAAGGCGCGGCGTCGCGAAGAGTCGGGCTCGACGCAGGCCTTCAGCTCGATCGACCGAGCGTGACGCCGGTAGGAACCAGCGTGCGTGAAGACGCTTCCGTCCGCGGAGCTCTCGTCGTAGCCGCCGGCGACGTCGCCGCAGCCGACGATCGCGGCGCGCAGGACTTCAGCTTTTCTGGGGTACATACGCCGCGGACTTTTGCTCGCAGTGCTTGTTGATCGCGAGGAGCTCGGGTCGCCGGTCGACGAGGGCGAGGACGTCCTTCGTGGAGAAGCGGGGATTGGACGGGTAGAGCTCCTTGTATATCTCGCGCACGACCTCGATGTCCTCGGCGTAATCGACGGTCACGCGCAAGTCGGGCCGCCTGAGCTCGGGCGGCGCCTCGAGATTGAAGATTTTGAATCGCTCCGGGTGGTCCCAGAGGTAGCGCGGCGTGTCCTCACGCTGGGCGGGGCGGGTCGCCTTTTCGGCCGCTTCAACGAGGGACGGCACGTCGATGACGTGGGCGTCGATGCCTTCCGGATAGGTCAGCTTCATGTCGTTTGCGACGTAATGATACCCGCCTTTGAGAAAAATACCCAGAAGCTCATCCGTCAGGCCGGGATCGGCGAGCGGGCAATCGGCGCCCTGCTGCACGATGATGTCGGCGCCGTGCTTTGTCGCCGCTGCGACGACGCGACCCAGGACGTCGTCCTCAGAGCCCCGGAAGCAGGCGATGCTCTTCTGCTCGCAAAAGTCCGCGAGCACGTCGTCTTTCGGACTCGTGGAGGTCGCGACGACGACTTCTTTGACGAGCTTTGGCAAGCGCATGCGCTCGACGCAGCGATAGAGAAGAGACTCGCCCAAGATCGGCAGGAGCGTCTTCTTCGGCAGGCGCGTGCTGCCCATGCGGGCTTCGATGGTGCAAACGACCCGGGGCCGATTCATGTTCAATGAATGAACATGATAGCAGTTCGAGATATGATCGTCAAAGAGCTCTAAAGTCGGCTGAAAGGCTCGATCCGAGAGCCCCCGGCGAGGGCCAGGCAGCGCACGAGCTCGCTGCGCGGCCCGATCCGGGAGCGCGGACCGATGATGCAGCCCTCGAGGCGGGCGTTTTCGCCGACGCGCACGCCATCTAGAAGGACGCAGTCGCGCAGGACTGATCCCGCGCCGATCCGGCAGGAGGCGCCGACGCTGACGTTGCCCGAGAAGCGCACCGTCTCGTCGATCACGCTGCCCTTGCCGACGGCGACGCGTCCGCCGTCGAGGCTAGGCGTCGTCTTCGGGAGGGACAGGAGCGCGCGGCCCGCCAGCAGATCGAGATGGCTTTGAAGATAGCGCTCGAGCGTCCCGATATCGATCCAATAGCCGCGCGATTCGAACGACTGCAGCCCGCCGTCCGACAAGAGAGAAGGGAACAGTTCGCGCTCGAGCGACGAAGGGACGCTCTTGAGCGCCGTAAGCACCGACGAATCGAAGACATAGGCGCCGGCGTTGACCGTGTTGACGTCGGCCTCTTCCATAGATGGCTTCTCGACGAACTCGCTGACGGCGCCGCTCTTGCCCACTCGGACCAGGCCGTACATCGTCGGATCGGCGACGCGGGTCAGCGCGATCGTCGCGGGTCTTCCGCCCTTTCGGTGCGCGCGCACGAGCGCCGTCACGTCGATGTTGTTGAGCACGTCGCCGTTGAGAACGAGGAATTCTTTCTCGCCGGCGAGGGCTCGCTCCGCGTTCTTGACGGCCCCGCCGGTGCCGAGCGGACGGTCCTCCGAAAGGTATGTAAGCCTCATCCCGTCGATGCGCGCGCCGAGCGCGCGACGGAACGGGCGCGGATCGGCCGCGCATAAGATGACGTCGTCGACGTGCCCGCGCAGCACGTCGAGCTGATAGCGGAGGAACGGCCTGTTGACGACGGGCAGTAGCGGCTTGGCCGTTTCGAGAGTCAAGGGACGCAGCCTCGTCCCCTTGCCTCCGATCAGGATGACGGCCTTCATCGCGCTATGATATCAATTCGAGGCCGCCGCTTCGTCCAGAAACCACGAAGCCATCGTCCCGATCGTTTGGATCGGCAGCTCGGCCGAAGGGTCGGTGGAGACCTTCTCGACCACGGGCCGCTTGTTGGCGCCCGTGGCCAGCACGGCGATGAAGCGCGCTCTCTTGAGATAGGCCGGGGTCAAGGTCAGCCGCGGCTCGCCCGCGGGCGAGGTCGATTCGGCGACCCAGGAAGACGAGGTAACGGCCGGCGATCCCGGAAACAGCGACGCGGTGTGGCCGTCCTCGCCGAGGCCGAGCAGGACGGCCGTCAGACCGTCCGGCGCAAGCTGCAGCAGGTCCTGCTCGGCTTTCGCCGGATCGATCAGAGCGTGGCGGCGGCTTTCCTGGATCCTGAGCGGATCGAGCAGCAGCCGCCGCGCGAGGCCGTAATTGCTGCGCGGGTGATCGAGCGGCACGCGGCGCTCGTCGGCCCAGAAAAAATCGACGCGGCTCCAATCGAGGGCGTCCGCGCGCGCGGCGAGCGCTTTCGCGGCGAGCTCGCCGCCATGCCCGCCGCTCAAGGCGAGCGTCGGCTTTTCCTTGCCTTTGAGGGCGGCGATCAGCGCGTCGGCCGCGGCGGCGGCGGCTTCTTCGGGCGTGTCGAGGACGCGGCGGGGCAAGGCTAGCGCCGCTCGGCCTGCGGCTTGGGCTGCGGCTTAGGCTGCATCTCGAAGGACGGGGTCAGATCGGAGTAGCCGTGCTTCTTGAGCCAGTATTCGATTCCGGGCACCTGCCACTTGTACTCGACGGGCCCGCCGCCCCACTGCTTGAGCGGCAGGACTTTCTTGCCGAGCCAAGGAAACGGCGGCTCGCCGGTCGGCGCCTCGAGCTGGGAGACGCGCAGCACCTGGAGCCCCCAGTTCGGGTAGAAGACCTCGGCCTTGCCTCGATCGGCGAAGGCCGCGTAAGGCTCGAGCAGCCCTTCGGCGTTTAGGCGGCGGGCGAAGAAGGGGTTGAAATGGTTGCGCGAGGTGACCGAGACGACGCTGTCGAGAGCGGGCTGGGCGCGCAGCGCCTCGATGCCTTCCGCGATCAGGTCGCCGGTGACCGCAGGGGCGTGCGCGAACAAGACGACGACGAGCTCGAGCGGCTCCGTTTCGCCCTTGAGTTCCTCTTTGAGCCGCGCGTAGCCGTGCAGCAGAAGTCCCTGGGCCGGGCAGGCCGGATGCTCGCCCGCCGGAGGGTCGATGATGACGGCGTCGTTTTGCAGCGCGACGGATTTGACCGGAGGCGACGCGGTGACGACGAAATGGTGGCGGATGAGGCCCGCCGCGCGCGCCGCGAGCAGCGCGTAAGCCGGGATCGGACGGCCGAGCGCGGTCCCGGTGTTGCCGGGAAAGTCGGCGCTGTCGTCGGGATCGAGCGTCAGCGAGGCGATCATGGCCTGGCGATTATAGCACGCCCCAAAGCCTCGAACGTCGCGCCGACGGTGGCCTCCCAAGAACGCTTCTCGACGGTCCTGATGCCCTCGGCGATGAGCGCGAGAGAAAGGCCCCGCACCGAGGCGAGAGTGGTGACGGCCTCCGAGAGGCCGAGGGCGTCGCCGGGATTGAAAAGCAGGCCGTTTTTCGAGTCTTCGATCAACTCCATGACCGCGCCGGCGCGCGCGGCGACGACCGGGCAGCCTTCGGAGAGCGCGTGCAGCGCGAGCGTGGGAAAACCGTCGAGTCCGCTCGGATCGATATAAGTCTTGGCCGCGCGAAAATACTCCATGAGCTTTTCGTGCGGCATCGCCGGCAGGAATTGGACCTTGCCCGCGATCATGAGCTGGACGGCCCGCTCCTCGACGGCGCCGCGCTCGGGCCCCGAGCCGACGAGCGTCAGGTGCCAGTCGAGCCGCAGCCGCGCGAGCGCGGACAAGAGCGTCTCGTAGCCGGGCCGCGTCGCGCGGTTGAACGCCGACGCCGCGACGATCGAAAAGCCCTGCGGCCGCGAGGCGCGCATCGTCACGAGCGCGATCTGCTGGGCCATGATGCGGTCGTACGCGTAGGGGATCTCGACGACGGAGCCGTTGGCGCCCCATTGATGCAGAAGCCCGGCGAGATAATGGCTCGGAACCATGACGAGATCGGCCTGCTTGGCGAGCTTCATCACCTCGCCGATCGCCGCCTCCGACGCGGCGGCGTAGGACTCCACGAGCCGCACGACGGCCGGCTTGCCTTCGGCTTTCGCGGCCAAAAGCGCCGCGGGCTGGAGCGAGTTGATCAGGACGATATCGCAGCCCTGCGCGAAGCCCGTCGCTTGGAGACGGTCGAGCGCGGCCTCGACGGGTTCGTTGGGCACGGCGCAGGTCTGGGTCTCGTGCCCGAGCGCCGGCGCGCGGCGCGCGACCTCGCGGCAGAACGCGTCCTCGCCGTTGGGGGACGTCGGATCGGGAACGAGAAGCAGCCTCATGCGGAGACCGGCGGGAGGGGCGCGGCGGACGTGGTCAGGCTGAGGCGCGGCACGCCTTCATTGTAACAGGGGCCCCAGGGAGCGTCAAGGAGACCTTTGTTACAGCCTTCTACTCGCTATATAGAGGAAGCGACGGCTGTGATCCTAAGGAAGAACTCGACGTTGCCTTTGGGGCCGTGGACGGGCGACGCGAACGCTTCGCCGGCCGCAAACCCGAGAGCGGGAAGGCAGGCCCTCACTTTCTCGATCGCGGCTTGACGCGCCGTTTCGTCGCGCACGACGCCCTTGGGCGCGAGCTTGGGTCCGACCTCGAACTGCGGCTTGACGAGCGCGAGCGTCTCCGCGGGAGGCGCCAGGCAAGGCAGGACCGCCGGAAGCACCTGAGTCAGCGAGATGAACGAGACGTCGATCACGCAGAGCGTCGGCCTCGGGTCGAATTGGCCCGGCTTCAAGTCCTTGGCGTGGGTCCGTTCGCGCGAGACGACGCGCGAGTCGCTCTTGAGCTTTTGGTCCAGCTGCGCCGTGCCGACGTCGATCGCGTAGACCTTGGAAGCGCCCTTTTGCAGCAGGCAGTCGGTGAAGCCGCCGGTCGAGGCGCCGACGTCGAGGCAGATCCGATCTTTCGGGTCGACGTTGAAGTGAACGAGCGCCGGCTCGAGCTTCAAGCCGCCGCGCGAGACGTACGGGCAAGGCTTGACGAGCTCGATCGCGGCGTCGGGCGCGACGGGCGCGCCGGCCTTGGTCTGCGGCCGGCCGTCGATCAAGACCTGGCCGGCCATGACGGCGGCTTGAGCCTTGGCGCGGGTGTCGAAGAGCCCCCGTTCGACCAGGACGACGTCGAGTCTCGTGCGGCGCGTCACGAGGGTTATTCTAGCGCAAATGATAAGATGCCCGTCGATGCGCCGCGACGATCGCACGGCCCTGCTCGCGCTGCTCGTCCTCGGGGGCCTTCTTTTCGGCCCGACGATCCCGCTCGCGGGACTGCACTTGGACGACTTCGCGTTCCATCGCCTCTTCGCGCGCCCCTGGCGCGACGTCTGGATGATGTTCCTCCACTACGTCCCGGGCCGCAACCTCGACATCGCTTACGAGGCCGCGCTGCGCGCCGCGCTCGGCTCCGGGCCTCGCGCGCTGCACTGCGCGGGTCTGCTGCTCGACCTCGCGAACGTCGCGCTGTTCTACCTGCTCGCGCGGCGCGCCGGCGCGTCGCCGCGCTGGGCGTTCGCCGCCGCGGGCTTTTTCCTCGTCTATCCGAACCACGGCGAGACGCATTTCTGGACCTTCGCGATCGCGCAAAATCTGGCGCCGGTGACGCTCGTCCTCCTTTCCGCGCTTTGCCTGCGACGCGAAAAGCCGCTATGGCTCGCCTCCTTCGGCCTGTATTTGCTCGCGCTGTTCGATTACGACCAAGCGTTCCTGATGTGGCTCCCGATCTTGCTCGTCGGCCTGCTCCCGGTTTCGCGCGGGACGACGCGGGCCGCGGTGAAGTTTGCCGCGGCTTGCCTCGCGGCCGACCTCGCGCACGTCTCGTTCCGACATCTCGCCGCGGTCTCCGAGGGCGGCCGGCCGGTGATCACGCTCGGCCGCGTGCTTCCGAGCGCGCGCGCCGCGCTCGAAGCGAGCCTCGTGCCGATGATGAAGCTTCCCCGGTTGGAGTTCCTGAGCGCGGGAGCGGTCATCCTATGCGCGGCCGCGGCCCTGACGTGGGGGCTTCTCACGCGTCTGCTCGCGCGCGAGGAGATCGAGGCCCCCGCCGCGCTGCGGCTGATCGCCGCCGGGGTCGCGTGGTGGGCGTGCGCGTATTTCCCGAATCTTTTCTGGTACCTGAGCCCGCGGCACCACTACCTGCCGAGCGCGGGGCTTCTGCTCGCGGCGGCCGGGGCCGCGTCGCTGGCGGCCGCGCGGCTGTCCGCTTATTCCAAGCGCGCGCTGCTCGTCCTCGGCGCGCTCGCCTTCGGCCTGGCCGCCGGCTTTGACGTCGCCGAGGGGCGGGCGTGGGCCGCCTCGTCGCGTCTTTTGGAGACGCTGGCCGCCGAGCTTCGGGCCGGTCCGCCCGCCGACAACGTCTACGTCCTCGGCGCGCCGGCCGGCTTCGGGCCGGCGCCCGCGTTGGCGTCGCCGATCGAGGCCGATTTCGCCGCCTCGGGAGACTCGGGGCCGCTCGCGCACGCGTCGATCGCGCCGGCCGCGACGCGCCGCGGCCTTTTTTCTGGCTGCGAGAGCGATCTCTTCGGCGACGCGGGCTGGTCCTGGCGGCCGCTCGCAGGAGCGCGCATCCTCGTCTACGACGGGCGCGGCGGTTTCAAGCGCGCGGGCACGCTCGTGATCGAGCCGCCCGGCCTGCCTCTCGTCGAGCTCGCGCTCGGGTCCGGTCCGGCGACGGCCCGGCTGGCGGCGCCGCTTTGGCTTGCCGAGGCTCGCGCCGCGCGATCTGCGGGCGGACGTCTCGCCGGGTCGGGCGGCGTGGAGCTTTCGAGCGCCTCGTTCAGGGTCGTCGGCCCCGGCGTCGGGGAGCTCTCGTTGACCTGGATCTCGGCGCGCGGCGATTTCGCGTTCATCCTCGCGCTCGACGACGCGCGGGGCCGCCTTTTCGAGGCGCGCGACCGCCCGAAAGGCCGGCGCGAGACGCTGTGGCCGGCCTACGACGACCTCGTCGAGAAACGGCCGGGGCAATCCGTCGTCGAGCGCTGGCGTCTCAGGCTGCCGCGTGATCCGCGGGGCCCCGTGTCGGCGACGGTCACGCTCTTCGAGCCGGGACGGCCCTGGCGGCCGATCGGGACATTGCGATTTGGTATGCTTTGACCCGGCGATGCCTCCCAAGAAGCTCATCTCGATCGTCACGCCGTGCTATAACGAAGAAGCCAACGTCCGCAGGCACTTCGACGAGGTCTGCGCGGCGATCGCGCCGCTGCGCGAGCGCTACGACTTCGAGCACATCTACACCGACAACGTCTCCCGGGACCGCACCTTCGAGCTTCTCTCGAAGATCGCCGCCGAGCACAAGAACGTGCGCGTCATGCGCTTCTCGCGCAACATCGGACCCAACCGCGCCGTCGCCATGGGGATCAGCCAGGCCAAGGGCGACGCGACGATCGTCATTCAAGCGGACCTGCAAGATCCCCCGGAGCTCATTCCGGACTTCATCAAGGGCTGGGAGGAAGGCTACGACGTCGTCTATGGGAGCATCATCAAGCGCGAAGAGTCGGCGCTCATGCAGGCCGTGCGCCGGCTCTACTACAAGATCATCGCCGCGCTCTCAGACGTGCCGCCGCCCGCCAACGCCGGGGACTATCGGCTCGTGTCCCGTCGCGTGTTGGACGCGCTCAAGCACTACCATGAGGACGACCTTTACTTCCGCGGCGCGGTCTCGCACGTCGGCTATCCTCAAAAACCGCTGCCCTTCGTCCGCCGCGCGCGGGCGGGCGGCGAGACGAGCCAGGGCTTCATCGCCTACGTCGCGTTCTCGATCAACGCGATGCTCTCGGGCACGGGCGTCGCTCCGATCCGCGCCGTCGTCGTCGCCGGCCTCTTGATCGCTCTTCTCGGCTTCGCGGGGACGGCGTTTCTGATCGTCAACAAGCTCGTGCATCCGGACTCGGCGCCGCACGGCATCACGACTTTGGGCGCGCTCATCACGTTCTTCGCGGGCGCGCAGCTGCTCGCCATCGGCGTGATCGGTGAATACATCCGTAAAATCTACGTCCAGTCTCTTAACCGGCCGCGCGGCTTCATCGCCGACCGCGTCAATCTCGAGTGAGACATCCGATCGTCGAGTCGGACCTGGAGCACGTCGCGTCCTGCGGCGTCGATTTTCACAAGCTCGCCGGCAAGACGATCCTCGTGACGGGCGCCAACGGTTTTTTGCCGGCCTATTTCATCGAGGCGCTTCTTTATATCAATGAGAAAAAAAAGCTCGGCATCAGGGTGATCGGCGCCGTCCGCAATGGAGAAAAAGGCCGCCTGCGCTTCGCGGCGTATCGAGGAAGGAAGGACTTGCGCCTCTTGGTCGGCGACGCCTCCGAGGCCTTGAGGCCCTCCGGCCCCGTGCATTGGATCCTGCATGCGGCCAGCCAAGCGAGCCCGATGTATTACGGCACCGACCCCGTCGGTACGCTCGGGCCCAATATCTTCGGCACGAGCCGCTTGTTGGAACTCGCGCGCGAGAAGGGCGCCGCCGTCCTCTATTTCTCGAGCTGCGAGGTCTACGGCGAGACGGTCAAGCCATTGCACAAGCTGCGCGAGCAGGACGTCGGGCTGGTCGACCCGCTTCATCCGCGCGCCTGCTACACGGAAGGCAAGCGCATGGGAGAGACCTTATGCGCGGCCTGGCACCGCCAGTACGGCGTGCACACGATCATCATCCGCATCTTCCACACCTACGGCCCGGGCATGCCTCTGGGCGACGGGCGCGCGTTCTCGGATTTCGTCGGCGACATCGTCAGCAACCGGGACATCACCGTGCGCGGCGACGGCAAGGCCGTGCGCGCTTACTGCTATCTCGCGGACACGACGACGGCGACCTTCACGGCGATGCTCAAGGGCGCGCCGGGCACGGCGTATAACATCGGCAACGACAAGACCGACGTCTCGATCCTCGCGTTGGCGCGGCGACTCGTGAAGCTCTTTCCCGAAAAAAAGCTGCGCGTGGTGCGCCACGGGTGGAAGCCGGGCACCAATTACTTGCCGAGCCCGTTCCCGCGGTTCTGCCCCGACATCTCGCGGCTGCGCGCGCTGGGCTGGGGGCCCACGCACGGGATCGACGACGGTTTTAGGCGGACCGTGCTGTCTTACTTGTAAGCGCGGCCTTCACGCGCTTCTCCAGCTGCTCGTCGGACAAGTCGTGCTCCGACAGCGCGAACTGATATCCGCCGCAAAGCTCCGTGAAGCGCTCCTTGAGCGCGATCGAAAACAGGGGCGGCAGCGACGGACCGGCGCCCGTCGCGCCGAGCTCGAGGATCGCGGAGGCGAGGCCGCCGGCCGCGCTGTGCTCCTCGACGACGATGAGCTTTTCGAAGGCGGACAGCGTCTTGAGCAGCGAGGCGTCGAGGGGTTTTACGCGCGGGACCGACAGGCAGGAAAGCCCGAGGTCTTCGGCGATCTTGACGCAAGGCGCCGTCATCGAGCCCAGAGAGACGAGACAGACCGGGCGCGCTCCCTTTTTGACGAGATGCGGCGACGCGGAAGAAAGAGACTTGACGTGCACCGGCGGCCGGTCGCTCTTGCCGATGCGAAGATAACTGGGCCCGTCGTAGCCGAGCGCCTCTTTGTAGCAGGCCTTGAGCTCCTCGGCGTCGCAGGGCGCGTAGACGCGCAGGTGCGGCATCGGCCGCAGGCACGCGATGTCCTCGCCGCACTGGTGAGAGGCCCCGAGCGTCGAATAGACGAGCCCGGCGCCGTCGCCGAGGATGATGACCTTGGTCTTGGAAAAGCAAAAGTCGAGCTTGATCTGCTCGGCCACGCGCATCGGCACGAAGGCGGCGAGGCCGTAGATCACCGGCAGGTAGCCCGCGCGGGCCATGCCGGCGGCCAAGCCCACCATCGCCTGCTCGGCGATGCCGACGTTGACGAACTGCTCGGGGCGCGCGCGGCGCAGCTCGTCGAAAAGCGCGTAGCCGTGGTCGCCCGAGAGGACGACGAAACGCTCGTCGGCCTCCGCGGACTTGGTCAGAACGTTCGAGAGCGCGGTCCTCATACGAGAGGCAGCTCGGCGAGCGCCTTCTCGAGCGACTCTTTCGTCAGCCGCGTGTAGTGCCACTTGTTGTCGGCTTCCATGAAAGAGACGCCCTTGCCCTTGACGGTGCGCGCGACCAGGGCCTGCGGCTTGCCTTTGACCTTCAGGAGCTTCTTGAGATTGGAGGCGATGGCCTTGCGGTCGTGGCCGTCGCAGCCCGCGGCGAAAAAGCCGAACGCCTCGAACTTCGCCTCGAAGGGCTCGAGGTCCAGGATGTCCTTGGTGCGGCCCATGGCCTGGAACGCGTTGGCGTCGACGATGACGGTCAGGTTGTCGAGCTTGTGGTGGCCCGCGAAGGCGAGCGCCTCCCACATCGATCCTTCGTTCATCTCGCCGTCGCCGACGACGCAGTAGACGCGGCGAGCGCTCTTCATCTTCTTGAGGCCGAACGCCCAGCCGGCGGCGATCGGCAGGCCGTGGCCCATGGAGCCCGAGGTCACGTCGACGCCGGGGATGTTGTTCTCGGAGAGGCCGCGCAAGGGCGAGCCGTCCGCGTTGTAGTTATCGAGACATTCTTTCGTGATCCAGCCGAGCTCGCCCAAGACGGCGTAGAGCGCCATCACGCCGTGGCCCTTCGAGAGCGCGAGCACGTCGCGCTCGGGATCGTCGGGCCTGCCGCTCGGCCGGCGTATGAAATCGGAGTACAAAACGGAGAGGATCTCGATGAGCGAGAACGCGCACGGCACGTGGACGGTCTGGCCGCGGTGCGCCATCTCCAGGACGCTGCGGCGCAGCCGGGCGGGTTCGAGCTTCATCGACGGAGATTCTATCAATTCCTCGACGACAAGACGCCCGTTCGGGCGTCGTAGACGAGGCTGCCCGGACTGGGGCCTTTCTCGAGGCTCAAGAGGTTTCCGTGGAGGTCCGAGCGGCCGGTCATCAGGCGCAGCGAGGCGTCGAAGGCGTACTCGGCCTCGATCACCACGGCGTGGTCGAGGTCTGACGGCGCGCCGGTCAAGAGGACGCGCGCGCCTTGCGGGAGGTCCTTCGCCTTGAGCTTGGCGAAGATCTCGCGCTGCGCGTCCCAGGAGCTGCCCCAGGCCAAGGCGCGGTGCCAGTCGGTCGCCGTGAACGCGAGGACGAGAAGGCCGAGCAGCGCTGATTTCATATAGGGCTTTTTGGCGAGCGAAAGAAGTAAGGCGAGAAGCAGGCCGCAAGCCCAAGCGCCGCCCGCGTTCGTGCGCGACATGACGCCGAAGATCTGGGGCGTGTAGTCGGCGGTGGCGGCGTAGGGCAGATAGGCCGCGAAGAAAAGCGCGGCGGCGATGAGCCAAGGTTTCGCCTCGCCGCGTTTCTCGTCGCGATCTCTAAGAAGCGGCCAAGTCATCGCGGCCGCGAGCAGCGCGCAGGGGAGGAAGTAAAACGGATGGTTCTCCCAAAGGCTTCTTAACGACAGCGCGCCGATGTGCACGACGCGGTTCGACACGCACTCGAAGCCCGCGCCGAAGACCTTGAGCGCGTGCGCGGCCGAGAACCCCATCGTCTTGTTGTTCTCGATCCCCGCGTACAAGGCCGCGCCCTTGCGCTGCCACAAAAGCGCGACCGCGAGGACGGCTCCGAACGGCCAGAACCGCCGAAACTCGCGCTTGGCGGACGAGACGTTCTTGGCGCGCGCGGCGAAGAGGACGAGCGGGAAGAACGCCAGCGCCTCGTAGGTCAGCACGCTGGCCATATAAAGGAAAAGCCCGGCCCACAACGCGGGAGCGCGGCGCTTTTCGAGCCAGTCCCAATAACAGAGCAGCGCCCCGAACATCGCCACCGTCGCCGCGCTCTCGTTGCTGATCCCGAACCAGAAATGCAGGACGTCGCGGTTCGGGACGAGCATGGCGAGCGCGGCGGCGCACAGCGCCAGGGCGCGCCGGCCCGTCAGCCGCTCGAGCAGCAGATAGAACAGCCAGCCCGCGGCGAGGTCCAGCAGCAGGCGCAGGAGATGATAAGGAAGCGGGTTGAGCCCGCCGATCGCGAAAAAAGCTTGGTTGAGCGGAATGTCGAGCGGCCGCGGCGCCAGCCAGCGCAGGGCGCGGACTTGATCCGCGAAGCCTCCCGACGAGAGCTGCTCGAGCACGACCCAGTCGTCGTGGTAAAAGCCGATGCGCGAGGAGAAGACGCCGAACGCGGCGATCTCGACGAAGGCCAGGACGGCCAAGGCGCGCAGGGAAGCCCTCATCGAGGAGCGATTGTACCATTTACGCTTTTTTTGCGTTCCTTTTGCCGTGGCGCGGTGGATGCGCGCGCGCGCGGACCCTATACTAGAGCCATGATCCCCCAAACGATTTCAGAGAGCTCCTACACGCCGCGGCCGTCGCGGCGGCGGGCGCTGGGGCGCCGCGAGGCGCTACTGGGGGCCGGCGTGCTCGCCGCGACGGCGGCGGCGGGCTGGTTTTCGTATCAACCGAAGGACGCGGCTCAGCCGCCTATTCCGGCCGACGCGGCCGCGGCGACGCCGGATCGGTCCGCTCCCGCTCTCGAGCCCCGGACTTTGCTTACCGCGCCGCCGGCGGTCGTCGCGGAACCCGTCGCCGCTCCGCTTCCGGTCGCCGATCACGGGCCGTGCTCGGCCGAGGATTGGGCGGCCGCGCGGGTCGCGGCCTCCTGGACCTGGCCGGAGCGCGTCGCCGCGATCGACCCGATTCGATTCGAGACGCCGACCGTCAAGGCGAAGGCCCGGCGCGCGGCCGCCGCGACGCGCCGCCTCGCGTCCTGGGAGCCTGCGGGCGAGGACGGATCCGAGAGGCTCGTCTACGCAAGCGAGCTCGACGCGGCCGGCATCGCCCCTGCCGTCGCCGCCAAATCTTCCGGCGGCCTCGCCACGGCCCTGACCACGACTTTGAGCAAGCTCGATGCGTACACCGCCGACGTGGGCCAGGGGGTCAAATATCTCGTGGCCGCGGCGGCGCAGACGGTCGCCGCTCCGAAGCCCGAGCGGCGCATCGCCGCGAACGTCGAGCACAAGGGCGCGGCCCCGACGCCCAAGGGCCGTGCACGCACGCGTTTTACAGGAGGGGGCTCGAGCGCCGATTACGCGGCGACGACGACGGTGGCGCAAGCGGCCGCGCCGAGCATCCCGGCCGTCGTTTTGTCTGCGGTGATCGCGTCACCCGCAGTCGCGGCGCCTGTGGCGGTCCAACCGCTCGCGGCGACGGCCGCGGTCCAGCCATCGGCTCGGAGGCCGCAGCGGAAATATAAAGTTGTGCCGGGCTCTCGCGGATACGGCCCGGCGCTTGTCACGCAAGATGGACAGGTTATCGGGCCCATCACGAGCGTCAAGGCCGAGGTGATCGCCTTTGACGATTCGAAACCATTCGGCTCAAAAAGGACATACGGTTTGGAATTTTTGAACGGCGACCAGATCGTCGGCGAGCAAATCTGGCAAGCCTCGCCGCTGGTCTTCGATCTCGCGGGAAGAGGGCCGCAAACCGCGGCCGGCAGCGTGCTCTACGACATCGACGGCAAAGGCCGAAAGGACTCCTTGCAGTGGATCGACGATCTGGCGCCTGGGACGGGCCTGCTCGTCTTCGACGGCGACGGCGACGGCAAGCCGGGCGAGAACGGGACGGAGCTCTTCGGCGACCGCACCAAGCTAGACGGCAAGAGCTTCGCGGACGGGTTTCAGGCCCTGCGCGCGCTCGTCGAGAAAGCCGTCGACGCCGGAGTGATCGCGCCGCGGGCGCTCGAAGAGCAACGTCTTAACTCCGGCGACCTCGCCGCGCTCGAGAAGGCCTACGGCCTCAAGATGAAGGTCGGGGGTTTCAACAAGCCCGCGATCTCGCTCGCCCAAGCCGGCGTCAAGGCGATCGCGCTCTCGCGCGGGAAGATCACGCGCGTTCACGACTTCGACGCTCGAGGCAACGATCTGATGCTGCAAGACGGAGCCGTCTTTCTGCTGGCCGACGGCAAGACGGCGATCTACGGCGACGCTTGGCTCGTCTCGAAGCGTCCGTCGATGCTGTCTCAAGACCGGCGCGTCGATGAGCTCGCCGCGCGCTGATGAGGCGATCGCGGGATAAGTAGTAGAATCGGCGCGTGCCCGAGACGCTCGATTGCCGCGCCGTCGCCCATCGCTTTTTCGACTGGGTCGTCGAGGCTAAGGCCAAGCTGACCACGCCGCCGACCTTGGCCACGGTGCTCTTCGCGCCGGGCCATAACGCGGGCTCGCTGCAATACCGCGACTTGATGCTCAAGGACGCGGCGCGCCTGGGCATCGAGGCGCGCAAGCTCGAGCCGAAAGACGAGGGCGAGCTGCTGTCTTCGATCGGCGCGCTCAACGACGATCCGAGAGTCACCGGCGTCATGATCTTCTATCCGATCGGCGGCCAGGTCGCCGACAAGGACCTGATGGACCTCGTTTCGCCGCACAAGGACGTCGAGGGGCTGCACTCGCTCAACCTGGGCTACTTGGTCAAGTACAAGCGCTACATGGACGAGGAGCGCGGCATCAAGTGCGTCGTTCCCGCCACGGCGAAGGCCGTGGTCAAGACGCTCCAGCACCACGGCGTGCCGCTCGAGCGGCGGTTCGTGACGATCGTCAACCACTCGATGCGCGTGGGCAAGCCGCTGGGTTTGATGCTCGAGAACCTCGGCGCGACGGTCGTCGAATGCTTCGATAAGACGCGCCAATCGGACATGGAAGACTGCATCCGGCGCGCGGACGTCGTCGTGACGGCGGTTCCCGACGTCGAGTTCAACATCCCGACGGATTGGATCCGGCCGGGCGCCAGCGTCGTCGACGTTTCTTATCAAGGCAACATCGACGCCGTGTCGCTGCCCGCTGCCGTCGCTCACGCGACGATGCCCGGCAACCGCATAGGCCAAGTCACGCGCGCGATGACGTTCGTCAACCTCATCTACTGCGCGCAGGCTCTCGCCCGGAGAGGCTAGTGTCGCGCGTCGACCCGCATTCTTATTTCGACGACGCGCAGCCGCGCTCGAAAGCGTGGCGGCTCAAGCTCGACCTCGACTTCGACCGACGGATTATAAAAGGAGAAATCGAGATCTCGCTCATCGCTCCGGGCGCGGGCCCGCTAGACCTCGACACGAAGGGCCTGACGATCCTGGGCGCGAGCGTCCCCTATGAGCTCGGCGCGCAGGAGCCGATCCTCGGCCGGCGGTTGCGGCTGACCCTCCCCGAGAAGACCGGCAGCGTGACGATCCGCTACGAGACGAGCCCGGAAGCCGAGGGCTTGCAGTGGTTGTCTCCGGAACAAACGTCCTCGCGGCGCCGGCCGTTCTTGTTCAGCCAGTGCCAGCCGATTCACGCGCGCAGCGTCGCGCCTTGCCAAGACAGCGCCGCGGCGCGAGTGAGCTACGAGGCCGCGATTGTCGTGCCGGAAGGGCTGACCGCCGTGATGAGCGCCGGCCCCGCGGGCGACGCCTCGGCGGGTCCCGGACGCCGCGCCTTTCGCTTTTCGATGCCGCAGCCGATCCCGAGCTATCTCTTGGCGCTGGCCGCGGGCGAGCTTTCGTCGCGCGACCTTTCGCCGCGCTCGCGCGTCTGGGCCGAGCCGGAGGTCGTCGACAAGGCCGCGTGGGAGTTCGCGGGCGTCGAGGAGATGCTCGCGCGGGCTGAGTCCATGTTCGGGCCTTATCCCTGGGATCGCTACGACATGCTCGTGCTGCCGCCTTCGTTTCCTTACGGAGGGATGGAAAATCCCCGGATGACTTTCCTGACGCCGACGATCCTCGCGGGCGACCGGAGCTTGGTCGACGTCGTCGCGCACGAGCTCGCTCACAGCTGGACGGGAAACCTCGTCACGAACGCCACGGCCGAGCACTTCTGGCTCAACGAGGGCTGGACCGTCTGGGCCGAGCGGCGCATCATCGGCGCTCTGCGCGGCGAGCGGGCCGAGTCGCTCGCCTGGGCGATCGGACAGAAGGACTTGGACGACGCGCTCGAGCGCTTCAAGGACAAGCCCGAGCTCACGCGCCTGCGCACGCGTCTGACGGGCGTCGATCCCGACGACGCGTACTCCGTCGTGCCCTACGAGAAGGGCGCGCGCTTCCTGGTCGTCCTCGAGCGCGCGGCGGGAAAAGAGCCCTTCGAGCTTTTCGTCAAGGAGTACATGCGGCGCTATCGCTTCTCGAGCATCACGACCGAGGAGTTCTGCGCCTTCGTCGAGAGCTCCTTTCCCGGCCTGCTCGCGCGCGTCGGGGCCCGGGAATGGCTCGACGGAGCGGGTCTGTCGGCGAGCGCGCCTTGCTTCGTGTCGGAGAGGCTCAGGGCTCTATCCGAGCTCGCCGCCGGCTGGCGCGAGGGACGGCGCCCGGACGCCGCGCAGGCCTCGCGCTGGAGCGCGGCCGAGCTGCTCGTCTATCTGCAGGCGCTGCCGGACGGTCTCGACGCCGCGGACTGCGCGAGCCTCGAGGCCCTGCTCGGGCTCGACGGGCGCGGCAACTGCGAGGTACTGTGCCTCTGGCTGTGCCTGTCCGCGGCCGCCGGACGAGAGGAAGCTTTTCCTCAGGCGAGAGCGCTGCTTTCGAGCGTCGGCCGCGTCAAATTCGTCCGGCCGCTCTATCAAGCCCTGGGCCGAACGCCGAAGGGGCGCGCCGTCGCGCGAGAAATCTTCGCGGAGGCGGCGCCCGCATATCACGCCCTCACGCGCCGCGCGGCGCGAGCCGTGATCGAGAAGTACCCCGACGAGCCTAGCGCACGCCGAGCTTCGCCAGCTCGCTCTTGAGATCGACGCCCGGCGCGTTGCGGATCGCGGCCATGCCGACCCTGCGCGCGCCGCGCACGTTCTCCTCGAGATCGTCGATGAAGACCGACTCGCTCGCCTTGGCGCCCGCGGTTTTGAGCGCGGCCTCGTAGATCGCGGCCTCGGGCTTGCGCAGGCCGAGCTCGTAAGACAGCACCGCTCCATGGGCCTGCCGCGCGAACGCGTAGCGCTCCTTGATGAACTCGTAGTGCAAGGCGTTGGTGTTCGATAGAAGGAAGACGCGGTGGCGCGCGGCCAGCGACTTGAGCAGCGCGGCGTTGCGCCGCTCGAGGGTGAAATGGTCGCACCACAGTTTACGGAAGCTCTCGAAATCACCTTCAAAGCCGAGCTCGTCGCGAAAAAGGGCGAAGAGCTTGTCCGGCGGCAGCGCGCCGCGCTCGACGGCGTCGACCAGATCGCTGGCCCACAGGATGCGCAAGACCTTGAGCGGGTGGCTGCGCAGCGCCCAGGCGATGCGTTTGGCCACTTCGCGCGAGTCGTAGCGCAGCAAGACGTTCCCGATATCGAAAAAGACGACCATACGCGCTTATGATATATTAATCGCCGTGCCGGACGCGTTTTCGCCTTGGGTCGCCGACGTCGGCTTGGTCTATTGCGCCGCCGTCTGGGGCGCGACCTTCCCGATGGTCAAGGGCGCGCTCTCCGCGGTCGACCCGGTCGTGCTCGTCGCCTACCGTTTCTTGCTCTCGGCCGCGTGCCTGGCGCCCTGGGCGCTGCGGCGCAAGAATCCGCTCGCGCATATGAAGGAAGCGGCGATCCTCGCCGCCATCCTCGGCGCGTTGTATCTGACGCAGACGATCGGCCTGAGATACACATCCGCGTCTAATTCGGGCTTCATCACGGGATTGTTCGTGATCTTCGTGCCCATCTTCCTGCTCCTGTTCTTCAAGAAGCCGCCGACGACGGTTCAATGGGGCTCTTCCCTGCTCGCGCTCGGGGGATTGTGGCTTCTTATGGGCGGGATCGCCAACTGCAATCGCGGCGACCTGTTGACGATCGTCGCCGCGGTCACATACGCCGCGCACTTGCTGGCCACGGACGTGTACGTGCGCGCCGACGCGGACGCGATCCTGCTCGCCTTTCACCAATTCTGGATGACGGGCTTGATCTCGTTCGCGTTCGCGCTCGCGGGAGGCCGGCCGATGACGGTCGGGAAGCCCGGGGCCGCGGAGGTGATCGTGTTCCTCGCCTTGATCCCCACCCTGTCGGCCTTCTACATCCAGATGGTCGCGCAGAAATCCACCTCGCCGGTGAAAGTCTCCTTGATCTTCTCGCTCGAGCCGGTGTTCGCCGCGCTCTTTTCATGGACGCTCGGCGGCGAGGTTTTCGTCCCGGCGCGCGCGGCTGGCGGCGGGCTCATCGTCGCGGCTATGATGGCGGGGGAGCTGTCGAAGCTGCCCCTGCTCAAGGGCCGCAAGAAGGAGGTCCTTCCGGCGTGACGGCTCCCCGAAGGCTCGTGCGCGCGATCGGCGTGCTCGAATCTTGCTTCAAGGAGAAATTCGGCGCGCCGCGCCAGCCTGGCCTCGTCCCGCACTCGCGGGCCCGGCTCAAGATCAAGGCCGAGTTCATCCCGGAGCAATCCCTCAAGGGTCTGGCCGAATTCTCTCACGTCTGGCTTCTCGCGTATTTCAATCTCAACACGAACAAGATCTTCCTCTCGACCGTGCACCCGCCGCGCCTGAAGGGCAAGACCGTCGGCGTTTTCGCGTCGCGCTCGCCGCACCGCCCGTCGCCGATCGGCCTCTCGGCGGCGAGGCTCCTGCGCGTCGAGGGAGACACGCTGCATCTGGCCGAGGTCGACCTCGTCGACGGCACGCCGATCTTGGACGTTAAGCCCTATATCCCGAGCTACGACCGCGTCGCGGACGCCAAGGAAGGCTGGACGAGCGCGGCCGAGGAGCTCTTCGCGGTCGTCTTCTCTCCGGCGGCCGAGGCCGAGGTGCACCGGCGGCTTTCGATCGGCCAAGCGGGCCTGCGCGACTTGATCATCGAGATCCTTTCCCGCGACTTGCGCAACCACCGCGACCGCTCGCAGATGAAAGAGGGCAAGGACCTCGGGTTCTTCATCTACGACTGCGACGTCCACTTCGAGATCCGCGGCCGGACCGCCACGGTCACGAGGATCATTCCCGCGAAAGAATACAAGAAGCACCGCAAGCCTCCGCCCACTCCCGAAGATCTTTAGCCGGGCAGGACGAAATCGGCGGGGAGAGGGGACTCGATCACGAGCATGCGGCCGGTGATCGGATGCGCCAGGGTGAGCTTAGCCGCGTGGAGCATCTGGCGCCTCGCGCCGAGAGCGACCAAGTCCTCTTCCGCCAACTCGCGCCGCACGGCCTTCATGTAGGCCGCGCCGTCTCCTTTATAGAGCTTGTCGCCGAGGATCGGATGGCCGAGCAAGGCCAGGTGGACGCGGATCTGATGCAGCCGCCCGGTCTTGGGCACGCAGCGCACGAGCGAAGCCTCTTCGCCGGCGTCGACACGCGTAAACTCCGTCACGGCGCGGCGGCCCTCGCCCGCCTTCTGCCGCACCCTGATCTCGCCGCCCTCCCTGCCGAGCGGCGCGTCGACGGTCTTCGTCTCCCACGTCACGCGGCCGGCGACGGCGGCGAGGTACTCCTTCTCGACGCGGCGTTCGAGGAACGCCTCGCCCAGCGCGCGCGCCGCCTCGGGCGATCTGGAAAAGAGCAGCACGCCGCTCGTCTCGCGGTCGAGCCGATGGGCGAGGTGGAGCTTGCGGCCCGGCAGCTGAAGCTTCAAGATCGACGTCGCCGCGTTGCGCACGATCTTGTCCGTCGGGTGCGAGAGCACGCCCGCGGGCTTGTCGACGGCGAGCAGCTGCTCGTCCTCGTAGAGGACGTCGAGCCGCTCGACGCCCGGAGGCGGCTCCGGCGTCCTGAGGTAGCGGATCACGACGACGTCCCCGTCCTTGACCGTCGTCGACGCCTTCGCCGCGCGTCCGCGGATCGAGACCTTGCCGTCGGCGATCAGCCTCTGCACGGCCGCGCGCGAGTAGCCGTGAAGCCGCTGGGCCAGGTAGCGGTCGACGCGCCAGCCTTCGTGGGGCGCTTGGACCTCGAAGGGCACCTTGACCTCGACGTCGGCCGGCTCGCTCACTAGATCTTGAGGTAGACCTTGCGGCGGTGGAGCTCCGCCATCATGAGCAGGCAGAGCGCGGTGAAAACGAGCGCGTAGGCGAGCGAGGCCGCGCGCGGCTGCAGCCACGAGCCGAAAAGGATATTCGTGATCCAAAGCTTGACGTTCATGCGCCCGTCGGCGCCGTGGATCGAGACGAACTCCTGCAGGCCGTAGAGAAGCCCCGACAGGAAGTAGGACAGCAGCGAGTTGCGCCCGAACCACTCGAGCGGGCGCAGCCACTTCCAGGCGCCGCGCAGCTCGATCACGCCGTAGCAGGCGCCGAGGAGGGCGAGCGAGACGCCGCCCGTCCAAAGCGCGAAGGAGCTCGTCCAGAGATGCTTGTTGAAAGGAAAGGTCGCGCTCCACAAATAGCCGGCGGCGGCGAGCGCGAGCCCCGCCGCGATCATGCCGAGCGCCTTGCGCTCGGGCGCGGCTCGCGAGCCGAGCCAGCGCGCCGCGAGCACGCCGAACAGCGTGGTGGCGACGGAAGGAATCGTGCCGAGCAAGCCCTCGGGGTCGAAGTACGGCTTGTAGAGGTGACCGGCTAAGAGCGCGCGGTCGAGCCAAGACGCGAGATTTCCTTGCTCGGTGAGGTCCGGCGCGCCGTAGCCGGGCACCGGCACGCGCGTGAGGAGGAGCCAGTAGCCCGCGATGAGCGCGGCGGTGACCGCCGCTTGCCTCTTCCAGCCCGAGACCAAGAAGAGCGTCGAGGACAGCAAGTAGCAGAGCGCGATGCGTTGCAGCACGCCCATGTAGCGGAAATTCGGCTGCGAGCCCGAGGCGTAATAGACGAGGTTCATCAGCAGGCCCAGCCCGAAGATGATCGCCGCGCGCTGGAGGGCTTGCTTGAAGATGCGCTCGCGATGCTCTCCGCGCTCGAGCCTCCCGCGCAGGGATAAAGACAGGGATACGCCCATGATCACCAGAAAGCTCGGAAAGACGAAGTCGGCGAACGTGCAGCCGTGCCAGGGCGCGTGGTCGAGGGTGGGATAGACGTTGTCGCTTCCCGAGGAGTTCACGACGATCATGCCGGCGATCGTCAACCCTCGGAAGATATCCAGCGAAAGCAGGCGCTTCGTATCGGCGATCTCAGTCCTCCGCGAGCGATTTTTTCCCGGGCTTGCCGTTCTCCATGGTCAACACTTCGACCTTGTGCTTGGCTTCCTCGAGCTGCTTGGTCAAGGACTTGGACAGCGCCACGCCCTTTTCGAAGAGCGCGAGGCTTTCCTCGAGGCCCGTGTCGCCGGCCTCGAGCGCGCGCACGAGCTCTTCGAGGGATTTGAGCGAAGACTCGAACGACTCCTTCTTCGCGCTATTGATCTTATTCATCGATGACCTCGCAGGGGACGGCGCCTTCGTGTAGACGGAGTAAAATTTTATCGCCGGTCCTGACCTGCGACGCTTTCCTCAATATCTCGCCGCCCGGGCGCTTCTCCGCGATCGCGTAGCCGCGCGCGAGCACCTTGAGCGGCGAGAACGCGTCGAGGCGCTGGGCCTGGAGGGCCAAGTCTTTCTCGGCGTGCCTGAGTATTTGACGCGCGGCCTCGGGCAGACGTGTCGCGAGCTCTTGGGCGCGGCGCAGCTTTTCTTCGTAGAGGCGGGTCGGACTCAGCAGGGCTGGATGGCGCGCGAGGTGATCGAGCCGCTGCTCGAGCCGCTCGATGAGGACGAGCGTGGAATCGACGAGGTCTTTTTCCAGGCCGTAGACGGCCTCGAGCGCGGCGCGCTTGTCGGGGACGGCCAGCTCGGCGGCGGCCGACGGCGTGGGCGCGCGGCGATCCGCGACGAAGTCGGCGATCGTGAAATCGGTCTCGTGCCCGACGCATGAGATGACCGGGATGTCGGAAGCCGCGATGGCGCGCGCGACCTTCTCCTCGTTGAAGGCCCATAGATCCTCGATAGAGCCGCCGCCGCGCCCGACGAGCAGGATATCGAGATCGGGAAAGTGTCGATTGAGGTCGGCGATGGCGCGCGCGATCTCGTCTTTGGCGGCCTCGCCCTGGACGGCGACGGGCGCTACGAGGACTTCGAGCCCCTCCCAGCGGCGGCGCAGCACGGAGAGGATGTCGCGCAGCGCGGCGCCTTGAAGCGACGTGACGACGCCGATCGAGCGCGGGTAAGCCGGCAGCGGCCGCTTGCGCTCCTCGGCGAAGAGCCCCTCGGCCTCGAGCTTGGCCTTGAGCTGCTCGAAGGCGAGCTGCAGGCCGCCTTTTTCCTTGGGCTCGAGCGTCGAGAGCACGAACTGCAGGTCGCCGCGGACCGGATAAGAGGTCACTCGCCCGCGGGCGAGTATCTTGAGGCCGTCCTCGGGGCGGAACTTGAGCCCGAACGCGTTGCCCTTCCAGAGCACGGCGCGGATCTGCGATTTTTCGTCTTTGAGCGTGAGGTAGGTGTGGCCCGACGGGTAGGTCTTGCAGTTCGAGATCTCGCCCTCGACCCAGAGCTCCGAGAAGGAGCTTTCGAGCAGGTCGTGGATATGCTCGTTGAGCTCGGTGATCGAGAGGACCTTCGCCGTAGATGGGGCGGGCATGCCGTTCAATTCTACCAATCATCCGCCACGTGGCGGATGCTGAACGCGAGAGAAGAAGACTGTCCCCGGGGACAGCGGCTAGCGCTTCTTTCGAAGCTCGCGCAGCCTTTCACCGATGCGCTTCTCGTCGCCTTGGTCCGACGGCTCGTAGAAGACGACCGGCTTCGGCATGTACTCTTGCGCCACCCAGTGGCCGGGGTAGTCGTGGGCGTACTTGTAGCCCTCGCCGTGGCCGCGGGTCTTGCGGTCCATGCTCGCGTCGCGTAGATGGAGCGGGACCTCGCGCGTCTCGCCGCGCTGCGCTTCGTTCATCGCCGCGTCGACGGCGAGATAGGCCGCGTTCGACTTAGGCGCGCTGGCGACGAACGTGACGGCTTGGGCGAGCGTGATGCGGGCCTCGGGCATGCCCAGAACTTCGACCGCGTGAAACGCCGCCTGCGCGACCAGCAGCGCGCGGAAGTCGGCGTTGCCGACGTCCTCGGAGGCGCAGATCAACACGCGGCGCGCGATGAAGCGCGCGTCCTCGCCCGCGGCGAGCATCTTGGCCATCCAATAGAGCGCGGCGTCGGGATCGGAGCCGCGCATCGACTTGATGAAAGCGGAGATGTGGTCGTAATGGTCGTCGGATTTCTTGTCGTAGCGGATCGAGCGCCGCTGGATGGATTCCTCGGCGACTTCCAGCGTGATCCTCTTGACGTCCTTGGCGTCCGCGGCGGTCGAGAGCGCGGCGAGCTCCAGGGCGTTGAGCATCTTGCGAGCGTCGCCGCCGGCCATCGTCGCCAAGTGCTTGCGCGCCTCGGGCGAGAGCTGGACTTTCATCCGCCCCAGGCCGCGCTCTTTGTCGGCGACGGCCCGATCGAGCAGCTTTTCGAGCTCGCCTTGCGGCAGCGGCTGGAACTCGAAGGCCGTCACGCGGGATAAGAGGGCCGCGTTGACGTAGAACGAAGGATTCTCCGTCGTCATGCCGATCAGGAAGACCTCGCCGCGCTCGGCGGCGGGCAGCAGCACGTCTTGCTGGGTGCGGTTGAAGTGATGGATCTCGTCGACCAGGAGCAAGGTCTTCAGGTTCCGGCTCGAGCGGTCGAAACGCGCCTGCTCCAGGGCTTTTTTTAAATCAGCGACGCCCGCGGCCACCGCGTTGAGCTCCACGACGTGGGCGCTCGCTTGCTTGGCGATGAAGCGCGCGAGGGCCGTCTTGCCGACGCCCGGAGGGCCGAAGAAGATCGCGGAGGAGAACTTGTTCGCCTCGACGAGCCGGCGCAGCATCTTGCCTGGGCCGAGCAGCGCCTCCTGGCCCGCGAACTCGTCGAGCGCGCGCGGCGCCATCCGCGCGGCGAGCGGCTGGGCGGACAGCGGTGGCTCGGTGGGAAAGAGCTCCGTCACCGTTTGGAGGCGGCGAGCGCGCTCTGAAGCGCCAGAGTCAGCTCTTCCAGCTTGTGCTCGGAGGCGCGCTGCTCGGTGTCGATCTTCTGCGAGAGCTGATAAAGCTGCGCGGCGAAGTCCAAGGCCGTCAAGATCGCGAGCTTGCTCGAGTCCGCGATCTTCTGGTTTTGGTCGGCCATCTCCTGCATCTTCTCGGTGACCTTTTGCGCGAGAGCGGCGATCTCCATCGGCGCGAAGCCTTCCATCTCGACGGTGAGGTTGCGGCGGAAGATCGTGATCTCGACTTTGTCGTTCATGAGTTTTTTATCAGGGAGAAATCTTGTCGAGTTTTTGCGACAGCTTGAGCAGGCGCTGCCTGAGCCTCTCGTGCCGGCCGGCGGTCTGGCTGAGGCGCTTGAGCTCCTCTTTGAGCTGGCGGTTCTCCCGGTCGAGGCGCTCGTTCATGGAGGTCAGCCTCGAGTTCTCGTCGCCGAGGGCCTTGAGCTGCTGGGCGGCCTGCGCGACGAGCGCCTCGAGGCGCTTGAGCCCGCTGGAGGCGATCATTTGCGCAAGATCGCGCCGGCGGCCTCCAGCGCCTTGATCGCCGCGTCGACCGCTTGGTTGACCTCGGGGTCGGTGAGCGTGCGGTCTTCTCTGGAAAAGACCAGGCGGACCGTGAGGCTGCGCTTGCCTTCGGGAACGCCCTTGCCCGCGAACAGATCGATGAGCGAGAGCCCTCGCAACTCGGCTCCGGCGGCTTCGCGGATAGCGGACTCGAGCTCCGCGTAGAGGCGCTTGGCGTCGACGAAGAAGCTGAGGTCGCGCTCAACGGAAGGGAAGACCGAGAACGGCGTAAAACGCGTCGCGGGCGCTTTCGCCGACAAAAGCACGTCGAGCTTGAGATTGAAGACGCCGACCGGCTGGCGGTCGAGGTCGAGCGCGCGCGCGACGCGCGGATGCAGGAGTCCGAAGTCGCCGAGCTTCTCTTTCCCGAGCGTGAGCTTCATCGCCGCGCCGGGATGATAGAGCGGCGTGTTCGGGCAGTGAGGGTCGACGCCGCGCGGCTCGAGTTTGACGCCGGGGAGGCCGGCGACCAGATCCTCGATCACGCCCTTCAAATCGTGGAAATCGGCGTCGGGGGTGCGCGCCGCTTTCCAGAACGCCGGCGCGACGGGGCCGAGCATGACGCCGGCCAGGCGCCAGCGCTCCGTGACTTGCCCCTCCGCCTTGCCGTAAATCTTGCCGAGCTCGAAGAGCCGCGCGGCCTTGGCGCCGCGGTTCTTGTTGAAGACCGCGTTGCGCAGGAGGCTCGGCAGCAGCGACGGCCGCAGCAGCGCCCAGTCCTCGGAAAGCGGGTTCGCGAGCTCGACCAAGCCCTCGGCCGCCATGCCGAGGCTCGTCAGCTCCTTCCTTGCGATGAGGTCGTAGTTATAGGCCTCGAAGAATCCTTGCGCGACGAGCCGCTGGCGCAGGCGAGCGCCGAGGGTCTGCATCGGCGTCTGCGCCGACGGCTCGACGGTGAAAGGCTTGATGCGCGAGGGGATCGCGTCGTAGCCGAGCAGGCGGCCGACCTCCTCCGCGAGGTCCCAGACGGTCTCCAAGTCGCCGCGGTGCGAAGGCGCGGAGAACTCGTGCGGGGAGATCGCGCCGATCGCGGAAAGGACGCCGAGGATCTCCTTCTCCGAGAACTCGGAGCCGAGGATCCGGTTGATGCGCGCGCTCGTAAAAGAGATCGCGGGGCGGGGCTTATACGCCTCGCCGGCGGCGCGCGCCGTGGACGCCTTGCCGCCGGTGAGCTCGGCGATCAACGCCGCCGCGCGCGCCGACGCTTCCTCGACGGCGCCGGGATCGACGCCGCGCTCGAAGCGATAGGACGAGTCGCTGCGCAGGCGCAGCTTCTGGCCGCTCTTGCGCACGGCCGGCGGCGCGAAGTACGCGGACTCGAGCAGCACCGACGTCGTCGCTTCCGTCACGCCCGTCTCCTCGCCTCCCATGACGCCCGCGATGGCGACCGGCTTTTGCGCGTCGGCGATCACGAGGTTGGCGTCGGTCAGGTCGTAGGTCTTGCCGTCGAGAGCCTTGATCCTTTCGCCTTTGGAAGCGGCTCGGACGACGATCTCCGGGCCGCTCAGCTTCTGAAGGTCGAAGGCGTGCAGCGGCTGCCCCATGTCCATCAAGATGAGATTGGTGACGTCGACGACGTTGTTGATCGGGCGCAGGCCGACGGCCTCGAGCTTGGCCTTGAGCCAGGCCGGGCTCTCCGCGACCTTCACGCCCGTGATCAAGCGGCCGACGTAGCGAGGGCAGGAAAGAGGGTCCTTGATCGTGATCCTGGGGCACTCGCCGGACTCCGAAAGCGCGGGCAGCGGCTTATGGACGAGAGGCGTCTTGAGGAAGACGGCGAGCTCGCGCGCCAGGCCCAAGTGCGAAAGGCAGTCGGGCCGGTTCGGCGTGATCTCGACTTCGAGCACGTCGTCGGCCGGACCGAGCATGGAGGCGAAGTCCTTGCCGATGCTGATACTCGGATCGAGGACGAGGATGCCGCCGTTCGCTTTTCCGATGCCCAGCTCTTCCGCCGAGCAGATCATCCCGTTCGACTCCACGCCGCGGATCTTGGACTTCGTGATCTTGAAGTCGCCGGGAAGCACGGCGCCGACGCGGGCAAAAGGGATCTTTTGGCCGACGGCTATGTTCTTCGCGCCGCAAACAACAGATACTTTGCCGGTGCCGTCTTCGACGACGCACAGAGAGAGGCGGTCCGCGTTCGGGTGCTTGTCGATCTGGAGGATCTGCGCGGTCACGACGCCCGTGAACGCGGGCCCGCGTTTCTCGATGGACGCCACCTCGAAGCCGAGCTGCGGCATGCGCTCCGCGAGCTGCTCGGCGGAGAGCGAGAGCGGGAGGCGCTCCTTGAGCCAGTTAAACGAGATTTTCATCGAATTGCTCGAGGAAGCGGAGGTCGTTCTCGTAAAACAGGCGGATGTCGCGCACGCCCAGGCGCAGCATGGCGATCCTTTCCACGCCGATGCCGAACGCGAAGCCGGACCACTTCTCGGGATCGTAGCCGACGGCGCGCAAGACGTTCGGGTTGACGACGCCGGCGCCCAGAAGCTCGATCCAGCCCGTGTGCTTGCAGGCCGGGCAGCCCTTCTGCTTGCAGAAAAAGCACGTCACGTCGACTTCAGTCGAGGGCTCGGTGAACGGGAAGTACGACGGCCGGAAGCGGATCTTGGTGTCCGACCCGAGGAGGCGCTTCATGAAGTCGGAAAGAGTGCCTTTCAAGTCGGCGAAGCCGATGCTCTCGTCGACGGCGAGGCCCTCGACTTGATGGAATACGGCCGAGTGCGTGGCGTCCACGGCCTCGTGGCGGAACACCCGGCCCGGGCAAATGATGCGCAGCGGCGGCTTGCGCGCCTCCATCGTCCGGATCTGCACCGGAGAGGTGTGCGTGCGCAGCACGAGCGGGAATTCCTTCAAATAGAAGGTGTCGTGCATGTCGCGCGCGGGGTGATGCTCCGGGATGTTCAAAGCGGTGAAGTTGTGGTAATCGGTCTCGGCGAACGGGCCCTCGGCCCAGGAGAAGCCCATGAGGCCGAGGATGCGGCCCATTTCGTCGAGCACTTGCGTGAGAGGGTGCACGCGGCCGCGCGGGGACGGAAAGCCCGGCAGCGTGAGGTCGATGCCGGAATCGGACAAGGTCTTCGCGTCTTGCTCGGCCTCGAGCGCGCGCTGCTTGGCGCCGATCGCCGAGTCGAAAAGGCCCTTGAGCTGCTGGAGCTTCGGGCCGAGCTCGCGCTTGTCGTCCATCGACAAGTCCTTGAGCGACTTGAGCCGTTCGGTGACCTTGCCGCTGCGCCCGACGTATTGGACGCGGAAGGCCTCGAGCTGGTCTGGGGTGACGCCGGCCTGAGACGCGAAGCCCTCCAGAGCTTTCGTCAGCTCTTGGAGGGCCGCTTCGAGCTCTTGGCGGGAGACCGCCATGGCTCGCTTACGCGCCTTTGGCGAGGCCGACGAGCTCCTTGAACGAGCTCGCGTCGCGGATGGCCATCTCGGAGAGCATCTTGCGATTGAGCGTGACGCCCGCCTTCTTGAGGCCGTTCATGAACCGGCTGTAGCTCGTGCCTTGCTCGCGGCAAGCGGCGTTGATGCGCTCGATCCAAAGCGAGCGGAAATCGCCTTTCTTGTCCTTGCGGCCAGTGTAGGCGCGGTTGAGCGACTGCTCGACCTGCTGCTTGACCATCCGCCAGCGCGTGCTCTTGGCGGAATAGTTGCCCTTGGCGAGCTTGAAGAACTTCTTCTTGTGACGACGCGTGGAGACGCCGGACTTGATCCTCATGGGTTAATCCTTACGCGTAAGGCAAGTACTTGGACATCGTCTTGCCCTCGGTCTTGTTGAGCTCGTTCTTGCCGCTCAAGAACATCGAGCGGTTCGACGAGAGGGGGGCGAGCAGGTGCCGCTTGCCCGCGCGCTGATGGCGCCATTTGCCCTTGGCCGTCTTGAAAAAGCGCTTTTTGGCGCCGCTGTGCGACTTCATCTTTGGCATCTTAGTGTTTCGGGATCAACGTCATGATGAGCCTGTTCCGATCCGGCGCCGGAGCCTGCTCCACCACTGCCGTCTCTATCAACCGCTCCTTTATCTGGTCCAGCAGCTTCATGCCGAGGTCGCGATGCTGCATCTCGCGGCCTCGAAACACGACGGTGATGCGCACCTTGTCGTGCTCGGCGATGAATTCGCTGATGTGCTTAATTTTGACGTCTAAATCGTGCTGTCCGATGTGCGGCTTGAACCGGACTTCCTTCAAGAGCCCCGCCTTCTGCTTCTTGCGCTGATCGCGGGCTTTGCGCTCCTGCTCGTACTTGTATTTCGAGTAATCGAGGATCTTGCAGACCGGCGGGTTGGCCGTCGGAGCGATCTCGATGAGGTCGAGGCCGCGCTGGCGCGCCATCGCCAGAGCTTCCGAGAGAGGCTTTACGCCGACTTGAGTGCCGTCCGCGTCGATGAGCCTGACTTGGCTGGCGCTGATCCTGTTGTTGACTCGAGTTGTGTCGCGATTGCTGTTGTTGTAGCTGTTACCGAACTTGTTTATACCGGCTCCTTAAATAGAGAAAGACGGGATGAACGGCGAAGGATCAATGATATCAAGTTGCCGTCGGGGGCGTCAAGAATCGTCTTACTTCAGATAGTCGAGCAAAAGTTTCGCGAAAAGGCCGAAACAGACGAGAAGGACGGCGGGGCGGATCGCCTTTGGGCCGTTCTTGAGGCCCAGATGCGAACCTGTCCAGTTTCCCGCGACGCTCGCCGCGGCCATCAGCAGTCCGAGCGGGATGTCGACGCGACCGGCGAGCAGAAAAGTGGCGAGGGCGGCGAGATTGGTCGTGAGATTCAAGAACTTCGCGCGCACGGTCGCGCCGAGCAAGTCGCGGCGGCACCAGCGCACCTGGGCTAGCGCGAAGAAAAGCCCTGTCCCGGGACCGAAAAAGCCGTCGTAAACCCCGATCGGCAGCGCGAGGGCCGTTTCGCGCCTCTTGAGCGCGCCGCCGAGCGAGGCGCTGCGGTCCTCCCGCCCGAACCCGTGCTTCGAGTAGATGAACCAGCCGACGAGCGGCAGCGCGACGAGCACGAGGATCCGGATGCCGCTCGCGCCGAGGGACTTCGCCGCCGTCGCTCCCAGGACCGCCCCGAGCAGCGCCGCCGCGAAGCCGGGCGCCATCGCCGCCAAGTCGAGGCGCTGGTTCCTTTGATAGTTGAGCGAGGCGGCCGCCGTGCCGATGCAGGAACTGAGTTTGTTGGTCCCGAGCAGGAACCGAGGATCGAGGCCGAAGGCGAGGTAGGCGGGGATCGTCACTAGGCCGCCGCCGCCCGCCAGGGCGTCGACGACGCCGCCAAAGAAGATCAGGGCGGCAAGGCCAGCGAGCTTATAGGGTCCGAATTCGGCGAGCGGCGTCAAAACGGGAGGTCGTCGCCGTCGTCGCGCAAGCTCGGGTTAGACGGCCGGGGCGGCGTCGGGCGGCCGCTGACGTCGAACTTGAGCCAGATCTCGGCGCGCGCGGGCTCGCCCGGGAGCGAGGCGTCATGATTGACGCCCATCGAGACGCCGGCTTGGTTCACCAGCCCGTTGAGCACCGTGTAAGCCGTGTGGACCTCGACGAAGCGCGCGGAGAGTTCCGTCCATTTGCGCGCGCGGACGTCCTGCGGGTCGCGCGCGATGTTGAGCAAAAGCAGCACGAGCTGGCGGAACTCGGCGAAGCGGGCGGCCTCGATCGCGCTCCCACCGGCTTGAGACAGCACGAACGTGGCGGCGCCGGCCGAGGCGTTCTGCGACATGCGCAGCTGGCGTGAGAAGTCCAAGCCGAAAATGGCGCTCGCGATGCTGCCGAATGCGTCGAGCCAAAGACGGGCGAACTCCTTATTGCCGTCGCTCAACCGTGCGTAGGGCAGGGTCGCGTCGGACGGCGTCTCGGTGAACGTGCGCAAGTCGCCGCCGGGCATCGACGGCGCGCCGGTGCGCAAGAACGGGTGGTCGGCCACGGGTGGCGCCGGGCGCGCCGCGGCCGCGGCGGGGCGGGCGGGCGAGCCGTGCTTGACGAACTCGAGGAGAGCTTGGGCGGCGGCCATGTTGACGCCGGAGTTCGTGTCCGAGAGCCAGGCCTGCAGCAGCGGCAATGAATTGGGGTCGCTCGGGTCCTGGCGCGTGCCCCAATACTCGGGAACCAAGCCCTCGCGCTGCGCGATCTTGCCCCAGGCGACCGTCGATTCCATCTGCGTCATCTCGTGCTCGAAGGAGACGCCGCCGGACGGGTTCACGCGGAAGATCCGCTCCAAGTACGGCATGTCCTCGGCGTCGCCGACCGCGCCGGCGATCTGGACCGCCGTCACCATGCGCAGGTAGCTGCCCCCGGTGCCCATGCCCTCGCGCATCCAAAGCCGCGCGTCGTGCTTGAGGGCGTCGTCGTAGCCGAGGCGCTGCGCCATGCGGCCGAGCGCCTCGCCGAAGAAGTTCTTCTCCTCGAGGTTGACCGACGAGCCCATCCAGCGGTCCTCGCGCACGGAGGCCATGAGCGTCGCCATGTCGCCGCGGTCGCCGTAATCGGCGATGGCCCAGAGAGCCATCATGCGGCGCGCTCCGTCGAGCGTGTTGCCGGCCTTCCAGTCGTCGTAGACGCGGCGCAGATAATCGGGGTTGACGCGCTTGACGTAGTCGTAGGTCTCGGCGAAAAGGCGCTTGTTCCAGTCGCGCGTGACGAGCTTGTCGAACTGGTCGCGCCCGGCGTTGCGCAGCAGCGCGGTCTGGATCGCCAGCACGACGTCGGCGTGGAGCTTCTCGGAGGCCGGGAGGTTCGGCTGCTTCTGGCGGTCGTAGCGCGCGATGAGCTCCTCGAGCTGGCGGTCGTTTCCGGGCGTCAGCAGCTTGGCGAGCGAACGGATCAGGCGCGTGCGCGCGGGACGGGCATGGTCCCAGCTGTCGCTCGATTGGAATTTCTTCATCGCGGCGATCAGGCGCCGCTCGTCCTGCGAGCGGCTGCCGTGCTTGGAGATGACCATGCCGGCGGCGGCGACTTGAGGGCCGTTGTCCTCATTGACCGAGGTGACCTCGGGGTCGCTGGCGAAGCGCAGCCAATCGGCCGTCCAGTCCATGTCGGAGCGCGACGACGCTTCGGCGACGATCTCCGCCGCCGTGTAGCGCAGCGCCAGGCCGCGCTGCTCTCTTTGGCGGATCAGCTCGCGCATCAGCGTGACGAGCTGCTCCTTGAATTGGGTCGTCGCGCGCATCGCGGGCGCGCCGGAGCCCGGGCGGGTCCCGGAGACCGCGCGCGGAGCCGGCAGCGAAAGCGTGAAGCGTCCGCCGCCCGCGCCGCCCTCCACGTGCACCATCCCGTTCATCTCGGCGAGCTCGGCGGCGAAGACGGAGCCCGCGGCCCAGCCGGTCCACTCGAGAGCGTTGACCGCGGCGCCTTGCACGCGCACCGAGACCTGCAGCTCGTCGGGCGTCGCCTTCCATTCGACGAAGATCTTGTCGCCCGGGCGCGAGGACTCCTTGGCTTTACGCGCCGTCTCGTCCACGAATCGGGCGAGCGCGGCCTGCCGGCGGGCGTCGCCTTCAGGCGCGGCGCGCCGGATCGAATTCTTCGCGTTGCCGAGCTCCGCGTCCTCGGCGTTCGGGGAAACCCGGTCGATCTCGACGGAGGTGAAGCCCTCGGGCGCGTGAGACATGTCGGCCGCCGGCGTGGCGCGTATGAGCGAGCGCGCCTGGGGATGCAGGTCGATCTCCCGGACATCCGGGTTCACGGCGAGCATCAGCGCGGCGCGCGCCGCGGCCTGGGCCGTCGGAGCGATGAGCCGGGCGCGCTTGAAGCCGTCCTCGTGGCGCACGAGCGGGACCTCGAAGCCGCGCGCCTCGAGCTGCCCGAGCGCGTCCTCTTCGCTTCCGCTGAAGGCGACCCACATGATCCGCGGATCGCTGCCGGCTTCCGAGGGCGTGTGGATCTTGGCCAGCAGCGCGGCGACGTCGGTCCCTTCCTGCGTGGAAGAGAGCGGCGTCGCCGCGCTGCCGTCGGCCTGGCCGGCCGGCGCTTGATGAGGGAGCTGGATCCACACGGAGGCGCCGTTGCCCCCTTGCGAGAATTCTTCCGAGCCATAAAACACTCGACCCCCCGCAGCTTCGAGCTTTGCCTTCAGCTCCGTGCTGCTGTCGATGAGGATGTTGAGACGCGCGATCTCGGCGTCGTTGAGAGGATGGCCCGCGCGGTGGATCAGGACCTGCGCGCCGTTTTCGTCGACGCTCCACATCAGGGTGACGCCTTCGCCTGTGGCGGCGTTGGACTTCATGAAGTCCGCGGCCCGAGCGAGAAAGAGCACCGCGGCGCCTTTGGCCTCGCCGCCGTACGATTTCTCTGCCATCGCGTTCCGGATGCGGGTCGCGTGGGTCTTGATGGAATCGTCCGAGAGCCCGCGCTTAGCCACCGCGAGCGGCGTGGCGTTCCCCGCCTCGTTGAACTGGGGAGCGCCCTCGGCCGCCGCCACGAGCGGGCGCGGGGCCGCCGGCTGCGTCGCCGGAGGCGCCGCTTCCGCCGAGGTCGGAGGAGTCGGTTCGGCCGCGGGCGCCGCGGGCGTCTGGGGCTTCGGGATCTCGATCCAGTACTCGACGCCGCCGCCCGCCACCTCGACGCCGAGCTTGGCGCCGGGGATCTTCGCGAGGATGCGATGGAGGTCGAGCATCAGCCGCATGCCCGAGCCGCTGTCCTGGACGTTCCAGGTCTCGACGCGGGTGCGCGCCTGCGAGGCGTCCAACGGCGCGAGGCCGGTGAAGTGCCGGGTCAGCAAGTCCTTCTCGCGGCTCGACAGCGCGCCGGTGCGAGCTACGGCGACGCGGGCCGTTTCGTCGTTGACCTCGTACTTGATGGTCGGATTGCCTCCGCCGTTGCGCTTGGCTTGCTCTACGAAGATCTTGAGCCAGCCGACGTAGGGGTCGTTCTGATCTTCGATCGTGCGCAGGACGGCCTCGCGCGCGGCTTCGGGATAGCCGGCCATGGCTTCCTTGATCGCGGCGGCGGCCTGTCGGACGCCCGGGTCCTTGAGCTCGGGGTCGTTGTTGGCGGCGGCCACGCTGCGCGCCTGCGCCGAGAGCGGCGAAGCCGCGTCAAGCGTCAGGAGTCCGGGCCTGACGGGAGCCTGGACGGGCGCGGGGCGCGCGACTTGCTCCTCGTCCGCGGGAGCGGCAGGCTGCGCCGTCTCGGGCTGAGCCGCGTCAGCGACCGAGGTTTGCTCGGGGTTGGCGGCGAGCGCGGCCTTGACCCACTCGTCGATGATCTGGAGCGTCGGCGCCGGCACGGCGGTGTCGGCCGCCGCCGTCAGCGTCTGCTCGAGCACCGTCGTGAAGAGCTCCTTGGCCGCGCCCTGGGCCTCGCCCTTCTTGACCTGCTTCGGAGGCAGCGACTTGATGTTGAGCTTGACCTCGCCGTCCTCGCCGAGCACGGCCTCGATGCGCGAGGGCTCGACTTTGCCGCCGTTCCGCATCGCCGTGTGGAGGATCTCCGTGGCGATGTTCTGCGTGATCAGGCGGTCGATGGCGTTTTGCAGCGGGCGCGCGCCCAGCCGCACCGAGAAGCCCTCGTCGACGACCTTCTTGACGACGCCGGGCGTCCAGGCGAACTCGTGGCCGGCGTAGCCGAGCACGCCGCGCAGCTCCTTGAGATTCAACTCCGCGATCTGCAGCGCCATCGCCGGCGTGATGCGGTTGAAGACGATCGGAGGCGCCGATAAGCGGCCCTCGAACTCCGGCGGGTAAGTCTCCTTGAAAGCCTGGGCCGTGATCACCGACGTCGCGGCCTTGGTCTCCGCGGAGAGCCGCTCGGCGAGCTCTAATTTCTCCTGCTCGAGCTCGCGCAGGGCGATACGGTCGCCCGCGGCGGCCCGCTCCTTGGCGCGCAGCTCCTCGAAAGCCTTCACGTAAGGCTCGACGTCGACGGCGTGCATGCCGAGGTTCGACGTCATGAGGATGATCGTGTTCTTGAAGCTCGTCGTCTTGCCCTGGCCGTCGGTCAGGCGCCCTTCGCCCAGGATCTGGAGCATCATCAGCCAGACCTGCGGGTGCGCCTTCTCGATCTCGTCGAAGAGCACGACCGAGTACGGCTTCTTGCGGACGGCCTCCGTCAGCTGGCCGCCGGACTCGAAGCCCACGTAGCCGGGGGGCGAGCCGATGAACTTCGAGACCGAGTGGCTCTCCATGTACTCCGACATGTCGACGCGCACGACGGCTTCCGGATCATCGAAGAGGAAGCGGGCGAGCTCCTTGGCGAGGTGCGTCTTGCCCGAGCCCGTCGGGCCGGTCAGATAATAGACGCCGAGCGGCCGCTTGGGATCGGAGAGGCCGGCCTTGTTCTGGCGCACCGAGCGCGCGATCGCGGCGATCGCGTCCGGCTGGCCGATGACCTTCTTGCCGACCTCTTCTTCCATCTTGAGGTATTTCTCTATCGGCTCGCTGCCGAGCGTGAGCTGGCCGGACTTGATGCCGGTCTCGCGCGAGATCGCCATGCCGACGAGCTCGCCGTCGACGACGGGCTTGCCCTCGGCCGGGATCGCGGCCTGCTCCTTGTAGAGTTCGACGAGCTCTTGGCTGAGCTTGATCGCGAGATTGTAGTACCCGACGGTCGTCGGCTCGTCTTTCTTGAGATTCTCCGTGACCCGGTCGGTCTTCTGGAGGTTCTCCTTGAGCTTCTTCATCGCGTACTGGAGATCGCTGATCTTATCCGCGATCGACAGCGCGACCAAGTCGCGGCGCAGGTCGAAGTCGGCCCACTTGACCGCGTTCTCGAAGTAGGTGAACGCGCTGCCGGGCAGATACTCCTCGTGGTTGAACTTGGGCGCCAACTCGGCGGCGGCCTTGAGCGCGGAAGGGTCGACCTTCACGCCGAAGCGCTTCTCGTACCACGCGCTCGCGTTTTCCAGCGCGCGCAGCGTCTCCTCGGTCGTCGACTCGTCGACGAAGATCGCCGGGAAGCGGCGTTTGAGGGCTTCGTCGGGCTCGACGTACTTCTTGTACTCGTCGAGCGTCGTGGCGAGGATGATGGAGACGGCGCCGTCGCGGACCGGCTTTTTCAACGTGTTGGCGACGTGCTTGCCCTTCTCGCCGTCGAAGAGGACGTGCGCCTCGTCGAGGAACAGGATCACCTTGTTGCCCGCGCGAGGGTCTTCTTCGTTGAGCTTGTTGAGGATGTCGATGACGGCTTCGAGCGTGCCGGCCGGGTCTTCCTGGCGCATGAGGCGCGTCGAGTTGACCTCGATGACGTAGCGGCCTTCCATCTTCTTAAGGGAAAGCGTCCCCTCGTGGCTCTGTCCCATCACGGCCGACTGCGCGAGCTTCTCGACGATCGCGGTCTTGCCCGTGCCGGGCTTGCCGACGAGCGCGACCGACTCCTTGATGCCGCGCGGTCCGGTCACGCCGGAATACGCGCGCGAGAGCTCGTCGATGCGGCCCGACAGCGGCGGCTTGTTGTCGAGCGTCATGTCTTTCAGGAGCATGATCATCGCGGCGAGCTCCTTGTCGGAGAGCCGCAAATCCTCGAGGGCTTCTTTGAAAGGCTTGGGCTTCTTGGCCGAGATCGTGCCCATCATCAGCCCCGCGCCGGCCAGGCTCAGCGCCGCGCCGACGCCGTGCGGCGCGAGGATCGAGCCGCCCACGAGCGCGAGCGCGACGACGGCCATGCCCGAGGAGCCGAGGGAGCCGGCCTTCTTCTTGACCGCTTCGCTGATGCCGCTCTTCTTCTTGCGGTTCGGGCTGTGCCACTTGCGCCAGACGTCGTTCTCCTCCACCCAGCCGCGCAGCTTGTCGATGTACTCCCGCACGTATTGGTGGCGCAGCGTCTCGCGGATCTTTTCCTTGGAGTCTTTCGACATGCCCTTGCGCGAGAGCGAGTCGACGGCGGCGTCGAGATAAGCCTCCTCGAAGCGCGACCACTTCTCATCGTCCGAAAGGCTCGAGAAGCCCGTCGAGTCGACGACTTTATCGAGGACGTCCTCGAACACGTTCTTCATCGCGTGCTCGATCTCTTCCGTGTTGATCTGCGACTGGATGGACTCGTCTTCCTCCGCGACGCGCGCGATCGCCGAGCCGATCCCCTGCATGATCGGGATCAGCTTCTTGACCGCCTCCTCGTTTTGGATCTTCTCGCGGATGCAGTAGTAGTCGTAGCTGCAGACGAGCGCCATGATGATGAACGGCGCGCCGATGAAGGCGTGCGCGGCGATGGCCACGACGCCGAACGCGGCGAAGGTGATCGCCCGCGTGGCGAAGTTGACGTGCCCCTGGCTGTCCATGCCGACCCAGTTGAGGATCGCGGACGGCCCCTCGAAGAGCTTGTTGAACGTGGAGCGGTAGGCTTCAGGCAGCCTCTTGTTCTCGGTCCATTTCGCGTACTGCTCGCGCGACAGCATCCCGATGGCGACCTTGAAGCCGTCCATCTGCGGCGAGAACGGCAGCATGTTGAAGACGGCGAGCACGAGGTTGATCTTGCCGAGCGCCAAGAGCGACGCCGCGGCGGCCCCGGCCGGGTGGAAGAGCGCGAGGGCGCCGAAGGCGACGGCGCCGAGAGCGGCGTTCATGACCGGCCCGGCGAGAGCGACCTTCATCGCGTCCTTCTGCGGGTCGGCGAGTTTGTTGAAGTCGACCGGCACGGGCTTGGCCCAGCCGAAGAGCGCCGGGACGCCTAACGCCGCGGAGAGCGCCGAGGTGATGACCGGCACGGCGACGGTGCCGACGGGGTCGACGAGCTTGAAGGGGTTGGCCGAGACGTTCTGCTTGGTCGACGTGTCGTCGCCCAGCCGGCGGAGCATGAAGAGGTGCGCGTACTCGTGCGCGACCACCGAGCCCATCACGCCGACGGCGACGATCAGCGCGACCGGGCTCATCTGCGGCAGCGCGAAGACGGCGACGGGCAAGGCGGCGATCAGCGCGCCGTAGCGCAGCGCCTGCTTCCAGCCGAGCTTGGTCGTCGTCTTCGTCGTCGTGACGACGGTGCGGGAATACTCGATGGCGTTGGCGGTCCGCTTCTCGCCTTGGGCGGACGCTGGAGACAGCCGGGAGAGCGTCGTTGATTCGGAGCCGGAGACTTCCGTCGCGTCCGTCGTCTTATTCCAGCCGGTCACGCCGATCTTCACGAGGCGGTCGGCGTTCGCGCCGCGCGTCTGCGCGACTTCGCGCGAGACGGCGGCCGACGCGGCGGGGATCGCGGCGCGCTGTTCGGAGGTCAGCAGGGTAAAGGCGAGGTCGGCGCGGTTGAGCCGAGCCGCGAGCGCCGGAAGCTCGGAGGCCTTGACCCCCGAGCGCAGCTGCGCGAGCGCGTCGGTCGCGTCGGCGCGCGTCTGCGCGGCGGCGAGCGCCAGCGCCGTCACGACCTCGCGCTCGGAGGCGTTCTTCGGCAGACCGGCGAGCTTTTCGAGAGCCTGCGCGGGAATGAATTGGCCTGGAGCGGCTAAGTTCACGCGCCCGATTTGCGTCAGAAGATCGGCGACGTCGACGCCTTGCATCGTGACGCCCGAGAACCGGGAGAGGTTCGCGGGCGTCGCGAGGCCGGCCACGACGGGCGTCCAACCGCCGGCCGGAAGGCCCATGGTCGGCGCCGCGGTCAGCTCGGCGCCGAGCGCCGGGGCCGCGGGCAGCGCGAAGGAAAGGAACGCGAGCGCCGTCGACAGCGAGGCGGAGATGATCTTGGTCGAGATGCGTGGCTTGGTCATATTGATAATTCTCCCGTTGAAGAAGCTTATAACATGACGTCCGCGCGACTCAGGTCCGATTGGGACCCATTGTCAGCGGCAATAGTCCTATAAAGGAAGGGACGAGCGGCCTACGCCAAAGCCCGACTTAAGCCGACCGCCCAGACGAGCGCCGACGCGGCCAAGCCGGGAAACATCGGCTCGATGCCCCACGGCGGGGCGCCGAGGAAACGTCCCGCGAGCCAGAAGCCGCCCGAAAGGGCGAGACCCGCGGCCGACGAGAGCGCGGCGAACCGCGCGGAGACCCGCATGCGGGGGAAATACGTCCCCAGCAGCGGCAGCAGCAGCGCGGGGATGATCGTCGTGCCGACCGCGTACCAGAGATCGACGACCGACGGGATCCAGAGCGCCAGCGCCCAGCCGAGCGCCAGCGCGGCGAGCAGCGCCCACCGCGCGAGCGACTGCTGCGCGCGCTCGCCCAGAGAAAGTATCCGCGCGGCGGCGTCCTTGCCCAGGCTCACGCCGGCGAGGAGCGTCTTGGTCTGGAGCGCCGCGAGGATCGAGGAAGCCAGGGCCGCGTAGAAGAGGCCTCGCAGCCCCGCCGGAAGCAGGGCGTCGGCGAGCGACGGGTAGGCGAGCAGCGGGGCGCGCAGCCCCGGCATCAGCGCGCGCGAGCACAGCCCCGCCGTCGTCGTCATCGCGTCGAAGAGAAACCAGAACGCGATCGACCACAAGATGCCGGCGCGCGCGGTCGCGCCGCTCTCGGCGGACGCGCAGCGCTGGTGGAAAGACGGGTCGACGAGCGTCCAGACGGCGATCAGCCACCAGCTCAATATCCGCCATCCGCTCATGCCGCCCCTCAGAGACAGGTGGCCGGCCGGCAGCGCGGCGCTCAAGCCTCCCAATCCGCCCGCGCGCGAGAGAGCCCCCGGCAAGATGACGGCGAAGCCCGCGAACATCACGACGAACTGGAGCGCGTTGGCCCAGACGTCCGAGCGCAGCCCGCCGCGCCGCAGCAGCGCGAAAGAAGCCGCGCCGGCGAGCGCCATGGCCGCGGCCACGGGCACGCCGATCGCGCGCGAAAGCAGCAGCCCGATCATCAGCAGCTCGTCGGCGGGATTGGCCAGCAGGAAGACGAGCAGTCCGGACCAGGCGGCCAATCGCGGGCCATAGGCGCGCTCGAAGTGATCGGGGATCGTCAGCCCCTCGGCGGCGCGCACGCGGCCCGCGAGCGCGACGGCGTAGACCGCGGCGAAGACGTAATAAGGCAGGCCCATCACGAGCCAATTGGAAAGGCCGTTTTCCCACGTGAACTCGCCGACGCCGAGCACGCCGCCGTAGAAGCTCGGCACGAGCGTGGCGACAAACAGCGGCAGCGTCAGGCGCCGCCCCGCGAGCACGAAGTCGGAAAGGCCATCGTGCCCGCGGCGCGCGGCCCATAAGCCGAGGAACACGACGCAGGCGAGGTAGGCGAGGACGATCAGCGCGTCGAGCACGGCAGCGATACTACCTAATTGCTCGGCACGCGCTCGACGATGACGGCGGGCGATCCGGCGCGGCTCGGCGCGGTCGCGTCGTCTTTGGTCGCGGACAGCTCGAGAGGGTCCGGGACGGCGACGGGCTCGAGCGCCGATGGCGGGCGCTGCTTGAGCGGCGCGGCCGCGGTTTCAGGGCCGCGAGCAGGCATCGGGAAATCCAGATCAAAGAAATCCTCCGAGCGCGCGAAGATCGGCGGCGCGGCGGTTTTCGCCTGCGTTTTGGCTGCCGCGGGACGAGCGCGTTTTTTCTTTGTCTTCGCCGCCAGCCTTCTCGGAGCGGGGAGTGTTTTCTTCATGGCCGGTTCCGTCCTCGCGCGAGGAGGCGGCGGGGAAAAAGTGGGCAGCGAGATTGTCGACGCGAGCTCCGGTTTGGGCTTGGGCTGCGCCAGCCGGACGCGCGTCGCGTCGCGCGCGAGACCGCTGATCTCGGCGATGGGCTTAAAGCCCTCGTCTTGATCGGGCACGGCGGCTTTTCGCCGGCGCAACACCATGCCGAGCGGCGCGGACAGCAGCAACGCCGCGGCGCCCGCCAAAAGCGCCGTCCGCCGCCGACGCTTGGCGGGCGCACCTACGGAAGGCTCGAGCATGTCATCCATGGCCGCGCCGATCACGGGAAGTGTAACAGCCCCTCGGCGGGCTTTCAAGGAGAGCGGCGTGGACGGTGGGGGACCCGCTACTTGACTTGCGCGGCGATCTCTTGGAGCATCTCGCGCGAGACGTCGCCCATCAGCGTGTAAAAGCGCGGGCCGCGCCGGAAATTCAAGACCTTCGCCGAGGCCGACAGGCGCAGCTGCCCGGCGCCTTTGGCCGAGGACGCCGGCGCGGCGACCTGGGAGTCCGTCTTGCTCGTGCTGCGCGCCGGACGGTCGGTCTGAAAGAGCGAGATCACGGCGAGCCCGTCGGTGTAGCGCGCGTGCAAGACGGTGTGCTTGCCGACCGTCAAGTAATCGGCGCTCTCGAAGACGAAGCCGTCGTTGAGCGCCACGGGGAACGCCGCCTTCTTTCCGCTCGTTTGGGAAAGCTCGTCGAGGCTCATGAAATCGGGCTCGAGCCCCTTGCCCTGGATCGCGCTCGACGAGAGCTCGAGTTTGAACAGATCTTCCGGGAGAGTCTTCTTGGTCTCGAAATGCGAGTAGCGCGACAAAGCGGCGAAGGGCCGGTGCGGGAGAAAGCGGCGGTTCTCGAGGATCGCGTGCGTCTCTTGATCGACCCAGAAGTCCTGCGAGGGCTTGCCGGGATGATCCGACGCCATGTGAAGGACCCAGGCCTTGCGGCCGGCGACCTGGTCCGGTCCCGTCACCGAGAGCTTGTAGTTCTTGAGCAAAAGCTCGAGCTCGCGGTCCTCGGGCATGAGCTTCTCGAACGACTTGACGGCGTCGCCCTCGATGATCTTCTTCTGGCGGATGAGGTGGACTTCCTCGCGGTCGCCGTCGCTGACGACGACCTTCGTGACCGTGCCGTCGGGCGCGGTGAACTCCCGCCGGCTCAGGTTCGGCGGCAAATGGTAGACGTGGACTTCCTCCGCCTCGCTGTGGTGCTTTCCGTACCAATGCGTGACCATCATGCGCCCTTCGAAGGCCACGGCGGAGGGCTCGAGGACGGCGGACAGGAGCTTCTGCGGGTCCGGAGGCGCCTCGGCCCGCGCTCCGCGCGTCGCCGCGAGGACGAGCAGAGCGCCGGCGAGCGCCTTATTCAGCGGAGTCTTGATCCTGCCCATCCGCATAGAAGGCCGTCAAATTCGAGGCGTAGCTCGACGCGACGAGGCTTCCTTGCGGCACGAGCGACTCGGCTTCGTAGCGGGAGTGGGCGGCGAGAAGAGGCTCGAGCGGGACGAATTGGTCGGGCTCGCGGCTCTGCCAGACGAACCAAGAGGCGGCGGCCAGCGCGAGCGCCGCGAACGCGCCCGCCGGGACCATGACGCGCGGCGAGCGGCGCCAGGCGAACAACCGGTCGGCGAGGGTCGGGGCCTCGAGGCGCTCGTTCAAATCGGCGATGAGCTCGGGAGGCATGGCGCGCCGCGGGGCGGCGGCGAGCAAGTGCTTGGCGTGGCGCAGGCCCTCGAGATCGACGCGGCAGCCGGGGCAGCCGTCGAGGTGGACCTTCACGCGAGCGTTCTCGTCGGCGGACAGCTCTCCGTCGAGATAGGCCGACAGCAGCTGGCCTTCATCGTGCTCGTTCATTGCGCTCGTCCCCCGCTCTTTTCGAGCTTCTCAAACGTCTCTTTCATGATCTTGCGGCCCTCGTGGATCCTGGACCTGACCGTCCCGACCGGGCAGGCCATGATCTCTCCGATCTGCTCGTATGAAAGGCCCTCTACGTCGCACAAAGTCACGGCCGTCTTGTAATGCACCGGCAAAGCGTCCAGCGCCTTCTGCACCAGCTCGTCGGTTTGCTTCCGCTCGATGCCGGAGCCGAGCTCGGGATCATCGCCGGGAAGTATCTCTTCCCAGGACGAGCCCTCGACCGGCGCCGCCGCGTCGAGCGAGACGCTGTGACCGTGCGAGTAAAGCCTCACGCCGTCGAGGTAGATGTTGCGCAAGATGCGCAGCAGCCACGAATCGAACGGCTTGGACGGATCGTAGGAGCTGAAATGCTCGAACGCGCGCGCGAAGGCCTCTGACGTCAAGTCCCGCGCGTCGGGCTCGTTGCCGGCCAGGCGGAACGCGAAGTTATACGCCTTCTCGCCGTAAAGCCGGATCAGCTCCGGGAAGGCCTCGGCGCGTCCGCGAGACTGCTTCGGGCTCAACCGCGCCTCCACCGACCCGTCCCTTCACTAATAATACGGCCGGCGCGCGAAAAGGTTCGGGGAAAAAACATAGTATGTGCGCTGGGCTAAAGAGGAGGACATTATATGAATTTAGGTCTTTCCGGAAGAGTGGCGGTCGTCGCGGGCGCGAGCGCGGGCTTGGGCAAAGCCTCGGCGCTGGCCCTCGCGCAGGAGGGGGCGAAGCTGAGCGTGGCCTCGCGCAGCCTGGCGCGCGCCAAGGCCGCGGCCGCCGAGATCGCCGGCAAGACGCGCGTCGAGGTCGCGGCTTTCGCGGCCGACGTCGAGGACACGCAGCAATCCAAGCGCTGGATCGACGGCACGCTCAAGCGCTTCGGCCGCGTCGACGTCCTCGTATGCAACGCCGGCGGGCCGCCCGAAGGACCGGCCCTGGAGGCGACCGACGCCGAGTGGCGCGAGGGCTTCGAGCGCAACCTTCTTTCTTTCGCGCGCTTGAGCCGGCTCGTCGCGCCGTCGATGAAGAAGGCGGGCTGGGGACGGATCGTGATGATCGGCTCGACCTCCGCGAAGATGCCGATCGAGAACCTCGCCATCTCGAACGTGCTGCGCACGGGCATGCTCTCGCTCGCGAAGACCTTGTCCGACGAGCTCGGCCCCGACGGGATCACCGTCAACTCCGTGCTGCCGGGCTACACGACGACGGAAAGATTAGAAGAGCTGGCCAAGTCCGCGGCCGCCCGGCGCGGCGTGTCGACGGCCAAGGTCTACGAGATCTGGGCGGCGTCGGTGCCGCTGCGGCGCCTCGCCGATCCGCGCGAGCTCGGCCAAGCCGTGGCGTTCTTATCCTCGACGTCGGCGTCCTACATCACGGGCCAAGCGCTCGCGGTGGATGGGGGACGTACTCGCTCGCCGTTCTGATCGGGGAATCTCGACTTACCCCGGGGTGAGTCGAGATCTGAACTATCGCCGGCGATAGTTCAGACCGGCGCCTACGCGCCCGGCGCGATCGAGATGCGCGCGCGGAGCTTTTGGCGGCGCAGGGCGAGGACGATCAGGCGGTCGACGAGCCTCTCGATCGGCAGGCCCGACTCCTTCCAGAGCAACGGGTACATGCTCATCGCCGTGAAGCCCGGGATCGTGTTGATCTCGTTGAAGTAGATCTTGCCGGACTTCTTGTCCATCAAGAAGTCGACGCGGCCCATGCCGTAGCAGTCGAGCGCGCGAAAGGCGCGCGAGGCGAGGGAACGAACCTCGTCCGACTGCGCCTTCGTGATCGGCGCGGGCATGGCCAGCGACGAGCCGTTCGGATCGAGGTATTTCGACCGGTAATCGTAGAACTCGTAGTTCGACGAGGGAACGATCTCGCCGCAGATCGAGGCTCTGAGAGCGAGCGGGCCCGAAGCGCCGGCCCAGGGGTCGCCGAGGACCGCCGTCTCGATCTCTCGCGCGGCGACGCCTTTCTCGAGGATCGCCTTGTCGTCGTAGCGCAGCGCCAGCTTGATCGCCGCGGCGAGCTCCGCGGGCTTCTTGACCTTCGAGACCCCGACCGACGAGCCCATGCGCGCCGGCTTGGCGAAGACCGGGTAGCCCAAGCGCCGCGCGAGCGCGCCCGCCGCGCGCGGATCGCGGATCACGCCCCACGGCAGGATCGGCAGGTCCGCGCGCTCGGCCGCGATCTTCGTGTACTCCTTGTCCATTCCGACCGAGGAGCCGAGCACGCCGCAGCCGACGTAGGGAATGCCCTCGACCTCCAAAAGGCCCTGCATCGTGCCGTCCTCGCCGAGAGGGCCGTGCAGAACGGGAAACACGACGTCGGCGCGGCGTCCCTTGGGCGCGAAGCGCGCCGGTCCCTCGAGGACTCGGCAGCGGTCGAAGCGCCCGCCGGTCTCGCTCACGCGCGCGCTCAAGAGCTCGGGCGATGCGAGGCGCCAGCGTCCCCGCGCGTCGATCGCGACGACGTCCACTCGATAGCGCCGGCCCAGCGCGGCGACGACGGTGCGCGCCGAGACGAGCGAGACGTCGCGCTCGGCCGAGCGCCCGCCGCAAAGAACCAAGACTCTTCGATTCACACTGAGCTTGTACCAGTTTTCGCTTTTGATTGTAAAATGCGACACTTTCACCGCCATCGCGCGTCTCATGCTCCAGGTGCCTCCGATTTTACTGCTCGCCTTGCTGGCGCTCTCTCCGTCCGCCCGCGCGGAAGACGGCATCGGCACGCAGCGCGAGATCAGCGACATGATCCCGAGCCAGCACCTGTCGTCGGCCACGGCGAGCTCGAACAACTGGGCGGTCCTTCCCGAGTTCGGCTATAGTCCCGACCAGAGCTTCAACGGGGGCTTCAAGTTCACGGGGCGCGATCTGACGAGCCATCAAGCGACCGTGGACCTCGAGTTCAACGCCGCGCTCAAGAGCCAGCGCGGCGTCGACGCGACGATCGTCGTGCCGCGGCCGTTCGGGCCCCGGACGCTCAACGTCGACGAGTATCATTACTACTTGAGCCCCAAGGAGCTCTTCTTCGGCATCGGCAACAACCTCGTGCGCAATCCGATCGCCTACTATGAGATCGAACGGCAGCGCGCGCTGGCGACCTTCGGCTGGCATTTGACCGACGACTTGGTCGGCGCGTTCTCCGCGGGCCCGAGGCAGACGAAGATCTCCCGCGGGCGCTCCGTTGAGGCGATCCCCTCGGTGGTCGACGCCTTCCCGAACCTCATCGGGCTCGACGGCGGCCGCACCAACCCGATGATCGTCTCGCTCGTATACAACGAGCGCCGCAGCGTCACGCGCCCTACCCGCGGCTGGAGCGCCATCGGCACCTTCGAGTACGTCAATCAAAACCTCGCCAACGATTTTCATTTCTTCCGCTACACGCTCGACGCGAGCTACCTCTATCCGATCCTCGGGCCGCAGCGCGTTCTCGGCGTGCACGTCGGCGGCGAGGAGGTCGTCGGACGCAATCGCTACATCCCGTTTTTCGAGCTCGCCACCCTCGGCGGGCCCAACGACATGCGAGGCTTCTTCCCGAACAGGTTCCTCGGGCGCGGCAAGCTCGTGATCAACACGGAATATCGCAACCGGCTGGCCACGTTTACATTCCGGAATCTTTGGGACGTGCAGATCGACGGCGTCCTCTTTGGCGACATCGGCGAGGTCTTTATCAGCGACGCGCAGGTTTCCCGCGATTTCAACGTGCCGTCCCGGAACCTTCCGCGCGAGGTCGACGAGTTTCGCTACAGCTATGGGACCGGACTGCGCGCCGAGATCGGCGACGCCATCGTCGCGCGCCTCGACGTCGGCTTCAGCAACGAGGACGTCGGGCTGGTTTACCTTGTCTTCGGGCACACGTTTTAGTTATCCTATTTCGTCGATGGCCACCAACGCCGCACCGGCCCATCCCGACATCTCTCGTATCCTCCTCGACGAGTCCCGCATCAAGGCTCGTATTAAGGAACTGGGCCGGGAGATCTCGCGCGATTACGCGGGGCGAAAGCTCACGCTCGTCGGCATTTTGAAGGGCAGCGTCGTGTTCCTCGCCGATCTGATGCGCGCGATCGAGCACGAGGACTGCACGGTCGATTTCATCTGCGTCTCTTCTTATTCAGGAAGCAGCTCGACCGGCATGATCCGCGTGCTTCTCGATCTGCGCGAGAGCGCCGAAGGCAAAGATTTGCTGATCGTCGAGGACATCATCGACACGGGCCTGACGTTGAGCTCTCTTAAGGAAACGCTGAAGGCTCACCATCCCCGGTCGGTCGAGATCTGCGCGCTTCTCGACAAGCCGGAGTGCCGCAAGGCGAAGATCGAGGCGAAGTACGTGGGCTTCAAGATCGCCAATGAGTTCGTCGTCGGCTTCGGGCTCGATTACAACGAGCGCTACCGGAATCTTCCGTACGTCGGCGTGTACAAAGGCTAGAAATTGGAAAACAAGAATCTCAAGCAGCTCGGCGTCTGGGCGATGGCGTTCATCCTCTTGATCGTTCTCTTCCAGAACCTCAAGGCGCCGGTCGCCGAGAAAGAGATCCCGTACTCCGAGTTCAAGGAGAAGCTGCGCGGCGGCGACGTGACCGAGGTCAAGGTCCGCCCCGATCTCATCCGGGGCGACGTCAAGGACAACGGCAAGGTCATCCCGTTTCGCACGCTGCCGCTTCCCGACTTGAACCTCGTCCAGGACCTCGAGAAGTACAAGGTCCAGAACTTCCAGGGCGAGCCCGACCGCAGCTGGCTGACCGGCCTGATCGTCAACATCGGCTGGATCCTCCTCTTTTTCGTCCTTTGGTGGCTCTTCGTCATCCGCCAGGTCCAGGTCGGCGGCAAGCAAGCCCTTTCGTTCGGCCGCAGCAAGGCCAAGATGGTCGACGAGAAGAAGAAGAAAACCACCTTCGCCGACGTCGCGGGCTGCGACGAGTCCAAGGAAGAGCTCCAGGAGATCGTCGAGTTCCTGAAGAGCCCCGAGAAGTTCACCAAGCTCGGCGGCAAGATGCCGCGCGGCGTGCTCCTTTTCGGCCAGCCCGGCACGGGCAAGACGCTGCTCGCGCGCGCCGTCGCGGGCGAAGCGGGCGTGCCGTTCTTTTCAGCCTCCGCGTCCGAGTTCGTCGAGATGTTCGTCGGCGTCGGCGCCTCGCGCGTGCGCGACCTCTTCGACCAGGCCAAGAAGGCCGCTCCGGCCGTCATCTTCATCGACGAGCTCGACGCCGTCGGCCGGCACCGCTTCGCGGGCATCGGCGGCGGCCACGACGAGCGCGAGCAGACTTTGAACCAGCTCTTGATCGAGCTCGACGGCTTCGAGCAGAACCAGGGCATCATCCTGATCGCGGCGACCAACCGCCCCGACGTCATCGACCCCGCCTTGCTGCGCCCGGGCCGCTTCGACCGCCAGATCATGATCCCGGTGCCGCATCAGAAGGGCCGCGAGGAGATCCTCAAGGTCCACGCGCGCGCCGTCAAGATGGACGCCCACGTCGACCTCGCCGTGATCGCCCGCCGCACGCCGGGCTATTCGGGCGCGGACCTCGCGAACGTGATCAACGAGGCGGCGCTGCTGGCCGCGCGCAAGAATCGCGAAGGCGTGGGCATGGTCGATCTTGAGGAGGCCATCGAGCGCGTGATGGCCGGCCCGCAGAAAAAATCGAGCCTCATGTCCGAGAAGGAAAAGAAGGTGGTCGCCTATCACGAGTCGGGGCATACGCTCGTCGCCAAGCTCCTGCCCAACACCGATCCCGTGCACAAGGTCTCGATCGTCTCGCGCGGGCACGCGCTCGGCTACACTTTGCAGCTCCCGACCGAGGACAAGTACCTGACCTCGCGCACCGAGATCTTGAACCGCCTCGCCGTCCTGCTCGGCGGGCGCTGCGCCGAGGAGCTGATCTTCCACGAGATCACGACCGGCGCCTCCGACGACCTCGCCAAGGCTTCGGGCTACGCGATGAAGATGGTCACCGAGTTCGGCATGAGCGACAAGGTCGGGCCGCTCTCGCTCAAGAAGCCGAGCCAGGAAGTGTTCTTGGGCCGCGACCTCAATCAGTCCAACGGCTTTTCCGAGCGCACGTCCCAGCTCATCGACGAGGAGGTCAAGCGGATCGTCATCGACGCCCAGACCAAGGCCACCGAGCTGCTGACCAAGCACAAGAAGATCCTCGACGACCTCGCCTCCAAGCTCTTCGACCGCGAGGTCCTCAGCGGCGAGGACATCGATGCCATCCTGCAAGCCGGCCTTGCCTAGCGTCGCCCCGCTGTTCGGCGGGCGCGCGGTCCCGCTGATCATGGGCGTCGTCAACGTCACTTCGGACTCTTTTTTCCCGGGGAGCAGGACGCCCTCGAAAGAAACCTCCGTCGCCCGCGCGCTGAAGATGATCGAGGAAGGGGCCGACATCCTCGACGTGGGCGGCCAGTCGACGCGGCCCGGCTCCGAGCCGGTTTCCATCGACGAGGAGCTCGCGCGCGTCCTGCCGGTCATCGAGGAGATCAAGAGCAAGACGGATGTCTTGCTCTCGGTCGACACCGATAAGGCGATCGTCGCGCGCGCGGCGCGCGAGGCCGGGGCCTCGATCCTCAACGACGTGCTGGCTCTTAGAAGCAGCCGAATGATGGACGAGGCCGTGAAGTTCGACGCGGTGATCGTCATGCACATGCTGGGCGAGAGCCCGAAGACGATGCAGCAAGCGCCGCGCTACCGCGACGTCGTGCGCGAAGTCCGCGATTTTCTGGAGGAGCGCGTCGCCGCGTTCGCCAAAGCCGGCGGAGACGCCGCCAAGGTCCTGATCGACCCCGGCATCGGCTTCGGCAAGGAGCTCGAGCACAATCTCTCGCTGCTCAAGCACCTGGGCGAGCTGGCGAAACTCGCGCCGGTCGTCCTCGGCGCCTCGCGCAAGTCGTTCCTCGGCAAGATCTCGCCGGATTCCGGCCCCGAAGATCGGCTGCCGGGGTCGCTCGCCGCCGCCGTTTGGGCCGCGCAACGGGGCGTGCGCGTGGCGCGCGTCCACGACGTGGGCGCGACGCGAAAGGCATTCGCTTTTTGGGCGAGCGTCTCGGGAGCCTCATGAGCGAGCGGCTCTTCGGCACCGACGGCGTGCGCGGGATTCCCGGGCAAGAACCCCTCACGGAGAGCAACGTCCGGCGCATCGCCGCGATCGCGGCCAAGATCATGCAGCAGGGCGTCAAGCGCAACGGGACGGCGCCCGCGATGCTCATCGGTCGCGACACGCGCGGCTCGGGCCCGTCCCTCTTGCGCGCCGTCGTCGCGGGCTTCGCGGACTCCGGCGTGCGGGCGATCGATCTCGGCGTGATCCCGACTCCCGGCGTCTCCTATCTCGTCCCCCGGCAAGGCGCCATCGGCGGCGCGGTCATCTCCGAGAGCCACAACCCGGCCGAGTTCAACGGCGTCAAGTTCTTCGACGCCGCGGGCTACAAGATGGATCCCGACACCGAAGACCGCATCGAGGCGATCTTGAAGACCGAGAAGACGCGCTTCGGCGGCACCGGCGCGAAAGCGGAGAGCGGCGCCAAGCTGTCGCGGGGCTATGTCGATTTCCTAAAAAGCACCTTCCCGGCGACGACGGACCTCTCGGGCCTGCGCCTGATCGTCGATTGCGCCAACGGCGCCGCGTCCGCGTTCGCGCCCGCGCTCTTCGAGAGCCTCGGCGCCGAGGTGTTCCCGCTTTCTTGCGCACCCGACGGCAAGAACATCAACGCGGGCTGCGGCGCGCTGCATCCGTCCGCGATGAGCAAGGAAGTCCGCCGCCGGCGCGCGGATTGCGGCGTCTGCTTCGACGGCGACGCCGACCGCGCGATCTTCGCCGATGAAACGGGCGCGCTGCTCGACGGCGACGCGATCATCTGCTTCTCGGCCCAGCGGCTGCGCCGCCAAGGGCTTCTCAAGAAGGACGCCGTCGTGCTGACGATCATGTCGAACGTCGGCTTGGTCAACGCGCTCAACGAGCAAGGCATCCGCGTCGTCAGCGTCCCCGTCGGCGATCGCAACGTGACCGAGGCGATCGAGAAAGACGGCCTCTCGCTCGGCGGCGAGGCCTCGGGGCACGTCATCTTCCGGCGCTTCGCCGCGACCGGCGACGGCATGCTCACCGCGCTGCAGACCCTCGCCGCGCTGCGCGACTCCGGCAAGCCGCTCTCGAACGTGCGAAAGGCGTTTCGCGCCGTGCCTCAGGTGCTCGTCAATCTCCGCGTCGCCGCCAAGCCGCGCCTGGATTCTCTCGGAAGCGTCCAAGCGCTGGTCAAGAAGATCGAGTCCGAGCTCGGCGACAATGGCCGCGTCGTCTTGCGCTACTCCGGAACCGAGCCGCTTTTACGCATCATGATCGAAGGCCCGAGCCGCTCCCGCGTCAAGGAGCTGGCCAAGCAACTCGCCGACGCCTTCGAAGAAGAAGTAGCATCCATGCAAGGAGCCCGCCCATGACCGCCTCGAAATTCGGCCGCCCCGTCAAGCTCGGCGTCAACATCGACCACGTCGCGACGCTGCGCCAAGCCCGCCGCGACATCGACCCCGACCCCATCGCGGCCGCGCAGGTCGCGCGCTCCGCGGGGGCGGACATGATCGTCTGCCATCTACGCGAGGACCGAAGGCATCTTCAGGACGATGATTTGTTCAAGCTCTGCCGCCTCAAGGGCGAGACGCATCTCGAGATGGCCGATGTGCCGGAGATCGTGCAGATCGCGCTCAAGGCCAAGCCGGGATCCATCTGCATCGTCCCCGAGAAGCGCCAGGAAGTCACGACGGAGGGCGGACTCGACCTGCGCTCTATGAAGAGCCTGGGCAAAACGGTCGAGAAGCTCAAAGCGGCCGGCATCGAGGTGAGCCTCTTCGTCGATCCCGAGGCGGCGGCCGTTCGCCAGGCCAAGGCCTTGGGCGCCGACACGGTCGAGCTCTGCACGACCGCTTATACGACCGCCGAGGGCAAGAACAAGGCCAAGGCCGAACTCGAGCGCCTCGAGCTCGCGGGCTATCTCGCCCACGAGATGGGCTTGAACCTTCACGCCGGCCACGGCCTCGATTATCACAACGTCCAGGCCGTCTCCCGCATCCCGCATCTCCAAGCGCTCAACATCGGCTTCTCGATCGTCGCGCGCTCGGTCTTCGTCGGCCTGAAATCGGCCGTGACGGAGATGAAAGGCCTGATCAATTAAAAGGATAGACTAGAGACAGACATGTGCGGCATCGTCGGCTACGCCGGATCTAGGCAGGCTCAATCGCTCCTGCTCGAGGGCTTGAAGCGCCTCGAGTACCGGGGCTATGACTCGGCCGGCTTGGCCGTCGTCGACGGGGAGCAGATCGTCCGCCGCCGGGCCTCGGGCAAGCTCGTCAACTTGGAGACGCTGCTCAAGAAGGATCCTCTCAAGGGCATCGTCGCTCTCGGCCATACGCGCTGGGCCACGCACGGCAAGCCGTCCGAGGAGAACGCCCACCCGCACGCCGATTGCTCGGGGGAAGTCGTCGTCATCCATAACGGCATCATCGAGAACTATCTCGAGATCAGGGAGCGGCTCGGCGCCGGGCATACGTACCAGTCCGAGACCGACACCGAGGTCGTCGCCCACTTGATCGAAGAGAAGCTCAAGACCCTCGTCGGCCCGACGACTCCCCGCACGCCCGACTTCAACGAGCCTTTATTGTTCGAGGCCACGCGCTTGGCTCTCAATGAAGTGCGCGGGGCTTACGCGCTCGCCGTCTTGTGGTCGAAGGCTCCCGGCGTCATTATTGCCGCAAAAACGGCCTCGCCGCTGATCATCGGCCTAGGCCAGGGCGAGAACTTCCTCGCGTCCGACATCCCGGCGTTTCTTGCCCATACACGGAAAGCGGTCTTCCTGGAAGACGGCGAGATGGCCGTGCTCAAGGCCGACCGCTGCACCTATTTCAACCTCGCGGGCAAGAAGATCGAGAAAGCTCCGACGACGATCCAGTGGGACCGCACGATGGCCGAGAAGGCCGGCTACCGCCACTTCATGCTCAAGGAGATCTTCGAGCAGCCGACGTCGTGCGAGGACACGATGCGCGGGCGCTTCTTCCCGCTCAAGGACGGCCTCAAGCGCGAGGCCGGCATGCCGGACGCGGCGATGAAGGACGCCAAGCAAATCCACATGGTCGCCTGCGGCACGGCCTACCACGCCTGCTTGATCGGCAAATATTGGCTGGAGCGCTTCTGCGCGATCCCGGTCCACGTCGAGACCGCCTCCGAGTTCCGCTATCGCGAGACCTCCGTCGGCCCCGACGACCTCGTCGTCACCGTCAGCCAGTCGGGAGAGACCGCGGACACGCTCGCGGCCGTGCGCCTGTGCAAGGACAAAGGCGCGAAGGTCCTCGCGATCTGCAACACGGTCGGCTCGGCGATCACGCGCGTGGCGGACTACAACCTCTACACGCACTGCGGCCCCGAGTTCGGCGTGGCCTCGACCAAGGCGTTCATCGGCCAGCTGACGGCGATGGCGATCTTCACGCTTCACTGCGCGCTCGCGCGCGCGACCGTGTCCGAGCAAGAGGTCCGCGGCTTCATCGACGAGCTCTTGAAGCTCCCGGGGCACATCCGTCAGACCCTCAAGCTCGAGCCCCAGATCAAGGAGATCGCGCGCAAGTTCTACAAGAAAGAGCACTTCCTCTTCATCGGGCGCTACGTGAATTTCCCGGTCGCTCTCGAGGGCGCGCTCAAGCTCAAGGAGATCAGCTACATCCACGCCGAGGGCTACGCCGCCGGCGAGCTCAAGCACGGCCCGATCGCCCTCATCGACGAGAACATGCCCGTCGTCGCCATCGCCACGCGCTCGCGGGTGCAGGAGAAGATGATCTCGTCTTTCGAAGAGGTGAAGGCGCGCGGCGCGCAGCTGATCGTGCTCGGCACCGAGGGCGATCCCAAGCTCAAGGGCGCCGACTTCACGATCGCGCTGCCGGTCGTGCCCGAGATCCTCTCGCCGATCGTCAACACGATCCCGCTCCAGCTCTTGGCGTACCATATCGCGGACCTGAGAGGATGCGATGTCGACCAGCCCCGTAACCTCGCCAAAAGCGTCACCGTCGAATAGCGGCCGGCAAGACGCTCTCCGGCGCGCCGCGTTCGCCTCGCTCGCCGCGATCGTTTTCGTCGCGCTCTGCGAGTTCCCGTGGAGCTTTTTCGGGACCCAGATATCCGAGAAAAACACGGCGCGGCGGGCCGTCGCGCCGCTCGTCGAGCAGGCCAAGCTCTGGCCGATGACCTACGAGACGGCCGAAGCCGGCAAGCCCGTCGTCTGGTGCGTCGATCACCCGGCCAAGGGCGTCTCGTATCTGTCCGGCCGGCAATCGCAGCCGCTCGTCTGGTCTAACGACGCGCAGGTGCCGATCACCAACGGCGGCGGCTCGAGCAGCTGGTGCGCCGACGTCGTCGCCGTCGTCGAGGGGCGCGTGCCGCAGGGCGTCAAGCTGCGCTTCGTGCAGCAGCTCTGATGGAGATAGGCCTCGACATCGTCGAGATCGATCGCGTGCGCGACCTCGTCAAAAAGACGCCCAAGTTCTTGGACCGGGTCTTCTCGAAGGCGGAGATCGCCTACTGCGGCGCGAAGAAGCTGCCATGGCAGCACTACGCCGTGCGCTTCGCGGCGAAGGAAGCGGTCTGGAAGGCGATCGATAAAGAGGGCCTTAGCTTGAAGGACATCTCCGTCGCCAACGACGAGCGCGGCAAGCCGAGCGTGCTGATCAAAGGCAAGCCCGCCAAGGGCTTCAAGCTCTCGCTGTCGCACAGCGACCGCTACGCCGTCGCCGTGGCGATCCGCCAATGAAGTTCCTATCTAAAGGAGAGCTGCGCGCCGCGCTCGTCGCGCGCCGCGTCGACGACCACAAGGGCACCTTCGGCCACGTCCTGATCGCGGCGGGCTCGCGCGGCATGGCCGGGGCCTCGATCTTGTGCGCGCGCGCGGCGCTGCGCTCGGGCGCGGGCCTGGTGACTCTCGCCGTGCCGGCCTCGCTTCAGGCCGCCGTGGCGGGCCACGTTCCCGAGGCGCTCACGCTCGGGCTGCCCGAGAACTCGGCGGGCTGCCTGCGCCCCGACGGCGTGGGGCGCCTCAAGGCCGCCCACAAAGAGCGTCAGTATTCGGTCCTCGCGATCGGTCCGGGCCTCTCGCAGAACCCCGACACGCAGCGCTTCGTCTTGCTCGCGCTCGCCTCGCTGCCGGTCCCGGCCGTCATCGACGCCGACGCGCTCAACATTCTGGCGGGCGAGGACGACCCGGGCGTGCGCGAGCTCATGGGCGCGCGCAAGGAGCCCTGCGTGCTGACCCCTCATCCGGGCGAGGCAGCGCGCTGCTTGAAGACTTCGACGCGCGCCGTGATGGCGGACCGCGAGGCCGCGGCTCTGCGTCTGGCGCGCGATTGGAGCGCGGTGACGCTGCTCAAGGGCCACCGCTCGCTCGTCAGCGACGGCGAGCGCGTCCTCGCCAACGCCACGGGCGGAGCGGGTCTGGCCAAAGGAGGCACGGGCGACGTGTTGACCGGCCTCATCGCCGGGCTGTGGGCGCAGATGCTCGCTTCTTCCCGCGTGGAAGGCAAGACGGCCTTCTTGGCCGCCGCGCTCGGGGCGCACCTGCACGGCCTCGCGGGCGACGCCGCCGAAAAGCGCCTCGGCCCGCACGCGATGACCGCCCAAGACGTCGTCGAGTCTCTCGGCGAAGCTTTCTCGCGGCTGTGACCGTCATCCGCCACGTGGCGGATGACGATGCGGCAACATATTGTGGCCGGCCACAGTATGTTGCCGCCGCGGTTTGGGCTGGCGCGCGTGCCGCGCGGTCGATTTGCTAATCTGACCGCGTGACCGTCACGACCCATTCCCCCGACGAGACCACCGCCGTCGGCCTGCGGCTGGGCAAGCTTCTCAAGCCCCTTGATGTCATCTGCCTTTACGGCAACCTCGGCAGCGGCAAGACGACTTTGACGAAGGGCCTGGCCAAAGGCGCGGGCTGCCGCGGCCGCGTGATGAGCCCCACATTCGGGCTCGCCCGCGAGTACCGCGGCAAGAGGCTCACGCTCCATCATCTCGATCTCTATCGCGTCGACGCGGACCAGACCGGCGACATCGGCATCGAGGACTTCGTCCGCGACCCGCGCGCGGCTTGCGTGATCGAGTGGCCTGAGGCGGGGGAGATCTTCTATCCCAAAGACCGCCTCGAGGTGCGGCTCGCGCACGCGGCCGGCGCGCGGCGGCTCGCGTTCAAGGCGCGCGGAAAGCGCTCGCGCGCGCTGCTCGCGGGCATCGCGCGATGAACATCCTCGCGATCGACACGGCCGGCGAGCCTCTGAGCCTCGCGCTTCTCTCGGGCGGCAAGGTCTATCGTTTCCACAAGGTCTTGGCCAAGCCTCACGACGAGACGCTCATCAAGCGGGTCGACGCGCTTCTCAAGCGGGCCGGCCTGCGCATCGATGAGCTCGACGCCTTCGCCGCCGCCAGCGGCCCCGGGCGCTTCACGGGCATCCGCATCGGCATGGCCTTCGCGGCCGTCGCCGCCGGCGCGCTCAAGAAGCGCGCGCTCGCCGTCTCGCGCCTCGAGGCCGCCGCCACGCGCGCGAACGGCGCGCTGATCGCCGTCGTCGTGCCGGGCTGGCGCGACGAGAAATTCTGCCAGCTCTTCGCGCGAGGCCCCAAGGGGCTCGCGCCCGCCGAGCCTCCCGTCTGGGTGGACGCCGCGGGCTGGCCCGGCGTCCGGGCCGCCCTGCGCGATCGCGGCGCGGAGCTCCTCGAGGCCGACCCGACGGCCGAGGACCTCGCCGCCGCCGCCGCCGCGATCATCGCCTCGGGCCGCAAGCCCGCATTCGAGCCGCTTTATCTCAAGCCGGCCGGTTATGAAGCAAAAGCCAAGCGTCAGGCCGGCGCGGCGCGCTGACGTCGCGGCGGTCGCCGCGGTCGCTCGCGCGCGGACTGAATCCGCCGGCTGGCCGCCCGCGGCGCTCGAAGAAGAAATAGAGCGCGATGGGTCGCTCTTCTTCGTCTCCGAGGGCGCCGCCGGAGTCCTCGGCTATTTGATCGCGCGTATCGCGCCCGATGAGGCGCAGATCGTCGATATCGCCGCGCGCGAGGACCGCCGTGGGGCCGGCCGCGCCTTGCTCGACGCGCTTTTCGAGACGGCGCGCTCGCTGAGGCTTACCCGCGTGACGCTCGAGGTGGGCGCGCGCAACGTCCGCGCACAAAACTTTTACACGGCCGCGGGCTTTCGCGTTGTCGGCCGCCGCCCAAAGTTTTATAATGACGGCTCCGACGCCGTCCTGATGGATCGGAATCTTCCTTGAAAGCCTCCGCCCCGTTGCTCGCCGTCTTTGTCTTCGCTTTCCCGGCCTTCGGCGTCCTCGCGCCGAGCGCCCGGGCCGAGGCGCCGTCTGGCGTCATCGCGAAGACCGCGGAGATGGCCTATCTCCGCGGGATGCTCGCCGAGCGCCGAGGGGCCTACGCCGAGGCCCTCGAAGCTTATGAGCAGGCGCTCGCGGCCGATCCGAACTCGGCTTTCATCTGCCGCCAAGCGGCCGAGCTCTCGCTCGAGATCGGCCAGCCGGACAAGGCCGAGCGCTGGGCCCGCAAGGTCGTCGAGCTCGAGCCCAAGAGCGCGTCGTCGCATCTTCTCATCGGACGGGTGTGCTGGGCCCTCGGCCGCCTCGACGAGGCCGAGGCTTCCTTCGAGACCGCGCTCAAGCTCGATCCGAAGTCGGCCGAGACGATCTTCTCGCTCGGCAGCTTGCTCGCCGCCAAGTCGCCGCAGAAGGCGCGCGAGCTGCTCCAGCGCTTCCTCGAGCAGAATCCCGAGGAGGCCGCGGAGGCCCACTTCCAGCTCGCGAAGATCGATCTCCAGGAAGGAAGGTTCCCGTCGTCCGAGAAGGAGCTCAAGGCGTCGATCGAGCTCGATCCCGAGGGCGACGCGCTTCCCGCGCGCTACGCGCTCGCGCAGGCCTACGAGACGCAGCACTCGACGCAGGCCGCGCTCGACGAGTACCTCCAGATCGCCAAGATCGAGTCGCAGAACGCCGCGCTTCTCAATCACATCGGGCAGATTTATTTCGCGAATGGAGAGTACGACAAGGCGCGAGCCCAGTTCCAGGAGGCCAAGAACGCCCAACCTGACGATCCGACGGCCAATCACTGGCTCGCGCTCGACGCCGAACGCGAGGGCGACTACCTGAAGGCGGCGACCTATCTGCGCTCGAGCGCGGCGCTCAAAGACGAGCCGGCCTTGAGCATGCGCTTGAGCTATTACCTCACGCAAGCCGGCCGGCTCAACGACGCCGTCTCCGTCCTCGAGGCGGGGTTGGCGCGCTGGCCCAACAACGACCAGCTCGCCTATTTCCTCGCGCTCGGCTACGACGACCTCAAGCGCGACGCCGACGCGATCAAGGTGCTGCGCAAGGCGCTGGCGCTCAAGCCCGACTTCCGGGACGCGCGCTATCAATTGGGCGTGCTGCTCGAGAAGACCGGCGACATCACGGGGGCCGAGGCCCAGTTCCGAGACCTGCTCGCCGATAAGCCCGACGACGCCGCCGTCCTCAATTATCTCGGCTACTCGCTGGCCGACCGCGGTCTCAAGCTCGGCGAGGCCGAGGACATGATCGCGCGCGCCGTGGCCCTCGATCCGCAAAACGCGGCCTATCAGGATTCGCTCGGCTGGGCGCGCTTCAAGCTCGGCCGGTCGACGGAGGCGCTGTCGGACCTTCTCGCCGCGCTCAAAGGGCTCCCGGAAGACGAGACGGTCTGGGAGCACGTCGGCGACGCTTACGACGCGCTGGGCGAGCGCGAGAAGGCGTGGCTTTTCTGGCGGCGCGCGGAGTCGCTGGCCACCGAGCAGTCGCCGCTGCCGCAGAAGTCGCGCAAGCTCGAGCGCCGCTTCTCGTCGGAAAAGCTCGGCGAGCTTTCGCTCGATTTCTTCCGGCTGGCGCAGGGCGGGCTCAAGAAAGTGAGCGGGCTTTGCGACATCAAGGCCGCCGTGCTCGGCCATTCGATGAAATTTCGCGGGCTGCTGACGTTCAAGGGCCAGGAGCTCGACGTCGACCTGCTCGGGCCGCTGTTTACGCCGCTCTTTCGCGTGCGCGCGGGCCCGCAAGGGTTTCAAATGGACCCGATCCACGTCGAGGGGCTCGACGACCAAGCCGTCGCGGACGCCGCCGCCCAGCTGTTCACCGCCGCGCGCGCCTATCTTTCCGGCGAGCTCTGGACCCTCAGGCCCGCGCGCTACGAGAAGCATTGGAGAAGCCGCTTCGTCGACGTTCCCGGCTGGAAGATCAAGATCGCCCGCGAGGGCGGTTTGGCCGTGGACGTATCGCCGGCGGCGCGGCCCGATTTCAATCTCGAGCTCCAGGATTTCGCCCGTTATGAGGGACGCTTCGTGCCCAAGCGCCTCGTCGGCTCGGGTCGAGGCTACACGATGTCGATCGAGTTCGACAACGTCAAGCTCGACCTCGAGCCCCTGACGGCCGCGAACGACGGGATGGGAAGCAAGCCATGAGTCTGAAGGTGCAGTGCCCGGCGAAGGTCAATCTTTTCCTCGAGATCACCGGCAAGCGCCCCGACGGCTATCACCGGCTCGCCACCCTCTTCGCGAAGATCAACCTCTACGACGTGCTCGACATGACCGCCGATCAGACCGGCGAAATCCAGCTCGAGATTCCTTCGGAAGAAGCCGGCGCGCCCGCGCTGTCCGCGGGCGAGGACAACCTCGTCATGCGCGCGGCGCGCGCGTTCTACAAGGCGTTCCGCGTCGGGCAGGGCGTCAAGATCGTCCTCACCAAACGCATCCCGATGGGAGCGGGGTTGGGCGGCGGCTCCTCCGACGCCGCGGGGACGCTGCTCGGCTTGGCGAAGCTCTTCGACATCAAATTGGACGCCAAGAAGAAAAAGAAGCTCCACGAGATCGCGGTCACGCTCGGCGCCGACGTCCCGTTCTTCCTGCGCCCTGAGGCGTTCTGCTTGGGGACCGGCATCGGCGACCGCTTGAAGGGCGTCGCGATCGGCAAGTCTTTACCTTATATGGTCCTCGCCCATCCGGGTCTTCACGTCGCCACCCCGTCCGTCTACAAGACCCTCGAAAAGCCTTCCAGGCCCGTCGTGTTGACAAGGCTTTCCCAACTTAATAAACTGCTTGCCGCTCTTAAAAAAAGCCGCCCCGTCGACGAGTGGGGCGGTCTGTTGTTTAATCGCCTGGAAGAGGCCAAGCTGCCGGAACTGGAGCGGGTCGCCCAGGCCAGGTCCATCCTCGAGCGCGCCGGCGCGCGATTTGTCCGCATGTCGGGCTCGGGGTCTTCGGTTTTCGGTTTTGTGTCCTCGCATCAGGAAGGCGAGGAGTGCGTCAAACGCCTTCGAGGCTATCCTTGGAAGGTCTATCTGACCAGTTGCCACGGGTAATGGAGATCACGGAAATCCGCGTTCATCTGCGCAACGAAGACAAGCTGAAGGCCTTCGCGACCGTGACCTTCGACAATTGCTTCGTCGTGCGGAACATGAAGATCATCTCGAGCAACAAAGGACTCATCTTGTGCATGCCGTCGCGCAAGCTGCCCGACGGCACGTATAAGGACATCGCCCATCCGATCAACATGGATTTTCGCAAGGTCTTGGAAGACCGGGTCATCGCCTGCTACCACGAGGAGGTCAAGCGCGGCGGCGTGCCGTCCTCCGATCCCAGCTCTGACTCCCAGGTGGTGTAATGGTAACACAGCGGACTTTGAATCCGTTATTCCTGGTTCGAATCCAGGCCTGGGAATGAAAATTTAGATCAAACGACCATGATCCACTCGAACAACAATCACAAAGGACAGAAGTCGCTGGCGGTGCTGATCTTGGCGGCGGGCGAAGGCACGCGCATGGAGTCCGCCGTCCCGAAGGTCTTGCACCACGTGGGCGGGCGGCCGATGCTCTTCTACATCTTGCGCCTGGCCAACGCCTTGAAGCCGCAGGCCATCGGCGTCGTCATCGGCCACGAGGCCGAGCGCGTCAAGGCGGAGATCCAAGAGATCGCCAAAGAGTGCCAGATCAACCGTCCCATCACCTTCATCCAGCAGAAAAAGCAGCTCGGCTCGGGCAACGCCGTCTTGGAAAGCGTGCCGTTCATGAAGAAGCACAAGACGACGGTCGTCTTGTGCGGCGACACGCCGCTGCTGACCTACGAAAGCCTCTACGCGCTGGCGCAGAGCCACGAGGACCAGAAGGGCCAGGTCACGCTCTTGACCGCCAAGCTCGCCAACCCCAAGGGCTACGGCCGCATCGTCCGCTCGCCCCTGGGCGAGGTGCTGCGCATCGTCGAGGAATCGGTCGGAACGTCCAAGGAGCTCTCGATCAACGAGATCAACTCGGGCGCCTACTGCTTTGAGGTCGAGAACCTGCTGACGGGCTTGAAGGACATCGGAGAAAAAGGTCCGAAGAAGGAGCACTTCTTGACCGATATCCTCGAGCTCATCCGCCATAAGGGCGGCAAGGTCAACGCTTACGTGAGCCAGGTCCCGGAGGAAGTATTAGGCGTTAATTCCCGCATCCAGCTTTCGACCGCCGAGCGCATCATGAACCGCCGCATGCTCGAGCGCTTGATGCTCTCGGGCGTGACGATCTTGGACCCGCAATCCACTCACATCGACGCCGACGTCGAGGTCGGCCAGGACTCGACGATCCTGCCGGGCGTCATCCTGCGCGGCAAGACCAAGATCGGCAAGATGTGCAAGATCGGGCCGTTCACGCACATGCAGGACGTCGTCATCGGCAACGAGTGCGACGTCCGCATGTCGCAGCTCGAGAGCTGCCGCATCCTCGAGAAGACGACGATCGGGCCGTTCGCGAACATCCGGCCCGAGTCCGTGATCGGCCCGCGCGCCAAGATCGGCAACTTCACCGAGGTCAAGGCCTCGCGCGTCGGCTTCGGCACGAAGATCAACCACTTGAGCTATATCGGCGACGCCGAGATCCACGAGGACGTCAACATCGGCGCCGGAACCATCACGTGCAACTACGACGGCAAGGCCAAGCACAAGACGACGATCGCCGCCAAGGCGTTCGTCGGCTCGAACGTCAACCTCATCGCCCCCGTCAAGATCGGCCGCGGCGCCAAGATCGCGGCCGGCTCGACGGTGACCGAGGACGTTCCCGACGAGGCGCTCGCGATCGCCCGCGCGCGCCAAGTGAATAAAGAAAAATAAACATGGCCCGAACGCTCACGACGAAGACCGCCCCTCCGGAGTCGAGCACGCCCTCGAGGTCCAGCGCGGAGACGCGCTACGTCGACGGGATCAAACTGTTCCAGCACCTCAAGCTCTTCACGGGCAACGCCAACCGCCCGCTGGCCGAAGACATCGGGCGCTATCTCAAGATGCCGCTCGGCCAAGCGCACGTCGGCCGCTTCGCCGACGGCGAGATCAACGTCCAGATTGAGGAGAACGTGCGCGGCTCGGACTGCTACGTGATCCAGCCGACCTGCCGCCCGGTCAACGAGAACATGATCGAGCTCTTGATCATGATCGACGCGCTGCGCCGCGCCTCGGCCGGCCGCATCACGGCCGTCATCCCCTATTTCGGCTACGCGCGCGCCGACCGCAAGGCCGCGCCGCGCATGCCCATCAGCTCGAAGTTGATGGCGAATCTGATCACGACGGCCGGCGCCAACCGCGTGATCACGATGGACCTGCACGCGTCGCAAATCCAGGGTTTCTTCGACATCCCGGTCGATCACCTCTACGCCGCCCCGATCATCCTCGAATACGTCCGCAAGAAGAATTTGAAGAACCTCTGCGTCGTCAGTCCCGACGTCGGCGGCGTCGAGCGCGCGCGCGCCTTCGCCAAGCGCTTGAACGCCCAGCTCGTCATCATCGACAAGCGGCGGCCGCGGCCGAACGAAGCCTCGGTCTACAACATCATCGGCGACGTGGCGGGCAAGAACTGCATCATCTTGGACGACATGGTGGACACCGGCGGCACGCTGACCAAGGTCGCGGCCAAGATCCGCGAGAACGGCGCGACGAAGGTCTACGCCGCCTGCGTGCACGGCGTCCTTTCCGGCGCCGCGCGCGACCTCGTCGAGGCTTCGATGCTCGAGGAGATGATTTTGACGGACTCGATCCCGGTCAGGCACCTCGAAGGCGGCAAGATCAAAGTCTTGTCCATCGCGGGGCTGATGGGAGAAGCGATCGCGCGCAATCACCAAGGCAAGTCGATCAGCGCGCTTTTCGTTTGAAGATTTAGCTTAACGTAAGGAGAACAGTGCAAGTCATGGAAGAGATCACGTTGACGGTTGAAGCAAGAAAGGGCGCGGGCACCAAAAAGGAGCTCTCGACCATCCGCGCGGGCAATAGAGTCCCGGGCGTCATCTACGGCGGCGACAAGCCGGCCGTGCAGATCGCTTTTTCGGAGCGGGAGCTCCTGGCCGCCCGCAAGAAGGGCGGCGTCAACGCGATCCTTCATCTTAAGGTCGACAAGACGACGGAGACGGTCATCGTCAAGGCGCTCCAGCGCCATCCTGTGACGGACCGCCCCGTTCACGCCGACTTCCAGCGCATCTCGCTGACCGAGAAGATCGAGGCTCGCGTCCCCCTGCACATCGTGGGCGAGGCTCCGGGCGTGCGCAACAACGGTGGTACCCTGGTCCACGACTTGCGCGAGCTCCGCGTGCGCGCGCTGCCGACGAAGATCCCGCAGAAGATCGACGTCGACGTCTCGTCGCTCGAGCTGCACCAGCATCTGGCGGTCAAGGACCTGCGCATCCCGACGGACGTCGAGGTCTTGGACGCCGCCGACCACATGGTCTTGTCCGTGACCATCGTCAAGGAGGAGGTCGCCGAGGTCGCTCCCGCCGCCGCAGTCCCCGGCGCCGAGGGCGCCGCCGCCCCCGCGGAGCCCGAGTCCGCTTCGACGAAGGGCAAGAAGGACGAGGAAGGCAAGGTCATCCCGAAGGAAGCCAAAGCCGCTCCCGCCGCGGAAAAGGGCAAGGAGCCGGCCAAGAAGGAAGGCAAGTAGCCTTCGGCGTTGGCTATTCGACTGGTCGTCGGTCTCGGCAACCCCGGGACCAAGTACGCGGGCACCCGCCACAACGTCGGGTTCATGCTCGTGGACCGGTTGGCCGACGCGATGGGCCTGCGTTGGGAAGAGTTCAAAGGCGCCCCGGGCGATTTCGCCCGGGGCGCCGCTTTTATGCTGGCCAAGCCGATGACGTTCATGAACGATTCGGGCGAGTTCCTCCAGCCGCTCTGCCATTACTACAAGATCAAGGCCGACGAGCTGCTCGTCTGCTACGATGACGTCGCTTTTCCCCTCGGCCGGCTGAAGCTCAAGCCGGCTGGTTCGGCGGGAGGGCATAACGGCATGAAATCGATCATCCGGCACCTCGGAACCGAGGCCTTCGCGCGTCTGCGGTTGGGCATCGGGCAGCCTCCGGGCGTCGATTCGGCGGTGCACGTGCTCAGCTCTTTTAAGCCCGCGGAAAAGAAAGAGCTTCAGGACATGCTTGAGCGCGCCGACCTCGCCGTGCGCGACTGCGTCGAGCGGGGCGTCGAGCTCGCCATGAACCGCTATAATAGCGCGGAACCCGCGTGACCCCGATCGCAAAGCTGACGTTGAGCGCGCTCTGCTTCCTGCTCGGCTTCGGCTATCTCTACCGGCCGGACTTGATCTCCCGGATGAACACCCTGATACGCGAAACGATATTGAATGATTCTTACATCGCCCTCGAGCGCCGGAAATGGGGAGCGTTCTTTCTTTTGACCGCCTTCCTGTTCCTTTATATGGGGCTGACCGCCCTCGGGTGGAAGCCGTGACGGCGGCCCTGGCGAAGACTGCCGAGGAGGCGCTCGTCCGGCTGCGCGCGGCCGCTCCCAAAAACGTCGAGCTCGAGCTGTACCTTTCTCGAAGCGAAGAGCGCTCCATCGACCTGCGCGACGGGCGCTTGGATGGCGTCCAGAGCGCGGCCTCCGAGGGCGCCGGGCTGCGCGTGATCGGCGCGGGCCGCATGGCCTTCGCCGCGGCGGGGCAGGCGAGCGTGGACGCCGCCATGGCGCTCTTGCCTCGCGCGCTGGAGCAGCTGCCGCACGTCGAGGCCGACGACAAGCGCGCGCTGCCCGTTCCGCCGAAAGCGGCCGACGACGCGGAGCTTTCGCGCTCGCTCTGGGACGAGAAGCTTTTCACGACGAGCTGGGACGTCATCCGACCGCGCCTCGAGGAGCTGAGCGCGCGGGTCCGAAAGGCCGACAAGCGCGTCGCCTCCGTGCTGCGCGCGGGCTATTCTGAGTCGCGCGGCGAAGTGGCGATCGCCTCGACGCGCGGCGTGATGACCCATGAGCGGGGAGGCTCCTGCTCCGTCGGCGCGTCGGCGCTCTGCGACGACGGGGGCGAGCTGCAGGTGGGTTCGGCTTACCAATCCTCCCGGATCGCCGCGGCCCTCGATTTCGACCTCGTGGCGCGGCAGGCGGCTGAGCGCACGGTGGCCCTCCTGGGCGCGACGAAGCTCCCCGGCGGACGCCGCTCGGTGATCTTCGACCCGTGGGTGTCGGGTGAATTTTTAGAGCTCATTTCCGGACTGCTCTGCGCCGACGAGGCGCAGCGCGGCAAGTCGCTTTTGGCGGGCAAGATCGGCCAGAAGGTGGGCTCGTCGTTGCTGACGTTCGTCGACGACCCGCGCAAGAAGGCGGGCATGGCGAGCGCGCTCTACGACGACGAGGGCGCGCCGACCGCGCGCAAGATCATGATCGAGAGCGGCGTCGTCAAGGATTTCTTCCACGACGCCTACACGGCCGCCCGCGAGGGCCGCGCGAGCAACGCCAGCGCCGGCCGCGGCTCCTATCGCGGGCTGCCGGGCCCGGGCCCGAGCAACTTTTATCTCGAGGCCGGAAAGACGAGCCGCGACGAGCTCATGAGCTCGACGAAAGACGGCGTGCTCGTGTTGGACGTCATGGGCATGCACATGGCGGACCCCATCTCCGGCGAGTTCTCGGTCGGCGTCTCGGGCCTCGCCGTCAAGGACGGGAAGGTCGGGCACGCGGTCAAGGGCGCGATGATCTCCGGCAACCTGCTCGAGCTCTTGGACCGCGTCGACTGCGTCGCCGACGACCTGACCTTCTACGGCGCGATGGGCGCGCCGACCTTCCGCGTCGCCGATCTTACGGTCGCCTGATCGTGTTCGACGCCGAGCTGCTGCGGCTGCTCGCCTGCCCGGTTTGCCACGGAGATCTGACGGAAGGCGCCTCTTCCCTCGACTGCGCGCGCTGCGCGAAGAGCTATCCCGTCGTCGACGGGATCCCTCACCTGATCGCGCGCTAGTTGCGCACGCGGTCGATCACCACGTGGACGTCGCGGTCCCCCGAGTAGACCAGATCGGGAGACGCCCCCTCAAGATCGCCCCGGACCGGCTTGCCGACGTTGCCGTGCGTGTTCATCTCGACTTCGAGCGTCAAAGCGTCGGAAAGGCGGGCGCCGGGCACGACGAGGTCGTCGGGCTCGAGCGAGAAGTCGACGGGAAACTGCGGGTTGACGATGCGTTTGACGGCGAGCGGCACGCCGCCGCGGTTCTTGGCGATCACGAACAAGACCCCATTGGTCATCCGCGCGCGGCTTTGCAGCGGCGCGGCGAGCGTGATGGTGCCGGAGACGTGGAACGCGCGGGAGCAGCTGGAGGCCGCCAGCGACGCCAAAGCCAGCGGCAGCAGCGCCGCGGCTAGGCGGCGGCGGGAGGGGCCGCGGGCGATTGCTTGAGCCGCTTGAGCGCGAGCCAAAGATAGACCCCCGTGGAGATCAGCGCGATGACCGGAAAGGCGGGAGGGCTGACGGGCGTAAACAGAAAGACCGCCTGCAGCGCGATCACGAGCGTCTGCGCGTAGACCGCGAGGTTGAAGAGACAGTTGAACGGCTGGCCGCCCTCGGCCATCGCGTTGATCATGAGCGCGAGCAGCGCGTAGATCAGGCTCGCCCCCGTTTTCCACATCATCACGAAGAAGAAGCCGAAGACGAAAGCGAGCGGATAGAGGAATCGCGACAGAAGCCGCGCGGCGCTTTGGTAGAACGCGGCGTCGATGACGACCGGCTTGGGAGTCACGGCCTTCGAGAGATCGTAGACTTCGACGCGGCCCTGAGCCCCGCGCACGTAGAGCGCGCTTCCGGTCAAATACGCCAAGACCTTGCTCGACTCGAGCGTGTCGGCGTTCACGGGCTCGACGCGCGCGGTATCTACGGTCACGGCGATCTCGGAGATGTCCGGGTGGCGCACCGTCACCGGCCCCGCCGCCGAGGAAGTGACCTTGCCGGCCTGCAGCGTCACGGTCGGCATCGACTGGGCGAGCCAAGCGAAGGTCTTGTCGATCTCCGGTCCGACGCGCACCTTGAGCGCCGCCGTGGAGGCGATCGAGAAAAGCAGGGAGACGTAGAGCAGATAGCTGAACGTGCGGGCGGCGCTCTGGGCGACGATCCGGCGGTAGAAATTCACGCTCGTGATCGCGTTGATCGGGTCAAGCAACATGACCTCAGTATATCAAACCTGGGTCTTGCGCGATCGAGGGCGAGGGGTTATCCTTGGAATATGAAGGCTTTATTGGCGATTTATCTCGCAGCCTCGCTTGCGCCCGGCGGCGCCTTCGGCTACGGCGGCAGCTATACGAACATCGAACTGCAGCGCTCCAAGAAGAAGACGGCGCAGCAGTCCCGGCGCGTCGCTCCGCGTTCGGCGACGGGAGACATCGTCACGCAGCCTTTCGGCACGTCGGCGAGCTCTTCGGGCGGCAGCGCGTCGAGCACGGGCGCGGGCGCCGGAGCCGGCGGGTCGGGCTCCTTCGCCAAAGGCTCATTCACGTCGTTGGGCCAGAGCTCGCTCGGCTGTCCGAGCGCGTTCCATAAGGACGCCACGGGCAAGTGCGTGGCCGATGCTGCGGCTCCGGCGCCGACCTTGGGCCAAGCCGCGGCCGCGGCGGCTCCCGGAGGCGCGGCGGCGACGCCGGCCGGGGCGGCGGGCGCGGGCTCGACGGGCGCCACGGCCAGCGCGGCGACGACGGGCACGACCGCTTCGCCGTCCTCCTATGGCTCGGCGCCCGGTTACGGCGCGTCGGGGATCAGCCCGACGAGCGCGGCGACGCAGTCGGTCAAGCAGTAGCCGGCGCGGCGCCGCCGCCCGAAGAGACGGCGAAGCCCGACGCGGCCAGCGCCGCGCCCAAGAGCGCCCACGGCGCCAGCAGGCCGACGCCGATCAGCCATCCCGAGACGAGCGGCGAGACGATCATCGCGATCGAGTAAAGCGACTGCGTCAGTCCCAGGACCGTCCCTTGCTCGCGGCGGTCGGAGTGGTGCGTGACGAGCGCGGTCAGGCACGGCCGCAGCACGCTGTTGCCGAAGGCCGTGAAGGAAAAGACGAGAAGCAGGGCGCCGAGCGGCCGCGCCATCGAGAGGCCGAGCAAGCCCAGGCACGCGCTCGCGTACCCGACCAGGGCGAGGCGTCTCTCGCCGAACTTCTTGACGAGCCGTCCCAGCAGCCCGCCTTGAATGAAGACGCCCAAGAGCCCCGAGTAGGCGTAGAGATAGCCCACTTCCTTGGGCCCGAACGGATGCCCGCCCGTCGTAAACCGCCGCTCGGCGAACAGCGCGAAGCCCGAGAGGAAAAGGCCGAACATCAGCGAGAAGATGAAGAAAGTTCCCAACAAACGCCCAAGTTCCGGGCGCTTGAAGTACTGCGCGTAGGCGCCCCAGTCGAGCACGCCCAGGCGCTTGCCGCCGGGGCCTGATTCTTCTCCGGCGTGCGGCGCCGCCCGCGGCAGCAGGAAGTACGTGCAGCAGACGCTCGTAAACGACAGCGCCGCGGCGGCCCATGCGGGATAAGAGTAATCGTACTGCGACAGAAAGCCCGAGATCGCCGGCCCGATCAGGAAGCCGATGCCGAAGGCGATGCCGATCAGGCCGAAGGACTTGGCGCGGTCCTTGGGCTCCGTGACGTCCGAGATGTAGGCTTGAGCGAGCGACAGATTGCCGGCCGTGATGCCGTCCAGGAAACGCGAGAAAAAGATCAGCCACAGCGTGCGCGCGAAGCCGAGGACGAGAAACCCCGCGAAAGTGCCGAGCTGGCTGACGATCAACAGCGGGCGGCGCCCGTGGCGATCCGAGAGCTGGCCCAAGATCGGTCCGGCGACGAGCTGGCAGAGCGCGTAAGTCGTCACGAGAAGGCCCACGACCTGCGGCGTGGCCCCGTAGCGCTCGGCGTAAAACGGCAGCAGGGGCAGGATGATCGTCATGCCGAGCACGTCGACGACGACGATGAGGAAAATGGGGAGAAGGACGTTGCGGGTCTTGCTCATCCTACTTCTTGGCGAGGCCCAGCCACGGCGTCTCCGGGCGGCCTTCCTTCGCGTTGGCCCAGCGCGCGTCGACGAACAAGTGATCCGAGAGCCGGTTGAGATAGACGAGCACGCCGTCCGGAAGCGGCTCCTCGCGCGACAACGTCACCGCCGAGCGCTCGGCGCGGCGGCAGGCGGCGCGCGCGAGGTGCAGCGCGGCCCCGAGCGGGCCGCCGCCGGGCAGGATGAAGTGCTTCATCTCGGGGAGCTCGGCGGTCCACGAGTCTATTTCCGTCTCCAAACGCGCGGCGGAGTCCTCGGGGAGGCCGCTGGAAAAAGGAGGCTTCAACTGGCCGAGCTTCCCGGGTAGCGTGGCGAGCAGCGCGCCGACGACGAAGAGCTCCTCTTGCACGCGCGCCAGCGCGCCCTTAAGCGGCGCGAGCTTCTCTTCTTTTGGAAAAACGGCCAGCGCCGCGCCGAGCGCGCAGTTGAGCTCGTCGACGTCGCCGTAGGCGGCCACGCGCGGGGCGTCTTTCGACAGGCGGTCGCCGCCGAAAAGGCCCGTCTGGCCCGCGTCGCCGGTGCGGGTGTAGATCTTCATCGGACGAACATTCTAGGAAATTACCCCGCGGTCCGGATCACCGCTTGCGCCTCGCGCGAGCGTCCGCTAAGCTATGCCTCGATGACGGCGACCCAAGCCCTGCCGCTCGCGGTCACGGCGTTCCTCGCGCTCGCCTCGTGGGCCGCGCTGCGTCAGTTCGGCGGCAGGGGCTACCGCCAATACGCCGTCCCGGTCGCCGCGGCGATCCTCATCTTCGGCGTCGACTACGTCTTCGACCTGCCGACGTGGTCGTACCTGATCGCGATCCTCGTGACGCCGTTCATCTACCACCGCTCGGTCAAAAGCCGCCTGGCGGCCGCCGCGCGCGCGATCAACGACGTCAAGGCCGAAGCGGACGGCGTCAGGCTGATCCTCGCCGACGACATCACGGGCACGCACGCGGCGGCGTGGCGGATCGCGCCGTTGGAAGGCTCCGGCGCCCCGGCCGGCCTGCCTCTGGTCAAACTCGAGCTGCAGGGCGAGGTCGAGGACGAGTATCAGGTCCTGTTATGGGCGCCGGTGCGGCCGTTTAGGCCGGTCTCGCTCGTGATCCACCATAAGGACGCGGAGACGCTCGCCGGCAAGCTCACCAAAGCCCCGGCGCTCGACCTGTCGGGCGCGCCGAGTTGGTTGATCGCGCGGGCCGAGCCCTTCGACTTCGGCCTCTTATTGCTCGACCGGCCGACGCTGGCCTTCGCCTCGACGATCCTCGAGCTGCGCGGCGACGAGCGCGAGGTGGCGATCCAGCTGGACGGCGGCGCGACCCGCGTCGTGTCGAGCAAGACCTTCGACGAAGAGGAACTGCGGACGCTGCTGCGCGCGTTCGCCACATGGCAGGCGCGCGTCTGCGCCGCGCTCGTCAACTTCCGGCCGATCCACGAGGATTAGCTCCTCTATTGATAAATTAACGGAATGTGTTAATATATGCATAGGTGATCAGAACCTTTCGGGATAAGGGGACCGAGGACGTATGGAACGGCGACAACTCGGCGCAGGCGAGGAAGATCGCGGGCAGAAAGCTCGACATGATCCACGCGGCGCACGAGATCGGCGACCTGGCGGTTCCTCCAGGCAATCGATTGGAGAAGCTTAAAGGCGACTTGAAGGAATACCATAGCGTCCGGATCAACGGTCAATACCGGATCATTTTCAAGTGGGACGAAGGCGCCGCTCACGATGTGGAGATCACCGATGACCATCGGGGGTGATGACAAGTGATACCGAAACATAGACAACCGACGCATCCGGGCGAGATACTGCTCGAAGAGTTTCTCGAGCCGATGGGAATCACCCAGGCCAAGCTCGCGGAAGATCTGAATGTTCCCATCCAGAGAGTGAACACGCTCGTCCGGGGCAAGCGCGGCATTTCACCCGAGACGGCCCTCCTCCTGGCGCGGTTTTTCAAGATGAGCCCGGAGTTTTGGATGAACGCGCAGGCGGCGTTCGATCTCTATCAAGCTCGAAAAGAGCTGGCGATCGGCTAAAGCAACCGCTCGTTGAGGCGGTGGCGTTCTGAAAGCCGCCGGCGCAGCGACCCGCGCGGGACCGCCTTCGAGAACGCCTTAGCGGCCGCGACCAAGAGCCGCACCGCGCCCCTGACGTCGGACGCGCGCACGCGCTCCTCCGCGATCGCCTTCGCGCCCCAGCCGTTGTGATAGTTGACGAGCGGGATCGCCACGCCGCCCGCCTCGTAGCCGAAGGCGAGGTAAGCCGTCGCCTCGCAGGTGCCGCCGGTGAGCCTCAAGCGCTGGACTTTGAGTCCTCGCGCGGCCTCGTCCAAGATGACGGTCAGGTTCGCGTCAAAGAGCGTCGCCTTGTCGCCCAAGCGGATGACGGGCCCTTTGCCGGGCCGCGCGCCCGGCATCTCGCGCGAGGTCTCGACCGAGATCACTGAGTCGTCCTTGGAGACCGCGCCTTCGGCGATCAAGTCGAGCGCGCCCATGAAGCCGACTTCTTCCGCGCGATGAAGGAGGACGGTCACGTTGACCTTCAGCCGTTTATCGGCGATCCGGCGCAGCGCCTCCAAGCTCATCGCGCAGCCCATCAGGTCGTCGATCGAGCGCGAGGCGATCCAGCCTCTCGCGGCTTGGCACGGCAAAAGCGCGAGCACGGCGAAGTCGGCGCTTTTGGGCGGCGGGGAGTCCCATCGGATCGACCAGAGCCCCGGCTTCTTTTCCTCGATGATCCGTCCACGAGCGAGAGGTTCGTTGCCTTTCGGAACGGCCGCGAAAGCCTCGACGGCGGCGCCCGGCAAGAGGTGCGGCGGCAGGCCGCCGCGCAGGCGCCACAGCGCGCCTTCCTTGGCGAAGGCCGGGTGGTCCAAGTGAGCGGCGAAGGCCAGCGCCGGCGCGTCGCCGGCGCCGCGATAGGAGACGAGCACGCCGCCGCGCTTTTGCTCGACCGACGCCGCGCGGCCGAGGTTTTCGCGGATCCACGACAAGGCGCGCGCCGTCACGGCGCGCTCGCGGTAGGGCGCCGTCGGCACGGAGGTCAGCAGCTTGAAAAGAGGAAGCGTTTGATCGGCCATGGTTTCGCGCGATCCTACCAAAAACCTGGGCCTTGACACCCGTGGTTCCGGGGTTAAACTACCCGTATGCGGCGCGCGTGGCTTCTTGCCGTGGCCGTGATCGCCCTTCCCGCGGGCGCGCGCGCCGCCGGCGCCGACGTCAAAATCGTTTTCGAGCGTCAGGAGGGTAGGGCCGTCAATGGGACGCCCGCCGCCCCCGTCAAAAAGACGCTTGGAATAGCCTGGGACGAGAGCGCGCGCTCCGGCGGCAAGACCGCCGTTTTCGCGCGCTCGGTGACACTCACCTACAGCCTCGCTCCCGGGCTCTCGATCTCGAAGGAAGAGGCCGCGGCGGTCAAGCGCGCGCTCGAGGGCTCGCTGCGCTCGGGACTGCCGAGCGAGGGCCACCCGGCCGTGCTGTCGGCCGATGAAGACGGGCTGGCGGACTACCGGCGCGCGCGCGCGGACCGGCTCATGCGCCTGATCGACGCGCGCGGCCTGCGGCTGGCCTCAGCGGCGGCTTTGCAGCTGCCGCTTGAGGCCGTCGTAGTCCTTCCTTGAGGCCTCGTCGGCCGGCCATTCCTTGAACGCGAGGTCGTAGTTCTCGACGGCTTCTTCGTACCGGTGCATTCCTTGATAAACCCGCGCGAGGAAGACCTTGAGCTTGGCGTCCTGCTGGCGACGCAGCGCGGAGGAGACGTCCAAGAGCAATTCGCCGTTCGCCGTTATATGAGGAGCGAATTGCGACTCGTCCCAGACCGCCGGCGCCGGGCCTTCAACGGGCGGATAATCTCCGTTCCCGAAGGCGTAGATCCGGAAGCCGTCGTTTTGATACACGAGCCGGAATCTCTTGAGCCGCTCGGGGTGAAACTGGAAGGAGACGGCGGCCGCGTCGTCCTCGAGCTTGGCGCGGCCCGAAAGATACAGCGGCCCGTCCGAAGTCAGGTCCAAGCCTTCGTAGACCGTGTGGACGTAGAGCCGCGCGCCGTATTTCTCGCAATAGCGCGCGAAGGCCTCTTCGGGAGAAAACAGGGCGTCGAGAAACTCGGCGTTCTTGACCCGGATCCCCGGCGCCTCGAACTTCGGGTGCAGCAGGATGGGGTTGCCGGCGTAGGTCAAGAACGTCGCCTCGAACGGGATGTTGGCCAGCGTCGGCGCGCCTTTCGAGTAGCGGCGCAGCCAGCGGATCACCTCGAGCTCGGAATCGAACGAGGTCGTGGGGTGAATGTCCTCCGACGTGAACGCCGAGGACAGGTGCATGAAGGGATTGAGCCGCGAGGCCGGCGCGAAGGACTTGACGGCCTCGAGGACGGCGAGCGCCGCGAAGAACGACGTGAGCGCGCCGCGCGCGAGCCATTTCTTCGGCAGCCGCACGGCCGCCAGGCACAGGAAAAACGCCGCCATCTGCATGACGCGCAAGACGAGCGCGGCGCCGAGGGCGTAGAGCGCGAAGAACGCGTCGCAAAGCGCCGCGAGCAGCGGGTCCTGCTCGGGCTTTTCTTCCTTTAGAATGGGCCGGAGCGCCCTCGGCGCCAGGACCAGAGCCAGCGGCGCGAGGCAGAATACGAGAAAGCCCGCGTTCGGCGAGTTGAACGGGCCCATCCAAAGCGCGCGCTCCTCTTGCGTCAGCAGCGACGGGTTAGCGGGCTTGACGAAGCCGAAGCGGATCTTGGCGAGGAACAGCGCGTAGACGTGGCCGTAGGAGCCCGAGTCCGCGGCGCCGAGCGCGCGCGCGCCCGCGGCCAAGAAAAACGCGCCGAGGATGGGCTCGGCCTTTCGGGGGAACCGCAGCGCGAGCCAGAGCCCGGCGCCCAGGAACATCGCCGGGGAGAGCGCGAGCGCGCCCTCGCGCATGGCGGGCACGAGCAGGCCGGTCATGAGCGCGCAGGCAAGGACGGGCAGGAGCGCGAGCCTCAGGCGCGCCAGCGCGTCAACGTCGCGCCGGCAGCGCCAAGCGGCCCAGAGCAGCGCGAGCATGAAGCTCAGGAAATAGAAGCGCGTGAAATGCCAGGAGGAGAGCGCGACGGCGAGCAGGAGCCCCGAAATCCAAGCGAAGCGCCGCTTTTTGGAAGAAAGGGCGGCCGCGAAGAAGGCCAGGCTCCAATGGATCAACGGCAGCGTGAAGCTCTCGAAGGTGTAGGCCGCGATCACGTTCGACATCGCCGCCCACGACAGGCCGTAGACGGCGGCGGCGCCTAAGGACGCCCACGGGGCCCCGGTCAAAGTCAGCGCGAGATAATAGAGCGCCGGGATCGACAACGACGACACGACGGCGACCCACAGGATAACGTACCAGCGAAAATCGAGCGTCAGACGCAGCAAGCGGTAGAGCCCGCCCGTGCAGAGCTCCATCGTCGGCGTGAGCTCGCGCTTGGGCTTGACGCCCTCGGGCCACTGCGCGGCTTTGTCGACGTCGGGAAGCTTCAAGCCCGCCGCGGCCATGCGCGCGTAGCGGTATTGGTAGGCGCTCTCCGTGCGGTAGTAGCCGGTCTCGTCCTCGGCGTCGAAGCGCGGGGTGTAAGCGGACAACGAGACGCGCAGATGCACGCTCGCCGCGACGACGATGGCGAGCCAAAGCCAGCGCAGCCAGCGCTCGCCCATTAAGAAAGATGCCGCGCGAGGAACTTCTCGGCGCGCTCGTAGAACTTGAGCCGGTTCTCGGGCTTGGCGAAGCCGTGCCCCTCGTCGGGGAAGAGCATGTAGTCGACGGCCTTGCCGTTCTTCTCGAGCGCGGCGACGATCATCTCGGACTCCGCCTGCTTGACGCGCGGGTCGTTGGCGCCCTGCGCGATCAGCATCGGGCATCGGATCTCGTCGGCCTTATATAAGGGAGATCTGGAGCGCAAAAAGTCGGGCTCTTTCTCGACGTCGCCCACCCGCAGCGCGAAGACGCGCTTCAAGGGCTCCCAGTACGGCGGGATCGAGCGGATCAGCGTTTCGAGGTTAGAGGGCCCGACGATGTCGACGGCGCACTTGTATATGTCGGGCGTGAACGCGGCGCCGCAGAGCGCCGCGTAGCCGCCGTAAGAGCCGCCGTAGATCGCCACGCGCTTGGGGTCGGCGAGGCCTTCCTTGACCGCCCACGCGACGGCGTCGGTCAGGTCGTCTTGCATTTTCGCGCCCCATTCGCGGTCGCCCGCGTGCAGGAACTTCTTGCCGAAGCCCATCGAGCCGCGGTAGTTGACCTGCAGCACGGCGTAGCCCTGGCCGGCCAGCCACTGCGCCTCCGGGTGGTAGCCCCAGGCGTCGCGCACCCACGGGCCGCCGTGGACGTGCAAGACGAGCGGCAGCCTCTTCGGCTCGACGCCCGCCGGAGTCGTCAGATAGCCTTGAAGGCCGAGGCCGTCTCTCGCGCGAAAACGCACCGGACGCATCGGCGACAGCGCGCAGCCTTCCAGCTTCGGGCGCGTCGAGAACAGGAACTTCCCGGTTCGCGTCTTCCGGTCGTAGAGCCAGAAGGACGGCGCGCGGCGGTCGCTGTTGTAATGCGCGATCCAGGCCGTGTCGTCGTCGTCGCGGCTGACGAGGTGAAAGTCGCCTTCCGAAAGCTCGCGCAACGCCGCGAAATCGGGCTCGAGCTTCGCGTCCAATACTTGCCATGTCAGGCGATCGCGCTCGAAGGCGGCGGCCTCGACGTGATAATCGCGCGGATGCGTGAGCGTCATCCCCAGGTCGGCGTCGTCGCAGGAGGCGAGGACCTTCTTGGAAGCGCCGTCTAGGCTCATCTCGTAGAGCCGCGTCGTGTCGGACTCGTGGCTCGACTCGATGTAGAGCGCCTGGTCTCCGGGGGCGAAGCCGTGCGCGCCGCCTTGATCGTCGGGGCCCCACTTCATGAAAACACGCCAAGCCGCGTCCGGAGCGTCCTTGACGAGCAGCTCCGTGCCGCCGTCCTCGGCCGCGGCCTTGGCGCAGCGCACGCGAAAGCGCGAGTCGGCGAGCCAGCCGATCACGTTGCCGGGGTTCTCGGCCTCGAGCGCGAGCGCGCCGGTGCGCAGGTTCGCGCGGTAGACGTCGTGCAGCCGCGCGTCCCGCTTGTTAAGGGCGATGAGGACCTCGTCCGGGAACTTCGGGTCTGTGGCGACCAGCTGGGCCTGGACGCCCTCGAAAGGGGTCAGATCGCGCACGCCCGAGCCGTCGGCGCCGGCCTGATAGAGATGCCAGTTCTCGTCGCCGTTCTTGTCCTGGATGAAGAGAAGGCTGGCGTGGTCCTCGGCCCAGAGGTAGTTCCGCACGCCGCGGCCGCGATCTTGGGTCACGGGCCGCGCCGGCCCGTCCAGCGGGCCGCAGAAGATGTTCAAGACGCCCTCGTCCGGGGCGAGATAGGCCAGCCGGCGGCCGTCGGGGGAAAGCTTGGGCGACGCCTTCTCGGGATTGCCGAAGAGCAGCTCGCGAGGGATTTTAGCCACGTTGCCTCGAGGGCCCGGAACTGCTAAAATACTCCGCTACCGCGAAGCCGGGTTCTAGTGGCGCGTTCGTCTAGCGGCCTAGGACGCTGCCCTCTCAAGGCAGAGATCACGGGTTCAAATCCCGTACGCGCCACTAGACCCCGGATCGAGGCAAGCGCCGTCCCCTGCTGCTCGATCGCCATGACGCCCTCATGGTAGAAGTTTTTGAAGCCGACCAAAAGCCCCGCGGCTAAGAAGGTCGCGACGGCCAGCCGAGTCGCGCTCCTTTTTTCGTGGATACATGAGCAGGACGCCGATCAGAAGCCCCGCCCCGTAGCAAAGGTGCGCCGCGGGCGCCAGGACGAAGACGAGCAGCGCCCCGTCCAAGCCCCCGCCGCGCAGGCCATACGACGAGGCCTGGACCGCCGCCGCCGCCGCGTAGGCGCCGAGGACGAGCTCCGCCAAGCCGCGCGGCAGGAAAGGGGAGGCGAGCATAAAGAGAAGCAGGGCGCTCGGCAGCGCGAAGACCGGAGAGAAAGTGGATGGGGCCAGCCGCGTCATTTGGGACCGCCCCGCTCCGCATTTGAACGTCTGCGACGCGAAGCCCGCGAGCGTCTTTCGGCGGTGATGATAGACGACGAGGCCCGGGGCGTAGAGCAGGCCCAGGCCGCGGCGCGCGAGCTCGGCCAAAAGCAAGTTTTCCTCCGCCGAGACGAGCTGCTCGTCGAAGCGCAGGCCCAGGCGAGTGAACGCCTCGCGCCGCACGCTCAGGTTGCAGAGCATCAGGCTCTTGTCGTCCTCGAAGCGCGCGTGGCCGCTCGCGCGGTAACGGCGGCTCATCGACCAAGCCCCGAAGCGCGAGGAGAGGACGCCTCCGACCGCGCGCTGGAAGACGGAGTCCGAGGCCGGGGTCAGGTTCGGCCCGCCGACCGCCCAGGCCGCGGGTCGCTCGCGGTAGAGCGCCGTCGCCTTCGCGAAGATATCTGGCGCGACGTGGGCGTCATCATCGAGGAAGTAGAGAACGTCTCCGCGCGCGCGTTGGGCCGCCTGATTGCGCGCCGCGCCGCGCGAAAGGCGCGGGAAAGCGAGCGGGCGCAGCTCGGGCAGCGCGCCTCGCCAACCGGCGATGATATCCTCGGCCTCGGGATCGTCGCCGTTGACGACGACGATGATCTCCTCGACGTCGCGACGGTCGGCCGCGGCGAGGCTCGCCAGGCACTCCCGCAAATAATCCGCGCGCCGGTACGTCAGCAGGATCGCGGAGAAGCGGGGGCTGTCAATCGAGGCCTCACGCAACGGCGAGCACGGGCGCGAACGCCCGTGCTCGCCTGTAGAGTCGGCTCCGCCGC
>CAZRIP010000002.1:16399-80725 GCA_964600165.1 uncultured Elusimicrobia bacterium | reverse complement strand
CCTACGGGCCGCGGATCTACGGCGTCTTTCTCGAGCATTGGCGCCAGGCCGCGGCTCTGCGCGCGCACGTCGTCGAATGGTACCGGCCCGGCCTCGCGAACTATTATCTCGCGCCGTACTGGGCCGCGACGGCCTTCTCGATCCTCGTCTTCGCCCGCGGCTGGGCGACCGGCAAGTCCGCTCCCGCCGCGCACGTCGCGGCGGCGGCGGCGTTCGCGGCGTTATCGGCGGCCTCCGCGCGCCTGACGGTCTACGGCGGCCTGATCGTATTCCCGCTCGCGCTGCGCGCGGCGTGGCGGCAGGACTGGCCGGCGTCGCGGCGGCGCCCGCGGCGGTGGCTGCTCGGCGCCGCGCTCGCCGGCGTCGCCGCGCTCGGCGCGGCCGCGCTTTGGCGCGACGGCCTGTTCCGGCGGCTCGACTCGACGGGCCGCCTCGCTCCGAAGGGCGTGGCCCGCTTCCTCGCGCGCGAAGCCCCGGTCTTATCCCGCTTGAGGATGTACAACTCGTTCAACGCAGGCGGCTACCTCGGCTACGCGCTGTATCCGGATTACAAGGTCTTCATGGACGGCCGGTATCTCTTCGGCGGCGACCTCAAGCTCGTCGCCGAGCAGGCTCTCGCGTCGCCGGACTCGTGGGGGCGGTTCCTGTCCGAGCGCGGCATCGCCCTCGCCGTCATGGAGCTGCCGGCCGTCCTCGCCGGCGGCCGGCCCGTCGACCTCTACTACTTCCCGCGCGAGGACTGGGCGCTCGTCGACTGGGACGGGCGCTACGGCGTCTGGGCGCGCCGCGCGGCCGTCCCCGCCGGCTGGCTCGCGCGCCGCGAGTTCCGCCTCTTGCATCCGCGCGACCTCCGATTCCTGAGCTTGGACGTCATCAGCCGGGGCGCCCCCGTAAGGAGCGCCGTGCTCGCCGAGGTCGACCGCTACGTCCGCGAGGACGGCGAGCCCGCCGAGGCCGAGCGCCTGGCCCGCTGGGCGCGCACGCTGGACGGAGAGACCCGATGACGCGGCGGGCGCGCGCCGGCCGCTGGCTCTTGGCCGCCGGATTTCTCGCGGCCTGCCTGCCGGCGCTGACGCCGATCCGCGAGGTCGATCTCTCGTGGCACCTCTCCGCGGGCCGGTTCATCGTCCGGCACGCGCGCGTCCCGACGACCGATTTTCTCACGTGGACCCAGCAGGGCCGGCCGTGGATCGACTTCGAGTGGATCCCGCAGCTCGTTTTCTACGGGCTGTATCTTCTTGGCGGACTCGCCGCGCTGTGGCTGCTCAAGGCGGCGGTCTTCGTCGCCGCGCTGTTCCTTCTGGCCGCGCTGCTTCGGCGCCGCGGCGTGCCCGACGCCTGGATCGGTCTCGCGCTCCCGGCGGCGGCGCTCACGCTCTCGCCTTTTGCTTCGGCTCGGCCCGAGATCGCCTCGTTCGTCTTCTGCTTGCTGCAGCTCCACGCCCTCGAGGACCGGCGTCTGGGCGTCTCTCGACTGGGACGGCGCGCGTCGCTGGCGGCGCACGCCCTCGCCTACGCCTTCTGGGCCAATTCGCATCCGGCGTTCCCGCTGGGCCTGGCTTTGTGCCTGTGCTACGGCGCCTGGGACTGGGCGGCGGCCGGCCTGCTCGGGACCTTCGCCAATCCCTACGGCCCGGCGCTCTACGCGCTGTTCTTCGCTCATGGGAGCCGGCTCGCGGTGCTCAGGGACTACGAGCGCACGTGGTGGGGCTCGCCGGATTTGTCGGACATGTTCAACCGTTCTTACCTCGCCCTGCTCGTCTTCTCGCTCGCCGCCGCGCTGGCGAGTCTGCGCCGCCCGCGCCGGCTCCCCATCCCGCATCTCCTCGTCGTCGCCGCGCTGGCCGCGTCGTCGCTCGCGTCTCGCCGGTTCGTCCCTTATTTCGCCGTCGCCGCCTTTCCGCTCGCCTCCGGCGCGGCGGGCGCTCTCGAGCCGCCCGCGGGGTGGTCCTCCCTGCGGCCGTGGCTGGCGGCCGTCGCCGCCGCCTGGCTCGGCGTCCTCGGCGTCCACGTCCTCGCCAAGCAAGGCCTCTTCGAGGGAATCGACGAGCGGCCCGGCCGCGGCCTGGCCGGCGCGGCCTCATTTTTGAACCGCGACAAAGACGTCCTCTCCCGGCTTTCGATGTATTGCTCCTGGGACGCGGGCAGCTATCTCGGCTTCGAGCTCGATCCCGCGTACAAGGTGTTCATGGACGGCCGCTACCTGTCGCTGCGGTATTTCCCGATCGTCAAGGAAGCCTCGGCCTCTCCGGAATCCTGGAGAAGGTTCATGGACGACCAGCGCGTCGGGCTCGTCGTCAGCGACCTTGTGCGGCTGTCGGCCCGGGACCCGGCCGCGCCGCTCGGGCCGCCGCGGCCTCTGGATCTTTTTTACCTTCCACCCGCGGAGTGGGCCCTCGTCTATTGGGACAGCCGCGTCGCCGTTTGGGTCCGGCGCGCAGCCGTCGACCGGGCTTGGCTCGCCCGGCGCGAGTACCGCTACCTCCATCCGGGCGACCTTCCGTTCCTCGCAGCGAGCGTCGCCGGCGGCAAGCTCGCGTTGGCGAAGGTCCTGCCCGAGATCCGGCGCTACGAGCGCGAGATCGGCGATCCCGGGCAAAGCGCCCAGCTCGAGCGCTGGCTCGGCGAGGTCCGTCGATGAGCGGCCGCGCCGTCCTCGCCTTCGGCTTTCTCGCCGCCCTGGTCGCCTGCCTGACGCCGGTCGCGAACATGGACGTCTACTTCCATCTGTCCGCCGCGCGCTGGATGCACGCGCACGGCGCCGTGCCGACGGCCGACTTCCTCTCGTGGACCCATCGCGGACGGCCGTGGGTCGACTTCGAGTGGGCGACGCAACTCCTCTACGCCGTCCTCGCGCGCTGCGGCGGCATGACGGCGCTGTGGGCGTTCAAGGCGGCGGCCTTCGCCGCGCTGCTGCTCGCGTTCGCCGCGCTGCTGCGGCTCTGGCGGCTTCCGGACGCCTGGATCGGGCTGGCCCTGCCGCCGTTCATCCTATCGTTCGGGCAGCTGCTCGACGCGCGGCCGGAGATCGCGTCTTACGCTTTCTGCCTGCTGGAGCTCTACGCGCTCGAGGCGCGCAGGATGGGAAAACTCAAGCTCGGGCTCGCCCCCCTCGCCGCGCTGCACGCGGCGGCCTACGCGGCGTGGGCCAACCTGCACGCGGGCTATCCCCTCGGTCTGGCGCTGTGCCTTCTTTACGCCGCCGGCGAGGCCGTCGACGGCCGCGGCGTCCGCGACTGGCTGATCGTCGGCGCCGCCGCGCTCGCGGGCTCCTTCGCCACGCCTTACGGGCTCACGATCGTCGGCGTCTTCGCCGATCATTGGAGGCGCATGGACGTCCTGCGCGCCTACGCGCTGCAATGGCGGCCGCCCGCGCTCGGCGACCCGTACGCGCGCATGTACTGGCTGCTGTTCTTTTCCTCGAGCGGCGCGCTGCTGGCCTGCGCGGCGACGAGCCGCCGGCTGCCTTACGCCCACTGGTTCGTCGTGCTGGCCGTCAGCGCGCTCGCCGCGCGCTCGCTGCGCCACACCGCCTACTACGCGCTGCTGTGCTTCCCCCTCGCGCTGCGCGCGCTCTCCCTGCTCGAGCCGCCGCGCTGGTGGAAGGACGCCCGTGCCTACGCGCTCGCCTTCGGGGTCGTCGCCGTCGCCGCGAGCGGCCGTCAGACGCTCGGGCGCCAGCACCTCTTCGAGCGGCTCGACCAGACGAGCCGGCGCGTCCCGGCGGGCGCCTGCGCCTATCTAAAGACGAACGCGCCGCGCTTGGCCGGGCTCAAGCTTTACAACTCGTGGAACCTCGGCGGCTACCTCGGCTACGCGCTCTACCCCGGCTACGCGGTCTTCGCGGACGGGCGCTACGTCTTCGACGACGAGCTGCCCCAGATCGCCCGCGCCTTGTCGTCGCCGGAAAGCTGGAAGGCCTTCGTCATAGAAAAGGACATCGGGCTCGTCGTCCAGGAGAACACGGGCGCGGCGATCGACCTCGCGTACATGCCGCCCGCCGATTGGGACCGCGCCTACGAGGACGAGCGCGCCGTCGTCTGGGTCCGGCGCGGCGCGGCGCGCTGAAAGGCGCCTAGCCTAGTGCCAGGGCGCCGCGTTCGGCCCGACCTCTTGCCAAGACGTGCGCACCAGCACGACGTTGAGCGTGGGCAGGCCGTTCAAGTTGTTGTTGTAGAAGACCAGGTTGTTGCCTGAGGCGTACCAGTTGCCGACGACCCAGACGGCGCCGTAGACGTCGCCGGCGCCCTGCATGTTGACGTCGCCGCCGACGTAGACGAAGCCCATGAAGGCGACGTCGCAGCCGCTGGCGCTGCCTTCGCAGGTGTCGCCGCAGTTGCCGAGGATGTAGGTGCTGTTGTTCGACGTCGCCCCGGCCGTCAGCGCCGGCTCGTGGTTGCCCGCCAAGGTCGAGTGCTGGTACTCCATCCAAGCGTTGACCGGGACGTGCATGTTGAGCGGATTGTGGTTGGGCCCGTCGTGGCCGTAAAAGTCCTCGCCGTTGACCAGCAGGTTGCCGCGCACGATCACGGTGCCGTTGACGCCCGGCTGATTGATGATGGCGTTGGTGTCCCAATACCAGACGTCGTTGTCGTTGTAGCGGTTGTCCGAATACAGGTTCTTGGCCACGCAGTTCGTGCACCAGGACGGCGAGGCGCTGCTGCAGGTCATGATGCCGTTGACTTTCTCCTGGTTGGCGTACTCGCCGATGGTGCCGTTGCAGTTGACGGTGTTGTGCGCGACCCCGAGATACATCGTGGCCGCGGCCGACGACCGCAGCGCGGCGAAGTCGAAGTCGGGCAGCTCGGGGACGTCGTAGGCCGCCCACCACTCGACGTTGTCGGTGTTCGGCGGGAACGGCCATGTCGTGTCGTACTGCCCGGCGGGGCTCGACACCACGGCCTGCTTCGACAGCTTGCGCGGGTAGTGCGAGGTCAGGCTGTTCCCCGACACCGTGATCGTGTTCTGCGCCATGACCGGGCCCCAGTGGACGATCGCGGTGCCGGCCTGCTTGAGAGTTCCTCCGGAGATGATGGCTCCCGGGATCGTCTCGTTCTCGAAGACCGCCTGAATGGAGCGCGTCTCCTTTTTCTGGTCGTCGCGCCCCTCGGCCCAGACCAGCACGGTCGAGTTGCCGTCCGTGACGCCCGAGCTGAAGGAGATGCGATAAGTGCCTCCCGCGACGTCGGTGTAGGTCGTGTCGAAGTGGTAGCCCGAGATCGGAGTGCCGGCCGAGGCCTGCGCCCACGTGCTCGTCGAGCTCTTGAGCTTCCACATCCCGCGCTCGACGCCGGCCTCGGCGAGATTGAAGGCGATCGTCGACTTCTTGTTCTTGACTCCCGTCCTGGCCTCCATCTGCACCCAAGACACCATCGCCGGGACCATGATCAAAAGGACCAGCAGCAGAAGCACGACGCCGACCAGGACCTGACCGGGGGATCGCTTCTTCATCAGTCCATCACCTGCACTTTCTGAGAGGCCATGTGCAGCGTCTTCTGCTTGCTTCCGTAGATGCTCTCTTGGAGCGTGACGTCGACCGAGATGATCGTCATGTCGTCGGAGCGCGGAAACGTGAACGCCAGATAAGCCAAATGCGTGGTCAGAATCGTCTTGTCGTTCCCGGCGAGCTGGACGAGCTGGTTGCCGGTCTGATAGAAAGACATCGACTTGCCCTGCTCCTTGGTGAACGTGATCTTCGACATCGGAGGCGAGTTGACGCTGCTCTGCGAGATGACGATCGAGAGGCTCTGCGCTTGGCGGACCTCGCGGGTCATGACGTACATGATCGCGCGCGCCTCGCGCTGAAGGTCCGTGCGCGTCTTCGCGTAGATGAAGTACCTTTGGGCCTGGATCATGATCGAGGCTCCGATGCTCGAGACGATGCCGAGGATGGCCACGACCATCATGGCCTCCACCAGCGTGAAGCCGCGGCTGCGTCTCGAGCGGATCACCATGCCAATATCGGGGCGATCACCGTCCGCCCGGCCCAGGTGCTCGCGTCGACGCCGCTCTTGCCGATGCGCGTGATCACGTTCCCCTTGCCGTCGACCGTCGTGTAATAGCCGTAGATGTTGTACGAGGCGGCCCGCACCGACAGGTTGTAGCTGCCTGTCTCGAGGCTCGAGCCGGCGTAATACGCCGACGCGCTCAGCGAGGACGAGCTCAACGTCGGCGGCGAGGCGCAGGTTCCCGAGCACGCGCCCGTGCCGGAAAGCGTGCCCGTCGTCAACACGATGAGCACTCCCGTCGTGATGGGGGTGCCCTGGAAGGTGACCTTGCCCGTGACCGTGGCCAGGGCGTTGGTGATCGTGAACGTCGTCGAAAAGATCGTCTGGCCGGCGACCATCACGACCGTCGCGGAGGAAGGATTCGAGGACTCCAAGCTCGGCAGGGCGGGCTCCACGGAGTAGGTGTCCGTCGACATGATGATCGACGTGAAGTTGGGGCCGGCGGCGCAGGTGAGCTGGCTGTTCGTGACCTCCTGGTCGTGCGACACGCCGTTGGAGTCCAAGAACGCGACGGCGATGCCCGGGATGGCGTTGGTCCCGTCGCGCGTGACGCAGCCCGAGATCTGTCCTCCTTGCGACAGCACGAAGTTGACGTCGGAGCTGATGTCGCCCAAGGCGACCGACACGGCGGCCGACGTCATCGCGACGTAGCTCGTGTTGCCGCCCGGCTGCGGATTGGCCGTCACGTCGACCGCGCCGCTCGAGACGCGCAGCGTGTAGCGACCGGTGGACGTGTTGGCGGTCGCGTTGCTGCCCGCGTTGCCCGGGCTGACGGTGATCGCCGGAGAGATCGGATTGCCGTACGCGTCCACCACCGTGCCCGTGATGAAGCCATGATTGGCGGCCTGGTTGAGGATCGTCGTGGTGCTGGGGAAAGTGTAAACGGAGGATTTGCTCGGGACCGTCGTCGTGTCCCACTCCATCGTGTAAGTGCCGCTCGTGATGAGCACGATCCAGGTGCCCGTCGCGACGGGGGTCAGCGCGAACTCCCCGACCGGGCCCGGCGGCGAGCTCCCTTGGCTGAAGATCCTGTCGCCGCTGGAGATGCCGTCGTTGGAAGTGATGACGCCGCCGATCGCAGGCCGGCCCGTGATCGTGTAGTTGCCGAGTTGGCTCAAGCCGGACGGAGCCAAGTTTCCGGAGGAGTCGAAAGCCGCGAGCTGATTGGAGCTGAAAGGCGAGAATTGGATGTTGGTCGCCGTCAGGTTGGGATAGGTACCCGACGGGGCGAAGGTGTTGTTGGGGTAGGCGAAGTCGTTCTCGTTGTTGAAAGAGTTGTAGGCGCGGCCGTATTGCGAGCTCGCGAGCGCCGGGCTCGAGACGCGCACGATCTGGTCGCCCTGCGGCAGGCCGCCGGCCGCCTGAGGGATGCAGGTGCCGAAGCAGTTGCCCGGGCTCGTCCCGCCGTTCGTCCAACCGACGGCGTCGACGATGTTGCCGGCGCTGTTGGTCAAGTAAACGGCGTTGGCCTGGTTGCGCTGCAGGATGTCGAGCGACGAGGTCGGAGTCCAGCCGACGGGCGCGCCGTTGCATACGGAGCCGATCGGCATCGCCGGCGTGTAGTAGGCGTCCACCTCCGCCGGGGTGCCCGTCTGATTGTAGCTCGAGCCGTTGACGGTGAAGGTCGTCGTGTTCGCGATCAAGAAGTAGTGCTGCGGGTCGACGGCCGTGTTGTTGAAAGTCAGCGGGATGTTCGTGCACTTGAGGCCGCTGTCGGAGACGATGTTGAGGTTGTAGGACCCGGAGATCGTGACCGTCGACCACGTCGGGTTGAACAGCTCGATGTATTCGACGTCGAAGCCGCTCGACTGCCTGGTCGACGAGACGACCTGGCTGATCACCAAGTCCGGGCTGACCCAGGCGTTGCCGGTCACCGAACCCGAGCTCATCTCGACGAGCGTGACGTTCTGAGTCTGAGGCGTGTTGGCCTGCGCGCCGACCGGCACGAACTTCGTGAAGTAGCCGGGCGCGGAGATCATCATCTCGAAGCTGCCGGGCACCAGGTCGAACGAATAGCTGCCGGAGGCGCCCGTCGTCGTGCGCCACCCGAGGTTCTCCGCGATCGTGACGACGGCCTTCGAGATCGGCAGGCTCGTCGTAAAATCGGTGACCACCCCGCTGATGATGGAGTCCGCCATCACCGAGTTGGGGTTGGCCAGCACCGTGTTGACCGTGGCGAATTTGGGCGTGCCGTTCTGGACCCACGTCACGGTGACGGAGACCAAACGCAGGCCGGTGTCCGGGGTCTGGGGCGCGAGCGTCTGCAGGACGCCGGCGACCTCCTGGGCGACCTGCACGTACGTGTAGCGCTGGAACGAAACGCCGCCCTCCAAGATCGTCGTCGGCGGGAAGTTGTTCGGATCGTACGGGATCGACGGCGAGAACGAGTTCAAGGACGCCGGCGCGGAGGTCACGAGGACCTGATAGTAGTCCATTTGACTCAGGATTTGGAGCTGCTCCTGCGCCAAGTTGGTGGCGAACGTCTTGGATTTCGCGGCCTGAATCCCCTTCTGGATCAAGGCGAAGCTGCCGATCAGCGCGACGACCGAGCCCGCCAGGATGGCGACTGCGATCATCAGCTCGACGAGAGAGACTCCGGCGGAGCTGAAGAAAGCGCTCAGACTTTCATCCGAGAGCAGCGCAAGGCCGGCGGGAATGCCGCGTCGAGTCCGCTTTTTCATCGCAACGCAATGCGGCGGGAGTGAAGCTCCCGCCCGTCTCTCGGCGCGCTGTACGGCAAATGCCCGCTCCTGATCAAAGTATAGGTCGCGTCCCGTCGGAAATCAAGGCGAAGCCCTCGTGACTTTGGTCTCATCGTTCCCGGCCTCGAATCCGCGGCAATTATACTATCATCCTTCCCATCAATGGACGTTCCCCTGGCCCTGAGCCTGGCGGCGGCCTTCGGCGCGAGCGCCTTCATCTGCACGCGACGGATCGTTTACGCCCTCGGCCGCCGCGGGCCCGCGCTGGCGCCGGCCTTCCTCGCCTCCCTTTGGTACGCGTCCCTCTGGCTGGGCGGTTTCTCGGGCTCGCTTCTCGGCGCGGCGCTGGCCGCCGCGGCGCCGCTCGCCGCTCTGGCCGCCGTGGCCCTGATGCGCTCGCGCCCCCGGCGCTTGCCCGCCGCCCGCTGGAGCCTGATCGACGGCGCCGCGTTCGCCTTCATCGCCGCGACGATCTTCTTACTGCCGCTCGAGGACGCGAACCTGCAGCACCCGATCCTCGCGACCATCCGGCGCGGCAACCTTCCCCCGGCGGCGCTCAACGACCCGTCTTTCCCTCTCGCCTATCATTGGCTCTACACCGGTTCTGGAGCGCTGGTCAGCCGCGCTTTCGGGATCTCGGCCGATCTCGCCCTTCACGTCGTCTCGGCCGCGCTGTTGGCCGTCGTCGTCTGCGCGCTGCGCGCGCTGTCCGCGCTGCTTTTCAGGGGCGCGGGGGCGCGGCAAGCGGCGCGCGTCTTCTTCTTGCTCGGCTTCGGGCCGATCTATCTGCGCCCGGGACCGGCCGCCGACGTCGAGGACGTGCTGCACGGCCTGACGACGCAGTCCTTCGCCGAGGCGATCGTGCGCCCGCCGGTCGTGCTCGGCTTCGCCCTGCTGCTTCTCGCGCTGGGCATGCTGCTGCCGCGGCTGCCTCCGGCCGGCGGCGGCGAAGACAGGCCCGCGCACCCGGCTTTTCTTCTGCCGGCCCTTCTAGCGCTGCCGCAAGCCTCCGAGGAGTGCGCCGCACTGACGGCGCTGCTGCTGGCGCTGCTTTGGGCGCGCGGCCGCTTGGCCGGCGCGTGGCTCGCGGCTTTCGCCGTCGTCATGGCTCTTTCGGCGTCGTTCTCCGGGGTTTTTCGCGCGTTCTTTCTGGGCGGCTCGCCGATGCCCGTGCCGCAGGCGCTCCCCGCTTGGCCGCCCATCCTGTTGTCCTGGACCGGCGCCGCGCCGCTCTTCTCCCGCCGCGCCGCGGCGACGATGTTTTACGAGTGGGGGCCCGTCTTTCTCGCGACGCTCGTCGCGTCGTGGAGCGACGCGCGCCGGCGCGCCTGCGCGCTGCTGTTTGTCGCCGGATTCGCCGTCGCCGCGCTCGTCCGGGAAGGGACCTGGGGCGGACCCGACTACGACCGCTTCCTGTTTCCCGGAACCGCGCTGGGTTTCCTCATGTCGGCGATCTGGATCGAGCGGCTCGCGGCGCTGCCGCGCCGCGCGGCGGCCGCGCTCGGCGCCGCGCTGTGCCTCTTCGTTCTCGGCGGGCCTCTGGCCTGTTTCGGCTATCGTCTGCGCGCGCTCGGGCTCGGCGCGAGCGCGCTGGCCCGCGGCCTGCGCGAGCCCGCCGCGGAACTCGACCGCGCGCTGGCCGCCGTCGGGCCGCGCGAGCAGATCGTGACCGACGCCGAGCTCGCCGGGCCGCTTCTGGCTCACGGCTTCATCGTCGCCGCGCCGATCGAAGGAAACCTCGGCTGTCCGGCCTGCGTGGACCGCGGAGCCTTCGAGGACTACATGCGGCGCTTCCGCGGCCATCCGCGCTGGTACTTGCTGCCGGCCGGCGACCCGCGGCTCTCGGGCGCGCGCGTCATGGGCGCCTACGAGGGGCGCGTCCTCGCGAGGGCTCGTGAGGCTTGAGACCGCCGCCGTCGCGCTCGCGATCGGCGCGGCCGTGCGCTCTCTGTGGACGATGACGTCGCGCGGCGCGGCGTGGTTCGCCGACGGAGACATCTATATCGCCACGGCGCGCCGCCTGCGCGCCGGCCTGGGCTTCACGATCCCGTCGCCTCTCGGCGCGCCGGCCCCGGAACTGCGCTTCCCTCCGGGATTTCCGTTCGCGCTGCACTTGGCCCTCGCGAGCGGCGCGGGCGCGCTGGAAGCGGCGCGCGGCCTCAACGCCGCGCTGCTGGCCGCGAACCTCGCGCTCGCCGCTTGGCTCGCGCGGCGCTGGTCCGCGCGCGCGCCGGGCGCGGCGCTCGCCGTCGTCGTTCTCGCGTCGGCCGCGGTGGACGCGCTGTTCGTCCATGCCACGATCCTTTCCGAGCCGCTGTTCATCTTCCTGACGCTGCTCGCGCTCGCGTTTCTGTCCTCCGACGCCGAGCGGCCGAAGGCGTGGAAGGCGGCCGCTGCCGCGCTCGCCGTCGGCCTGTCCGTTCTCGTGCGGTTCGCGGGCGTCGCCTGGATCCCCGCCGGAGCCTTGCTCGTCGCCCGCAAGCGCCGGGGCGGCGTCCGCGACGCGACGGCGTTCGCGCTCGGGGCCGGCGCCCCCATCGGCCTATGGCTCCTCCATAATCGCGGCGCGGCCGGCCGCTTCACGTCGCGAGAATGGTTCTACACCTCGCCGTGGACCTCCGCCAACGCGCGCTTCGCCAAGGAGACTCTGCTGACGTGGGCGACGCAGGATGGAGCGTCGCCGTGGGCGCGCGCTCTGCCGCCGTTCTTGGCCGCGGCGCTGCTGGCGGCCGCGCCGTCCGCCGCGGAGGAGGAGGCGCCGCTCGTCTTCGCCCTCGCCTACGCCGCCTTCATGGCCGCGATGCTTTGCGTGACCGAGCCCGCGATGTTGACCGAAAGTTCGCGCTATTTCGCGCCGCTGCATCTGATCCTGCTGGCCGTGCTCGCGGCGCGCGCCGCGCGCCTGAGCCGCCGCCGCGGCGCCGCCGCGCGCGCCTGCGTCTGGACGCTCGCCGCCGTCCTCGCGGCGAGCCAGCTGCGGCAGGCCGCGCGCTGGCGAGATCGTTTTCCGGACGCGGCGCTCGGCTACGCCGCCGCCCGGTGGAAAAACTCCGCCCTGGTCGCTTGGGCCAAGGAGGCGCCGAGCGACGCCGTCGTCTACACGAACGCCGCGGCGCCGCTGCTCGTCTACGCGCAACGCGGGGCGGCGCTCCTCCCGCAGAAGACGCGTCTCGACACCGGCGCTTCCAACCCCGGCTACGACGGGGAGCTGCGAGAGCTGGCCGCCGCGCTGCGCGAACGACGCGCCGTGCTGCTTCTCTTCGACGAGTCCGAGGATTCGTACGACATGCCCTCGCGCCGGGAGCTCGAGGACCTCCTGCCGCTCAAGACGCTCGCGCGGACGCCCGACGGAGCCGTCCTCGCGGCGGCCGCGCCTTAGGCGTTTGACACTCGTCCGGCCACGTCATAGAATGGCGTAGCCGCCATGCCTTCCCACCGGACTCGCGTCGCCGTCTACCGCTCCTCGCTCGGCAACTACTTCTTCGCCGAGATCGCGCGCTTGCTCGCCTGCGGCCTGCGTGAGTCCGGCTGCGCCGTGGTCGAGCGCGACGAGCGGCGCGGCTTCGAGCCTGGCGCCGACGTCCATCTCGTCGTCGCGCCGCACGAATTCTTCTACATGGGCGCCGGCCGCGCGCTGCGCTCCGCCGAATGGCCCGACCGCGTCGTCCTCTACAACACCGAGCAGCCGTCCTCGCCGTGGTATCCGCTCGCCCGGCGCGTCTTCTCGAAGGCGCGCGCCTTGTGGGACCTGGACTGGAGCCACGCGCGGGAGCTCGCTCAAGCCGGCTGGCCCTGCGCGCACCTGCCGCTCGGCTGGGCGCCGAGCTGCGAGCTTTTTTCTCCGAAGCCCGCGGCGCGTCCGTGGGCGCGCCGCTCGATCGACGTCCTCTTCGTCGGCGGCCGCACGGCCCGCCGCGAGCGCTTTTTCAGCCGCGAGGCCGAGGCCCTTTCCCGGCATCGCGGACGGTTCCATCTCGTCGACGTCTCGCGGCCCGTCACCCGAGAGACGGCGCCGCTCGGCACGTCCGCGCTGCTCGCGCTGGCGCGGGACGCGAAGATCGTGCTCAACGTCCACCGCGACCACGCGCGCTACTTCGAGTGGCACCGCCTCGCCGTCCACGGCATCGGTCAGGGAGCGCTCGTCGTCAGCGAGCTCGCCAGCCCCGGCCCGCCGTTCGAGCCCGGAGTCCACTTCGTCGAGGCTCCGCTGGCCGACATCCCCGGAACGCTGCGCCGCTATCTCGACACGCGGCGCGGCCGCCTCGAGGCCGCGCGCATCGCCCGCCGCGGGCTCGAAGCCTATCGCCGCTCTTGCCGGCTCTCGGACCTGCTGCCGCCGCTGCTCGCTCGGATTTCGGCCGACGGCGCCCCGCCGGTCGTCTCGGCTCCGGCGCCCCGCGCGACGTCGCGGCGCGCCGAGGCGGAGGTCGTCTGGAGCCGCCGCCGCGCCGGCGCCGTCCCGCGCGCGACGATCGCGGTGACCCTCCATGATTACCGCCGCTTCATCGCGCCTTGCCTGGAGTCGGCGCGGGCGCAGACGCTGCGCGCGCTCGACCTCGTCGTCGTCGACGACGCCTCCTCCGACGGCTCGGATCGAGCGGCCTTGCGCTGGCTCGAGCGCCGCGGCGCGCGCTTCGCGCGCGCGGAGCTGCTGCGCCACCGCGTCAACCAGGGCTTGGCGCGCTCGCGCAACGCGGCCTTCGCGCGCGCCCGGACGGACCTCGTCTTCGTGCTGGACGCCGACAACCTGATCTTCCCCACGTGCCTCGAGAAGCTCGTCCGCGCGCTGGACTCCTCGAAGGCTTCCTTCGCTTACAGCCACCTCAAGCTCTTCGGCGACGAGGACGGCCTGATGAACACGAGGCCGTGGAACCCCGCGGCCTTTCGGACCGGCAACTACATCGACGCGATGGCCCTCGTCCGCCGCTCCGAATGGCGGCGCGTCGGCGGCTATCGGGAGGACTTGTCGACCGGCTGGGAAGACTACGACTTCTGGCTGCGGCTGGCGCGCGCCGGCGGCAGCGGGCTGCTCGTGCCCGAAGCGTTGGCCGCCTACCGCGTGCATCTGGGGTCCATGCTCAGCACCGTGACCCGGCCCGACGCGGCCGCGCTCGAGCGCTTCTTTCGCGACGAGCACCGGACGTCCCTGAGCGCCCCGCGCCCGCTCGACGCGGAGTCGGACCACTACTCGCGGATCGCGGCCGGGCTGCTCGGCGCGGCGCGGCGCCGCGAGAAAGTCTTACGGTGAGCTGGCGACCTCCGCGCGGCCGCGCGCTCGTCCTGGCCGCCCATCCCGACGACGAGACGCTCGGCTGCGGCGGCGCCGTCGTCTTGCACCGCCTCCGCGGCGATCCGGTGAAAGTCGTCGTCGTCACCGACGGCGCCGCCGGCGATCCGCGCGGGCTCTATCGCGCCCGCGATTATCGCGAGCTCCGCCGCGGCGAGGCACGCCGCGCCGCGCGCGCGCTGGGAAGGCCGTCGCTCGAATTTTGGGGCTATCCGGACGGCGCGCTCGAGGACGACGCCGCGCTGCGACGGCGACTGCGCGCCCTGCTCGAGGCCGAGGCGCCGGCCGTCGTTTATCGTCCGGCGGAGAACGATCCGCACCCCGACCACCGCGCCCTCGCCCGCGCCTTCGCGGCGGCCGCGGGGCCGCGCCCCCGGTTCGTCGACTGCCGCTACGAGATCGGCTTCCTCCAGCGGCGGCCGGACGCCTTGCTCGACGTCGGCGCGGCCTTCGGGCGCAAGCTCGCCGCGCTGCGCCTCTATCGCAGCCAGCTGCGCTACAGGGACTACGTGAAGGACGCCGTCTTCACCGGCGCCGCGCGCGCGCTGATGTCGCCCGGAGCTTCCTACGCCGAGGCCTTCGCCTTGCGCGCGAGGATCGCGCGGTTGCCGAAGACCGACTTCGGGACCGAAGTGTCGAACGAGCGCCGCGCCAAGACCTGAAAGCCGCAAGACCGCAGGAGCCGGACGAAGGCCGCCGGGTTAAAAAGCGCGAACGGCTTGTCGGTGACGGTGCAGAGCAAAAGCCCGCCGGGCGCGAGCCTTTCGCGCATCCGCTCCACCAGCCGACGCTGGATCAGCGGCTCGAAGTCGGTGATCACGTGGACGCAGACGACGAGATCGAAGTCGCCGGGAAGCTCGAGCGTCAGGAAGTTGCCGGCCAAAAACCGCAGGTGCGGCCGGTCTTTCAGGCGCTTGCGCGCGGCGCGGACGGCGCCCTCCGACAGGTCGACGCCCAGGGCGCCGTCGCACAGGGGCGCCAAGCGCTCGAGCATCCGGCCTTCCTCGCACCCGACCTCGAGGACCTTCCGGAAGCGCCGGCCGGCGACGAGGGTCAAGGTCTCGTCGAACCGCCGCTGCCCCAGGCGGCTGCGCCGGCCCCCGCAGGGGTCGAGCACCGGACTGTAGCGATAGCCCTCCATCCGGTAGCGCGAGCGCGCCTGCGTCGGCACGGCGAGAGCGCGGTCTTTTCGGCGTCGGAGCATGGCGGAGCGGAGCGTATGTTATCATAGGCCGATGCCCGCGGTCTCCGTCGTGATCCCGCTTTTCGACAAGGCCCGGTTCCTCGCGCAGACGCTCGACGGCGTCCGGGCCCAGACCTTCCGCGACTGGGAGCTGCTCGTCGTCGACGACGGCTCCCGCGACGGAGGGCCGGGCATCGCGCGCGCGTTCGCGGCGGGCGAGCCGCGCGCGCGTATGCTGCGCCACCCGGGCGGCGCTCACCTGGGCGCGTTCGCTTCCCGCCTGCTCGGCGCGCGGCGCGCGCGCGCGCCGGTCATCGCCCTGCTCGACGCCGACGACGTCTGGGAGCGGGACTATCTCGCGCGCCACTTGCGCCGCTGGCGCTCCGTCGCCGCCCGGGGCGTCGGCCTGAGCTACGGCCCCGCCGTCTATTGGTTCCCGGAGCGGCCGCGCAGGCGCGGTTTTACGCACGCGATGCCGTCGGCTCGCGCCAAGATTTTCGCGCCGGGCGAGCTGCTGCAAAATTTTCTCAGCAGCGGCCACAACACGGAGCCGCGCACGAGCGCTTCCCTGCTGCGGCGCGAGGCGATGCTGGCCGCGGCGCGGTTTTCCCGCGCGGCCAGCAAGAATCCCGTTTACGAGGACAACTTCCTGATGTGGAGCGTCGCGGCCGGCTGGCCCGTCGCCGTCCATCCCGGCGCCTGGGTCCGCTACCGCCAGCGCCGGACGCCCGGCTCCAAGCCCGGCGCGTACCGGCCCGATCAGCGCCGGGCCGAGCGCGCGTTCCTGCCGGTGATACTGTCGGACCTCGCGCGCCGCGCCCCGGGCCGCGCGCTGCCGTCTCCCGAGGTCTCGTCGGCCGACGCGGGCTACTTCTTCGAGCGCGTCCCTGCGGCCCTGCGCCGCTTGGCCGAAGCCCGGACGTAAAGCCGGACGTACTCGCGCGCCGCCCGCTCCCAAGAAAAAATCCGGCTGCGCGCGCGGCCGGCCGCTCCCAGGCGCGCGCGGCGCGCGGGGTCTCGCGCGAGCGCGAGCATCGCGCGGCCGAGCGCGGCGACGTCTCCCGGACGCGCCAGCAGACCTTCCTCCCCGTGGCGGACGAGCTCCGGCACGCCGCCCGCGGCGAACGCGGCGACGGCCTTGCCCTCGGCCATCGCCTCGAGCACGACGGCGGGAAGGTTCTCCCGCCGCGACGCCAGCGCGAAGAACGCGCAGCCGCCGAGCAGGGCCCTCACCCGAGGCCACGGGAGCTCGCCCGTGAAGACCACGGCGTCGGACAGCCCCAGCCGCCGGGCGAAGGCGGGCATCGCGCCGCCGAGCTGGTCGCGGCCGCAGACGACGAGCTTGAGGTCGGGCCGCTCGAGGCGAAGACGCGCGAAGGCCATCAGCAGCAAGTCGATCCCCTTGTAAGGCGCCAGCCGCGCGACGGTCAGCGCGTAGGGAGTCCGGATCGGCGTCGGCGCGGGCGGGCCGTCGGCCCGGGGGACGCCGTTGTAGACGACTCTGCTCCGTCTCCGCGCCTCCGGACAAAGAGCGGCGAGCTCCTCGCTCTCGGAGCGGCTGACCGCGACGATAAAATCCGCGGGAGCGACGAGCGCGCGCAAGCCGCGCGCGCCGCCGATGGACGGAAGATAATCCTTGAGGATCAGGTGCAGCGTGACGACGAGCGGCCAGCGGCCCCGCGCCGCGGCTCGCGAGAACGCCTCGTGCGAGCGCGCGAACGCGTGGCAATGCCAGACGTCGACGCGCTCGCGCCGGTGCAGCTCCAGCAGAGCGCGCGAGCCTCCGCTTACACGGAAAAGCCGCGCGCCGGCGACGCGCGCGGTCGCCCGCTCCCCCGTCCGGCGCCGCGGGCCGACCCAAATGACGTCGTGCCCGAGCGTCCGCAGCGCGCGCGTCAGAGACTCCGCCACGCGGCGGTCGGTGGGATCGGACGGATCGAGCCACGCCAGCGCGATCTTCACGCGAAGTAATATAATAAATCCCCAACGGACAGTCCCCCTCGATGAAACGCGCCGCCATCCGCTACGTCGTGCCGACTTTCGGCGCGCCCGAGGCCGCGGCGCTGGGCGAAGCCTTCAAAAGCGGCTGGATCGGCGCCGGAGTCTATCCACGCCTCTTCGAGAAGCGCGTCGCGCGCGCCGCCGGCATGCCGTTCGCGGCCGGCGTCAACTCGGGCACGGCCGCGCTTCACCTGGCGCTGCGCCTGGCCGGCGTCGAGGGCGGCGAGGTGCTGACCACGCCGCTCACCGTGCCGGCCACGAGCCACGCGATCCTTTATAACGAGGCAACCCCGGTCTTCTGCGACGTCGAGCCGGAGACCGGCAACCTCGATTGGCGACGGCTCGAGGAGCGGGTCACGCCGCGGACGCGCGCCGTCCTCGTCGTCCACCTCAACGGGCACGCCTGCGACATGGACCCGATCCTCGCCTTCGCCCGCGAGCGGCGCCTGGCTCTCATCGAGGACGCCTGCGCGTCCGCGCCCGGCGACGGCCTCTATAAAGGAAAGCCGCTGGGCTCGATGGGCGACCTCGGCTGCTTCAGCTTCAGCGGGCTCAAGAACCTGTCCGCGCTCGACGGCGGCGCCGTCGTCCACCGCCGCCGCGCCTGGGAGCAGCGGTTGTCGCGCCTCGCCCGCTTGGGGCAGGCGGTCGGGCCCGACGGGCCGCTCCCGCCGCCGCGCGGGGTGGCCGAGCTCGGCTATCATTACCGCATCAGCGACGCGTCGGCCGTCATCGGGCTCCGCCAGCTCGAGCGCTGGCCAGAGTTCTCCGGGCGCCTCGAGGCGATCGCGCGCCGCTATCATGAGGGCTTGGCCGGGCTCGACTCCGTCGCGCCGCCCCGCGACCAGCCCTACGCGCGCCGCTCCCTCCACTATTTCCCGGTCCGCGTCGCCGGCGGGCGCAAGGCGGCCTTGCGCGCCGCCCTTTCCGCGCGCGGCGTGGAGACGGGCGACTGGCTGTCGTGCAACCATCTCCAGGCGCTCTACAAACCGTATCGGCGGCGCCTGCCCGTCGCCGAGCGTCTGGCGCGGGAGTTCCTCTATCTTCCGTTTCACCCGAGGCTTCGGGACGCCGAGGTCGACCGCGTCGTCGACGCCGCGCGGGCCTTCGCGCGCAAGCCGCGATGAGCGACGAGCCGGGCTTCGACGTCGCGAGCGCGGGGCGCCTGATGGCCGCGGCCTTCGAGGTCAATTCGAACTCAGCCTGGAATCGAAAGGAGATCCTGCGCTGGTACCGGCGCCCGCCCAACGAGATCTCCGTGATCTACTACGGGACGGCCCTCGAACCCCCGCCCGGAGACGACTATCCCCCGCCGCCGGGCGTCAAGGCGCCGTATATCCTCTGCGCGGCGCGCTTGGCCGAGTACAAGGGCGTCGACGTCCTGGTCATGGCCTTCGCCGAGCTGGCCGACCGCCACCCGGACCTCCAGCTCGTGCTCTGCGGGGCCGACCATTCGGACGGGAAGCTCCAGGCCTTCGTCCGCCGGCTCGGCCTCGAGCGCCGCGTGCTGTGGCTGGGGCAGCTGCCGCACCGCTCGGTCCGCGCGCTGATGCGCGGCTGCTTGTTCTTCGCGCTGCCCAGCCGCCGCGAAAGCCTCGGCGGCGCCGCCATCGAGGCGATGCAGGCCGGCAAGGCCGTCGTCGCCAGCCGCGTCGGGGGCATCACCGAGATCGTCCGCGACGGAGTCGAAGGCCTGCTCGTCGAGCCGAAGGATCCGCGCGCGCTGACGGCCGCGATGCGCCGGCTCGTCGAGGACGAGGCGCTGCGCCGGGAGCTCGGCCGCCGCGCCCGCGAGCGAAGCGGCGAGTTCTCTTGGGACAAGGCGCTGGAGGCCTACGCCGGCATCTACGCCCGCCATCCCGCCGCCGTCGGCTCGACAACGGCCTGCGTCTTCTGGGACGCCTCCGACGACGCCACGGCGCGGGCGATGCTGGGCAACCTCGCCGCGGGCTTCGGCGGGCCAGGACGCCGGTTCTGCGCCTGCCTGCGCCGCAGCCGCTGGACCGAGCCCTTCAAGACCGTCGAGGACGGCTGGCCGCTCTACCGGTTGGGGCTGCCGGCCGACCGCGGGCCCAAGCTCCTCGACGGTCTGATCGTGATGGCTCAGCTCTTGTGGATCCGCCGCGCGGAGGGCGTGCGCCTGTGGCACTACTTCCTGATCCGCTACAAGAGGCTCGAAGGGATGAATTGGTTCTCGCGCGTGACCGGCGAGCGCCCCGTCGTCAGCCTTTGCTGAAAGGCGGCGTCAGTCGCCTTCGATGATCGACAGCACGCCGTGCTTGACCAGATCTGGCCGGTGGTATTTCTTCTTGCCCTTGCGCTTCTTCTTGGACGAATCGCTTTTCGTTTTCTTGGCCGCCATGAGTGGTCCCCGCCTTCTCAGTTGATCCTGCTCGCGTTCCAACGCGCCTTCGCCGACAAATAGAGCTCCTCGACTTCTTTGAGCGACAGCGCCTCGGTGCGCATCGAAGGGACGCAGCCCGTCAAACGCCGCGGGTCGGGAGCCTCGACGCGGCCGGTCTCGGCGCCCAAACGGGCCAGCCGCGTGCCGGCGAACGGCGTCGCCATCGAGAAAGAGGCCGCGTTGGTGCCCAGCTCGAGCGCGAAATCGATCAGGCGCCCCGTCGTCTCCCGGGTCTCGCCGGGCAGCCCGATGATGTACATCCCGTAGGTCAGGATGCCCCGCTTTTTAAGCGCCGCGACTTTCCGCCTGATCCCGGCCGGCGACGGGCCGCGGCGGCCCATCAGTTCGAGCGCGGCCGGGTTGATCGAGTCGACGCCGAACGCGACGCGCACGCAGCCGGCCTCGGCCATCTCGTCCATCAGCGCCCCGTCCAGGGTGTCGAGCCGCGTCTCGCAGCCCCACATGAGAGGCGTGCCCGCGGCCGCGAGCGCCCGGCAGAGCGCGACGGTGCGGCGCCGCTCCAGGGAGAACTCCGGGTCGCGCAAAAGAACGAAGCGCAGGCCGTGGCGCGCGCGCAGCGTCTGGAACTCGCGGACGACGGCCGGAATCGAGCGCGTGCGCCAGCGCTCGCCTTGCGTGACCGGGTACGGGCAATAGCCGCAGCGAAAAGGGCAGCCCCAGCTCGTCTGCGCGGTGACGTACGAATAACGCTTGAAATCGACCAGGTCCCAACGCGGCGCCGGCAGCGCGTCGAGCTCCTGCTGCGTCATGAAGCCCGACGGCGCGTTCTCGACGATCTTTCCCCGCCGCTTATAGCGAAAGCCGCGCGCGCGGCCGAAACCGCCGTCGCGGGCCAAGTCCAGGAACGGGAACGGCGGCTCGCCGACGAGCACGGCGTCGACGGCGGGGCTTTCGAGCAATCGGTCCGACTCGACGCCCGCTTGCGGACCGAAAAAGACGATGGGCCCGTCGAATTTCCGCCGCAGCAGCTCGGCGACGGCGAGATCCTCGGCCAACGAGCCCGCGCTCGTCCGGAACGCGGCCGCCGAAGGCTTCTTGGCGAGCACGGCCTTGACGCAGGCCTCGGGGTCGTGGTTTTCGAGCACGGAGTCGACGACGGCGGCGGCGTGCCCGCGCTCGAGCAGCAGCGTCGCGGCGTGAAAGAGATCCAGCGTGGGGAACTTCAGGCGGCTCGTCCGGCAGCATTCGCCGTAGCCGCCGTGGGAATGGCGAAAGGCGACGAAGCCCCGCGGGCTGGGCGGATCGATGAAGACCGTGCCGCTCACGCCGGTGCGATCAGGCCTTCGTCGGCGAGCTTTCCGGCGAGCTTCGCGCAGTCGCGGGCGATCTCGTTTTCCTGCGCGTCGTACTCCGCGGAGAGCGCGCGGGCGATCTCCCCCGCCGTCTTGCCCTTTCCTAAGAGCTCCCACATGCGAAGTCCGGCGCCGCTCAGCGAGAAATAGACCGCGCTCTCGACGTCGAGGATGATCGCTTCGTCGGCGACTTTCCGCCAAGCCACGCGCGAGCTGTGCTTCCAGCGCCCTTCTTTTGCCGAGGCCATAGCGGGACCGAGTATAGCAAAATCGATCAGAACGCGGCCCCGGCCTCGCTCGCGAGCAGCGCCCGGCGGAGATCTCCCATGAGCCGCGCGACGGCCGGAAGGTGGCCGGCGTCCAGCTCCCCGCGGTCGCTGGAGTCCAGGCGCGGCGCGGGCTCCCGGCGCAGACGCTCGCGCAAGCGGCTGAACGCGGGACGCTCGTCCTCGTGCCGCGCGCTCAGGCGCGCGAGCTGGAGCTCCCAGTCGCAAAAAGGCGCGCCGGCCTCGCCCTCCAAGATCGCGCGCAGGCCCATCGCGCGGCTGCAGAGATGATGGAGGACGAAGCGGTTCGACCAATCCGCGCCGATCCACATCGCGCGCCACCAAAGCAGCATCCAGGACGCCGCCTCGGCCGCCGTCTCACGACGCAGGCCGGCGTCGAGCGCGGGCACGCGCGCCAGCGCGCGCCCCGCCGCGCGGGCCCCCCAGCGCGGGAACAGGGGCCCGTCCTCGACGGCCGCCCCCCCTTCGCTGCCGGCCCAGCCGAGCGGCGCGCCGAGGTAGGACGATTGGAGCGCGAGCGCCCACGCGGAAGGCTCGAGCGCCAAGAGAACGCGGGGCGAGAGGCGCCGCGAGGCCAGCGCCGCGACGGCCTCGTAGTCCGCGCGCGAGGAGCCCTCCTCCATCAGCAGATAGTCGTGATACGGCGGATCGGCGACGACGGCGCGCGCGGGGCCGGCTAGCAGGCCGTCCAGCTCGCCCGGCGCGGCCGGAGGAATGCCGACGACCAGCCGCTCGGGACCCGCGACCTTCTCGAGGACGCGGCGCGACGCCCGCGCGAAACGCTCGCTCGAGTCCAACCACAGCTCGAGCGGCGGCGTCGCGGGATCGACGACGACCCGGGAGCGCGGCGCCGGCGCGGCGTCGCGCTCGGACAGGAGGAAATCGGAGAAGCGGCGCGCGTCGGCGTGCATCTTCCGCAGATCGGCGTCGTCTTTCTCGTTGGCCGCCGAACCGCCGAAGACGCGCCGGCCGAGCTCCATGTGGCTGACGAGCAGCCAAGACCACGGGTCGAGCCAGCGGCGCTTGGCCGCGCTCTCGGCGCAGCCGCCGCCGGCCAGCGGACGCCCGGCGAGAAGCCTCCAATCGGGGAAATCCTCCCAGGCCCGCAGACCGCCTCGGCGCAGATACGCGCGCGCCTCGTCGCCCGTGCCGATCCACACGTCGCCCAGCATCGGGAAGGCGCGGCGCAGCGACGCCGAGCGCGCGGCGAGCTTGGCCAGCGCCCGAACTTCGTCGTCTTGAGCGTCGTCGAGCACGATGAGAAGGTCGACGTCGCTGACGCCCGGCTCCCAGCCGTCGCGGCTCATGCCGCGATGGAGATAGACGCCCGAGACGCCCGGAAGCGCCGCGAGCGAGCGAGCGCAAGCCGCCGCCGCGACGGAGTAGATGCCGCGGTAGACGGCGCGCAGGCCCGGGACGCGGCGCGTCTTGAGCACGACGCGGTGCAAGGACATCAACGCTGAAGGAGCCCGGCGGCAGGCCACTTGTGGAACCAGAGTTTGAGATCGTGCGCCGACGGCTTCTTGGGACGCCCCTTCGGGATCCGGCGCACGCGGGCTTTCCCGCTGACGAGGATCTTGAGGCCGCGCTGCTCGGCGCGCATGCAGAAGTCTTCGACGTGAAGGTCGCGCCGGAAGCGGTCGTCGAAGTCGCCGAGGAGCGAGAGCGCGCGGCGCGGGATCAGCAGGCAGAGCCCGCGCACGAAGCGGACGGGCCGCGCGCCGCCGGGCGGCACGCGCGACTGCCAGGAAAGATCCGAGTCCGCGCAGGCCGGAGCCGCGCCGGCGACGTCGCGCTCCGAGCGCGCCGCCTCGACGAGCGCCTCGAGCCATCCCGCCTCCGGCGCCGCGTCGCCCGACATCACGACGACATGCTCGCCACGAGCCTCGCGCAGCGCGCGGTTGAGGGCGTCGGCCTCGTGGATGGCGCCCCAAGAAGCGGCCACCAGGATCTCGTGCGGAAAAGCGCCGGCCGAACGCCGGATCGCCTCCAAGCAGCGGCGCGTCGTCGGCCGATCGCGGCGGCACGCGACCACGATCGAGGCGATAGGCCGCGCCTGCGTGGTGACGACGCGGGCGCCGGGCGCCTCCACGACCGGGAAGCCGGCCTCGCCGACTCGCCGGCGGTAATCGTCGCCGCACAAGGCGCCGGAGAAACGCTCGTCGAAGCCGCCGACGCGCGCGAACACGTCGCGGCGGACGAGAAAACCCAAGCTCGCGCCGACCGGGGCGGCGACGCCGATGTCGGGCCGGCCGCGCAACGCCGCGCGCAAGCCCGCGAGCCACATCGGAGAGACCCGCGTGCCCGCGTCGAGAAAAGCCAGATGGTCGCCCCAAGCGAGAGCCGCGGCGCGATTGAACGCCTTGGCCGGAGGGGCGTCTCCCCAGGGGCCGACCACCTTGGCCGCCGGCCACGCCGCGGCCCAACGCCGAAGCTCCGCCGCGCGCCGGCGCTCGCCGGCGACCAACAGAGCCTCGCAGTCCTGCCCCGCGGCGGAGCGTCGCAGCGCCTCGAGGCGCGCGCGCGCGGCCGGCCACGGTCCGTCGCAAGCGACGATCACGGAGACGCCCGGTCCGATCGACCGCCACGGCGAGGGCATCCTTTCATAGAGCCTCAGGAAGTCCGAGCGCCACGGCTCGCCGCGCGCCCACTTTTCGAGGATCAGCCGCCGATTGCGAAAATCGGTGGCCCGCCGCCGCGGCATGGGCATCTTGCGCAGCGTCCGGCTGCCCGCGTGATGGACGAAAACGTCGCGTGCCAAGACCAGCTTCTCGCCCGCCTGACGCAGGCGCAGGCAGTAATCCATGTCCTCCCAGCCCCACTCGAAACGCTCGTCCATGGGGCCGGCGCGCTCGACCGCGGCGCGCGCGACCAAGAAGCAGAAGCCGCCCAGGAACGTCTCGTCGCGGATCCGGCCGCGCGCCTTCGTCTTGAACCGAGCGCCGACTTGGTCGAGAGGCGCCATGCGGTCGGTCATCGGGCCGGCCGCGGCCGCGCCGCCGGCCCCCAAGGCCGCGAGCAGTCCCTCGAGCCAGCCGCGCTCCGGCACGGTGTCGTTGTTGAGCCACAGGAAGAGATCGCCGCGGGCCTCGCGCATGCCCTTGTTGACGCCTTCCGCGAAAGAAAGATTGCGCTCGTTGCGCCGCGGCTTGAGCTGCGGCCAGCCTCGCGCGAGCGCGCTCAAGCGCGCGAACGTCCCGTCGGTCGAGGCGTTGTCGTAGGCCAGCACCTCGTAAAGGTCCGGCGGCGTGGAGCGGCGGACGGCCTCCAGGCAGCGACGGGTGTCGCTCCAGCGATCGTGGCACAAGACGATGATCGAGACGAGCCTAGGCATCGTCGAGAGCCAGCCGCGTGACCCGATCGAGGATCGGGTTGGCGATGCAGTTGAGCCAGCAGCGGCACTGGCAGGGAATCAGCTCGCCGCGCACGCGCCCGGCGCGGGCGGAGCGCCAGACGGCGTCGAAGCCGTCGTCGCGCACGTTGCCGACCGTCTTGTGCTTGTTGACCGGGCAGAAGAACAGGTTGCCCTCGGGATCGAGCATCGCGTAGCGCTCGCCGGCCATGCAGTCGTCGAAGAATCGCGGCGAGCCGCGCCCGTGCCGGCGCAGGTACTTCCAAAACAGGAGCCGGTTCCACAGCCCGCGCGACTGAGAGGGCGGCGCCGTCACGAGCCGCATCAGCGCCTGCTCGGAGCGGGCGATGTCCTCGAGGATCCGGTCGATCTGCGCCTCGACGCGCGCCAACTGGGCGGGCTTCCAAGAAAAGGCCTTCGGCGCCGGGAGACCCTCGTGCTCGACCACGAATTGCGCTCCGAAGCCCAGACCGTTGCCCTTGGCGAATGAGTAGACGTCCCACAGCTCGCCGGCGTTGTCCGGCAGGATCGTGAAGTTCACCGAGACGTCGACCTTCGGAAACTCCTTGCGGAGCATCGCCAGCGTGCGCTCGAAGCCCTTGAAGGCGCCGGGCTGCCCGCGCACGCGGTCGTGCGTGGCGCCCAGGCCGTCCAGCGACGAGCCCAGCCAATAGCGCTCGACGCCGCGGTCGGCGAGCTCGCCGAGCTTGCGGCGCAGGAGGCCGGTGTTCCAAAGGTTGGTCAGCACGCCGAGAGACGCGCGAGGGAACCGCCGCCGCAGCACGGCGACGACGTCGACGGCGTCGGGCCGCACCCACGGCTCCCCTCCCGTCACGGCGACGAACTGGACCGCGCGCAGCAGGCGCGAACGTCCCGCGATCGCGTCGAGCTGCCGCGGCGTCAACTCCCGCTCGACGGAGCCCGGATCGCGAGCGGGCATCTCCCAATGGTGGCACATCACGCACTTGAGGTCGCAGCGGTGGGTCAGCTCCACGTGGAGCTCGCGGATCGGCTCCGGGCGCGCGCCTTCGCCGCCGAGCTTTCGGACGCCGGCCGCGACCCAGCGGTCCAGTTGCTTGAGCACGAAAGAGACGTCCTTGGGAGCCCGCCTCACGCGCGTCCTCGGCGCAGGCGGCGCACGCGCTCCGCCGCCTCATCCAGCATGCCCGAGACGGCCTCGCCGCGCACGGCTCTTCGGTACCAATCCAACGCGCGGCCGTAAAGATACTCGATGCGCCGGTCGCGCTCGACCACCAGCCGCTCCAGCTCGCGCGCGTCCTCGGCCGACAGCGCGCGTCCGGCCTGCTTGAAGCGCTCGGGCAGCGGCCGGTCGACGAACATCGTCAGGTCCGGCGGGATCGGGGCCACGCCCGCGGCCGGGCTCTTCGAGTAAAGATAGAGCGCGATCGAGCGGCGCGAGACGCGCTCGCCCGGAGGAAGACGCAGGCGCTCGAAGCCGTGCCAAGACCGGTCGGTCGTCTCGAACATGACGCACCGGTTCATCAGCGGCGCGACGGTCTTGACGCGGTCGTCGCGGCGCGCCGGCCAGGCGTTCTCGTGGAGCTGCAGCGAGCCTCCCCACTCCGCGCGCCAGACGGGATTGAGATAGATCAGCAGGTTCAAACGGCGGTGCAGGCCGCCGCGGCAGTTGAAGTCGACGTGCGGAAACAGCTCCATGTCGTCGAGGTTCTCGTGCGTCCCGCCGCCGAAATACGAGGGATCGAAGAGCAGGCCGTCGATGCCGGAGATGTCCTCGATGAGCCCGATGAACGCGGGAGAGCGAAGCGCGTCGTCGAGCGCGCGGAAGGCCGGACCCAGCCGCCGCAGCGCCTCGTGGTGCGCTTTCCCCGGGTCGCCGTGCTCGTTGAGGAAGCGCGCGCGGTCGTACTTCGGGAAATCCTTCGCCAGGCGCCGGCAGAATCCGGGGGCGAAGAAATCGTCGATGACGACGTGCTTGAAGGGGCGCGCCGACGCGAAGGAGCGCGCCAAGGCGCGGCGGCGGCCGGGAGGATAAAGGCTAAGCGCGCGCATCGAGCAAGTCCTTGTAGAGGCGATCCAGGCGCGCCGCCGATTGTTCCCATCGGAAGTGTCTCTCGACCAGCGCGCGCGCCGCGCGCGCCAACGAGCGGCCCAGCGCCGGGTCGACCAGCAGGCGCGCGACGTGCCCCGCGAACCGCTCCGGGTCGTCGGCTTGCAGCAGGTGCTCGCCGTGCTTGGCCTGCGGGATCCCCTCGCAGGCCTGCGTCGACGCGACGACCGGGACGCCGGCCGCGAAGGCTTCGAGCAGCTTGCCCTTGATGCCGTGGCCCAAGCGCATAGGCGCGGCGAAGACCTTCGCCCCGGCCAAAAACGGGTGCACGGACTCCACGGGACCGGTGACCCGCACGGAAGGCCCGGCCAGCGCGCGCACGGCGCCGGTGACGCCGGAGCCTACCAGCAAGAGCCTCGCGCCCGGCGCGCGCCGGGCGACGCGCGGCAGGATCTCCCGCCGCAAGCGCACGGCGGCGTCCTGGTTCGGGTAATGGAGATAGTGTCCGACGAAAACGATGGTGCGTCCGCGCCGCCCCGCCCACGGCGCGACCGGGAATTGCTCGAGATCGACGCCCGTCGGGACGACGCACAGCCGCCGCGCGTCGACGAACTCGGCCATCCGCTCGCGATCGGCCTCGGACATCACGACGACCCGGTCGCAGCGCGAGAGCGCGCGGCGATGATAAGCGCGCTGCCGGCGCAGCGTCCGCGCGCCGAGCGCTTTCCGCAAGTAGGAGCGGTCGCGAGACAGCACGCTCGTGTCGTGCTCTGTGAGCACGACCGGCACGCGGCCGCCGGCGTCGCGCGCGTACTGCGCCATCTCGGCGAACTCGATCTGAACGAGGTCCGTGCCTCCTCGCGCCAAGATCGCGCGCAAGCCGCGGGCGAGCTCGCGCGAGCGGTAGAAGTCCGACGGGAGCGCCGTTCCCTCCACGAGCCGAGGCGACGGAGAACGCTCCACGCAGTGGACCCTCTCGACGAGGCTCTTCTCCAGGCTCATGGCCGCCGCCAGGCTCTGCGCCCGCGCGCGGGGCTCGATGAACGTCAGCAGGGAGAAGCGATAGCGGCCCGACAACCGGCGCAACAGCGAGTAGACGCGCAACTCTCCGCCGCTGACGGCGGGGTAGATGATGCGGGGGATCACCACCAGGACGCCCGGCTTCACCCCCGCGCTCGGCGGGCGTGGACGCGCGCGGCTTCGGCGTCGAGGTCGTCGAGCAGGCTCAGCGCTTGGTGACACCATTTATCCAGGAAGATCTCGCGGCTGGCCGCCGATTGGCGCAGCATCGCGTCGCGGCTCGCGTAGCTTTGATGCCCGTCGTGATGGACGTAGACGTCGAGCGCGCAAGCGAGCTCATAACCGGCCTGACGGATCCGCAAGCAGTAGTCGAAATCCTCGTAGCAGGCGGGCGAAAAGCGCGGGTCGAGGAGCCCGATCTGCTTGATCACCTCGCTCTTGAGCAGCAAGCAAAACCCCGTCAGGCGGTGCGCGGCGATGGAGCGGCCCCGGTGCCGCAGCGACCAAGCCTGGGAAAACGCCAGCAGTCCGTCGCCGCCGCGGTAGGATGGGGACTCGACGCGCTGATAGCCCACGGCTTCGTTGGTGCACGGACCGACGGCGCCGATCCACGGCGAGCGTTCCGCGCAGCCTATGAGCCCCTCCAGCCAGCCGGGCGTCACGACGGCGTCGTTGTTGAGCCAGACGACGTAGCGACCCGTAGCCGCCTGCATGCCCTGGTTGACCGCGCGCGCGAAGCCGAGGTTCTCGCGATTGCGGATGAGACGCACGCGACGGCGGCTCCGGACGTAGGCCGCCGTGCCGTCGCGCGAGCCGTTGTCGACGACGATGACCTCGTGCGGGAGACTCGTGTGAAGGGCCACGCTCTCGAGGCATTTGCGCGTGTAGTCGAGCTTGTCAAGGCACGGGATGACGATGCTCGTCAATCCCGCGGACCGCGGCGCCCGCGGCGCGACGAGCGAAGAAAGACGTCGATTGAGCCACGCGCGCTCGGCGCGGGCGAACGACCAGATCTCGGCGGCGACCGAGATCGCCTGATCGGAGCGTTCGCCGGAACGCGGCGCCGCGGGCGCGCCGGGCGAGGCGGGCTCTCCCTTAATAAAGACGATGGGCGCCGTTGTGAACCGGCGCAGCGGGCCGACGCAGCCGCGCGCGCGGGGGTCGTCGGCCAGAAGGATCGCGGAATAGCTCTCCCGGGAAAGGAGCTCCTTCGGCGCGCCCAAAGGAGCCTCCGCGGGCCAGCGAGAATGGAGCTCCCAATCGCGCGAGAGCTCGCGCGACAGGCGGAGCATGCGCGCGTCGACGGGTGCGATGAGCAGAAGCTTCCCGCGCTTGGCCTTCATGATCGGCCGGTATTATACAAATGCTATCTTGCGTACATGCGGGTCGTGCTCGTCGCTCCCTCGCGGTCGGACCCCGCCCACGCAAGAGTGCTGCGCTCGCTCGGGAGCAGCTTGCGCGCCGCCGGAGACGACGTCTATCTCTTTCCTCCGTCGGGCCGCCGCTCAGGTCTCTCTGCCGCGCTCGAGCGCTTATTGCGGCAAAAGGAGATCGACGTCTGCCACGTCCATTGCTTCAGCCGCCGCGTCGGCTTCCCGCGCCGCGTGCGTCTCCCGGCAAGGACCGCCCTGATCGTCACGCACCAGGGCGCCTCGCTAGACCTGCTCGACGATCGCGACGAGCTCTTGCGCCTGGCGCGGCGCGCCGACGCCGTGACCTCCGTCTCCCGCGCGGGCAGCAAGGAGTTGAAAGCGCTGCGGCTGCGCCGCGCGCCGCTGGCGATCCCCAACGGCGCCGAGCCCGGTCCCGCGTCTCGCGCGCCCGGACGGCGGGCGGAGGATTTCATCCTGACCGTCGGGCGCCTCGCGGCTTATAAGGGGACGGACGTGCTGCTGATGGCCTTCGCCGCGCTGGCCGAGAGCGAGCCCGGGCTGCGGCTCGTGGTCTGCGGCCCGGACCAGTCGGCGGGGCGGCTGCCGCGCTTCGCCGCGGCCCTGCGGCTCGGTCGGCGCGCGCGGTTCCCGGGCGCCGTGGGACCGAGGCGCGTCGACTCTTTGCTTGGCTCCTGCCGCTTCTTCGTGCTCCCATCCCGCGACGAGAACATGCCGATGGCGCTGTTGGAGGCGATGGCGCGCGGCAAGGCCGTGATCGCGGCTCGCGTCGGCGGCGTCGCGGAGGCCGTGACGCACGGGGTCGACGGACTGCTCGTGCCTCCCAACGACGTGAAGGCGCTGACCCGGGCGATGCGGCTGCTCTGCCGCGACGCGCGTCTGCGCGCTCGACTGGGGCGGCGAGCCCGTGAAACGGCTCGCCGGTTCGAATGGGGCTCCGTGGCGCGCCGCTACCGGCGGCTCTACGCCGAGGTCGCCGCCGCGCGCAGGTAGGCAAGCTCCTCGGGCCCCGCGGACGACTCGCGTCCGGCCCAATCGTCCTCGCGCGCCGACGCCGAAGCCGCCGGGCCGCGCAAGCTCTCGCAGACGACGCAAGCCAGGAGGTAGGTGCCGAGGCGGCTGGCGTGAAGCCCATCCTCGGCGCGCAGCGCGAGTCCCGGACGGTCGCGCTCGACCCGGCTCCAGACGCGGGCCGACGGGATCAGCGCGACGCCGCATGCGCGCGACAGCCCCTCGTACGCCGAGACGACGTCGGCTCGCCGATCGGCGGTCCAGGTCGACAAGAGAAACGGAGCCGCCCCTCCCGCGCGCGCCGCGTCCGCCAGGGCCCGGGCCGCGCGAGCGGAGTCCGGCGAGCTCGAGAACACGGCGCCGCTCTGCTCTTGCAGCACGACGTCGTCCCAGGTCCCCGAGCTCAGCAACCGGAGCAGGACGCGGTCGTCCGCGTGCTCCGTCAGAGTGGCGGCGTCCTCGGTCCTCCTGCCGACGAGCAGACGCGGTCCGCCGCCGCGCAGCCGCCACAGGGCCTCGACGGCGCCAGGAAGATCGCTGAGCACGTCCGGCGCGCGAGCCGAGCCGACGGCGCGATAGATCAGGCTGTTGCCCACGAAAAGCACGCGCCGCCTCGGCCGCGAAAAGACGCCCAGCATCCGACGAGCGATTCCGCCGATGCCATCGATCACGGGCTCGTATCGTATCATTCCGCCGTCCGCATGATGATATAATCCTAGCGCGTGGACGCGGAAAAAGTGCTGCGGGAAGCCGTCTCGCGGCTTCCTAACGACGAAGGGCTCGCGCGGGGCGCCGCCGCTCTCGTGAGAAAACTCCTAGGCGACCTGCGCGCGGGCGTAGCCGAGCCCGCCGCGCTCGTCGAAGGCGCCTGCGCCGGCGCCGTGGGCGGCCTCATTCTCATCGACCCCAACCGCGTCTCGGAGGGCGGCGCCGCGATCGTCGCCGTCGCGCTCGAGACCACCCAGGACTTCCTGGCTCCCGCGGACGCCGTGACGGCGTCGCTTCGCGGCGTCTTGCGTGTCGCGGCGCTGGCGCCCGAGGACGTCCAATGGGCTCTCAAGGAACGGATCGGGCAGCGCTTCCAGGACATCGAGCCGATCTACGACTCGATCGCCGCCTCTCTTCAAAACAAATGACCTCGCGCCGCGGGTTGTTCGTCGTCCTCGAAGGCCCCGATAAATCCGGGAAATCGACGCAGGCGCGCTTGCTGGTCGAAGATCTGAAAGCCGCCGGGCACGACGTCGTCCACACGCGCGAGCCCGGAGGCACCTCGTTCGCCGAGGAAGTGCGCACGATACTGCTCGACCCCAAGCACGACGTCAAGCCCCTGGCCGAGCTCCTTCTCTACGAGGCCGCGCGCGCCCAGCACACCGAGGAGCTTTTGCGTCCCGCCCTCGCCGAGGGCAAGATCGTGATCTGCGAGCGCTACACGCTTTCGACGGTCGTCTATCAAGGCTACGGACGCGGCCTCGACCTCAAGATCGTCGACGCCGCCAATCGCTTGGCGACCGGAGGACTCTCCCCCGACCTGACGTTTCTCTTCGACATCCCCGATTCGGAGTTTTCCGCCCGCGACGCGCACCGGGAGCATGACAGGCTGGAATCGGCCCCCGACGCCTTCCGCGCGCGCGTGCGCCGCGGCTACCGCATGATCGCCCAACGCCAAGGAGTCGTCGCCGCCGATGGGCGCAAGCCGGTCGAGGAGCTGCGCGCGACGATCCGCAAGCGGCTGGAGCCTTTCCTGCGCGGGCGGCGGACCCGCGCGCGGCCGGCGGGCCGCTGAGTTTCAGGCGGGGCGCAGCTCGCCCGTGCGGCAAAAGGCCAGCAGCCGCGCGCGCTCGAAGAGCCGGTGGCGCCGGGCGAGCTCGAGCAGAAGCAGCAGCCCGACGAACTCGCCGCCGACGTCGTAGTAGTTGAGGTGGGCCAGCAGGACGCTGCCGGGGCCCGGACGCGGAAACGGTCCCAACAAGGGCCACAGCAGGACGATCCGGTCCTGCGCCAGCCACATGCGGTCCAACACGAGGTGGCCGGCGTAGCACGCCCAGAGAAGCGCGGTCCGAGGTCTCCGGCCGCGCGCGGCGACGAGCGCGATCAGGACGACGGCCGCGCCCGCCAGCGAGTGCGCGAAGCCGCGGGTGCTGTCGTTGACGAGCGCCGGCCAGAGCACGCGCACGGGCTTGTCGATCAAGTCGGGCAGCAGCGACATGAGCGCCGGGGCGCGCAAATCCTCCCCGGGGCGGACGGCTTGCGCCGCCGCCGTCGTCAAGCCGACGTGCCCGAAGATCAGCAATTTTGAGCCAAGCCGTGCACGGGGTCCGGGACGTAAGTCGGAACGAGACGAGCCAAGGCCCCGATGACGTCGGCCTTGGCCCAACAGCCCAGGCTCATCGTCTCGAGTCGCGCCAGCCTTTCCTTGAGGTCGCGCACGAGGCCGTCTTCGGAACGCACGATCATGATATCCGGATGCTCTGATTGATGCAGTTCTTTTAGCTCTTCAATGAGCTCTTCCGCCACTTTCTCGCCGGGCTTGAGCCCGGTGACGCGGATCTTGACGTCGCGATCGGGCACGAGCCCGGACATGCGGATCAAGCGGTGCGCCAAGTCGATGATGCGCACCGGGGAGCCCATCTTGAGCATGCAGATGTCGCCGCTGCCGGCCAAGAGCGAAGTCTGCAGCACGAGACCGACCGCCTCCTCGACCGTCATGAAGTAGCGCGCGGCCTCCGGGTGCGTGATCGTCAGGGGCAGGCCCTTTTCGATCTGCTCTTGGAATATCTTGAGCACGGAGCCCGAGCTGCCGAGCACGTTGCCGAAGCGCACGGCGACGTAGCGGGTCTTGCTCGCGCGCGCCAGGTTCAACAGCGTGATCTCGGCGGCGCGCTTGGTCGCCCCCATCACGCAGCGCGGGCGGACGGCCTTGTCGGTCGAGATGAAAAGGAAAGTCTCGACGCCGTGCCGCTCGGCCGCGAGGGCGAGGTGATAGGTCCCGAGCAGGTTGTTGCTGACGCCCTCATAGACGTTCGTCTCTAGCTGGTGGACGTGCTTATGGGCCGCCGCGTGGAACAGCGTATGCGGACGGTTCTCGCGCAGAATCTGGTCGACGAGACCACGATCGCGGATATCGCCCAACACGGCCTCGATCTGCGCGGGGGTTCGCCGCGCCCTCAGTTCCGATTCGCAATAGAACAACGCGGTCGCGTTGTTCTCGAGCAGGATGAGCTTCTTCGGCTTATAGCGGAGGACCTGGCGCGCCAACTCGCCGCCGATGGTGCCGCCGGCGCCCGTCACGACGACCACTTTGTCTTCGATCGACCGGGCGATGCTCGATGTGTCGAGGGAGATCACCCGGCGGTTCAGCAGGTCGGCGGGCCGCACGTTGCGAGTGTCGAGGCCGCGCCGGGAACGAATCTTCCGTCTATCAATGCCACGCCGGTGGAACGGGATGGCCATGTTCGAGATGATAACCCAGGCGCGCCGCGCGATACATAGAGGCCGGGCAACGTCTTTGTTTTGAGTCAGTGCCGGACGAGGACCTTGGCGAGGGTCGCGAGAAGAATTCGCGCGTCGGTCGCGAAGCCTACCTCGGAGATGTAGCGGTGATATAACGCGATCTTGTCGGGCAGAACTTCGGTCACGTAGCCTTGCTCCGCGTCCTGATAGGCTCCGAGCGTCGCCTCTTCGTCGCGGTACTTGATGGCCGCATAGTCCGTGATGCCGGGCCGCACCGACAGGATGACGTCGTAGTCGTCCCGGAAGAGCTCGACGTAGTGCCGAACCTCCGGGCGCGGTCCGACGAGGCTCATGTCCCCCCGCAGCACGTTGACGAGCTGCGGGAGCTCGTCGACCTTCGTGCGCCGCAAGAGCCGGCCGAGCCTCGTCACGCGCGCGTCGCCGCCGGACGTGATCTGCGGGCCTTCTTTCTCCGCGCCCGCGCGCATCGTGCGGAACTTGAGGATCGCGAACGGCTTGCCGCGCAGGCCGACGCGCTGGTGGCGGAAGAGCACGGGTCCGGGGTCGAGGAGCTTGATGGCCGCGGCGACGAGCAGCATGAGCGGGCCGACGACGACCAGGCCGACCAGCGCCGCCCCGGCGTCGAGCGCGCGCTTGAGGCGGCGGGCGTAGACGCTATCGGGCATGGCGCAAGACGCCCTCGCAGACGCGTTCGACTTGCTCGCGCGTCATATCAGGGTAGATGGGCAAAGACAACGCCCGCTCGAAGACGCGGTTGGCGACCGGATACGCCGCGTCCTGATAGCCGTAGGCCGAACGGTAATGGGGATGCTTATGCACGGGGATGAAATGGACGGACGTGCCGATGCCGTCCTCCTTGAGCTTGCGGTAGAGCTCGTCGCGGTTGGAGACCTTGATGACGTAAAGGTGGCGGCTGCTGGCCCGATCGGACCGGACGGTCGCGGGCGTCACGCGCGACCCGGCGAACGCGCCGTCGTAGGAGGACGCGATCTTCGCGCGAGCCTCGTTCATGGCGTCCAACTTCCTCAACTGCGCCAAGCCCAACGCGGCGTTGATGTCGGTCGCGTTGTACTTGAAGCCGTTGTCGACGACCTCGTAATACCAGTCGCCGGTGAGGCTGTAGCGATCCCACGCGTCGCGGCTGATCCCGTGGAGCCGGTTGATGCGCACGCGCTCCGCGTATTTCTGGTCGGCGGTAACGACCATCCCGCCTTCGCCCATCGCCAGGGTCTTCGTGGCATAGAAGCTGAAGCAGGTGAGATCGCCGATGACGCCGACGACTTTCCCCTTATACTCGCTCGGCAGCGCGTGGGCGGCGTCCTCGATAACGACCAACCCGCGGCGCTTGGCCAGCGCCATGATCTCGTCCATGTCGCATGGCTGGCCGCCGAAATGGACGGGAATGATCGCCTTGGTCCGAGGCGTGATCAGGCTCTCGAGAGACGAGACGGACATGTTGTGCGTGTCCTCTTCGATATCGCTGAGCACCGGCACGGCGCCGAAGTAGGTGACGACCTCGGCCGTGGCGATGAAGGTATTGGTCGGAAGGATCACCTCGTCGCCGCGATCGAGGCCGACGGCCTTGAGCGCCAAATGCAGCGCCGCCGTCGCCGAGCTGACGCACAAGGCGTAGAGCTCGGACGGCGCGCGCCCGGAGCGCGCGCAAAGATACGCCTTGAAGCGCTCCTCGAACTCGACGGTCTTCGGCCCCATCGTGATCCAGCCGGACTTGATCGCGGCCGAGACCTCGGAAAGCTCGTCTTCGCCCAAGCACGCTTTATGAAATGGCACGCTGTCGTTCATGGTCTCCTCTCAAATCTCGCCGAAGGGGCGGCCCAGATGCTCCCGCCAGCGGCCGGTCAGCACGTTGAGCAGCCCGATGAACGGTCCGACGCCGTACGCCAAATGGTAAGAGACGAACGTCGCCCCGACGCGCAGCCGGTCCGCCGCGGTCCTGCCGCCGGTCAGGGAGAACGCCGCGGCCATCAACGCGTAAAGGCCCAGCGGCGCGGCCGCCGCCGGCAGGAGATCAGGGCGTCTCCAAGCCGCGGCGCCGAGCGCGGCCAAGTAGACGACGAAGAGCATCGGCACGAAGCGCCTGAGCTTCCAAGTGTATGGATGGAGCACGAGCGTGTAGACGTTCCACTTGCTCGCCCGGTAGCCTTGACGCACGAGTCCCTTGAGCGTCGCCTGGTTGCGGTAATACATGATGATCGCGGGGTCGTAAATGACGGAGTATCCGGCTCTCTTGAGGCGCGCGTGGAGCTCGTTGTCCTGATTGCGCGTGAGGCGCTCGTCGTACAGGCCGACGCTCTCGAGGACCTCGCGCCGGAAAGTGCCCAGCGCCACGGTATCGACGGCGCCGGGGCGCAAGCTGGCTTTGTAGGCTCCTCCCCCCATGCCGAAGCGGTGGGCGGTCACGAACGCGACGGCCTTTGCCCACGGGCCGTCGCCGTTGGGAACGATGACGCTGCGCCCCCCGGCGCTGCCGATGCGATCGCCCGACAGCAATAAACGCACGCAGCGCGGTATGTAGTCGGCGTCGTAGGAGGAGTGCGCGTCCAGACGAACGATGATCTCGCCGCGCGCCGCCTTGATGCCGACGTTCATCCCCGCGGGCGTGACGCGCCTCGGGTTGTCGAGGACGCGGATGAAGGAGCGGTCTTTCGCGGTCGCCGCGAGGATCCCTCTCGTCCCGTCGGTGCTCATCCCGTCGACGAACAGGACCTCGAACCGCTCGCGGGGATACGCGCTGCGCAGGACCGACTCGATCACCAAGCGGATGAACGGGGCCTCGTTTCGGCAAGGGATGACGACGGTGACCATCGGGTCCATGATCAAGTGAAGACCAGCCGGCTGACTTCGAGCGCCTCGGCGAACGTCACGCCGACGGCGCGGCCGTAGTCCCGGGCCTGGTCGCGGAAAGACTCGATCGGAAGGCCGCGCGCGGCGAACTGGCTTTCGTGAGCGGCGATGGCGTCCATCTTGACGTCGATCGTGTCCGAGATGTCGACGAAGAGCTCCGGCTGGAACCCGACGCTCGTCGGGCGGGTGGCCGTCGGACGATAGCAGAGCACGTCGAATGACGCGAGCCGCTGCATGGCCACGCAGGCGTTGAACACGAGCGTATGGTCCTTATGAAAGTCCGACGGGCCGTGCGAGAGCGTCAGCGCCGGCTGAAACCGCTCGACCAGCGCGTCGAGCATGCCGACGAGCTCGTAGGTCTTCAGATCCTCGACGCGGCAGCAAGCGTCCGGCACGAGCACCGTGAGCTCGGCGCCCAAGATCGCGGCCGAGCGCGCGGCCTCGGCCAGCCGGATGTCGAGCTTGCTCGGCACGCCGACGATCGCCATGATCACCCGCGCGACCTTGGACAGCCGCGCGATCGTTCCCCCGACGCCCAGCTCCATATCGTCGGGGTGCGCTCCTAAAACGAGCACCGTCTTGCCGGTATAGCGCGCGTCCAGGCGCATCCCGTCGAACTTGACGGCTTCGCCGGCCGCCTTGTCGGTCTTGTTGGTCACGACGGCCTCCCCGCGATGACGCTGCCGCTGCGCGGCCCGCAGTTGACGAGAAGATCTATGACCGAGAGCCCCGGGGCGAACGGGACGACGGACGGCTCCTGCGGGTAGACCGGATGCTCGAATCGCTGCCACCGCACCTCGACGCCGGCCTCCTTGAACGCCGCCTCGTCGAGGTACTGATGCGAGCCGCCGAGCCCGGCCAAGTACGCGTCGGCTCCGACGGCCTTGCAGAGGTTGAGGACCATGTCCGACTTGGCTCCGGTGATGGCGAGCGTCGAGCTGCGCACGAGCCGCTTCTCGATGCCGAGGGAGCGCATCGCCGTCTCGATCATGCGCACGTTGAGCTCGACCAAGCTCTCTCCCGGAGCCGACAGCTGCTCCAAGAACGGCCTCGCGTATTCCTTGAAATGCGGCGCTCGAGCGTAAGACTGCTCGAGCGTGCGCGACAAGCGGCGGCGCCAATCGTGCTTGCCTCCTGCGTCGGCGCAGATCCTCTTCTCAAGGATGGTCTCCTCGCGCGCGCGCTGCTGGACGGGCACCGTGATCCAGCGCGGCCCGCCGTCGGTCTTGATCAGCACGCGGTTTTGATAGTTCTGCCGCTCGAACTGCACGTGGTCGACGATCACGAACACGTCGGCTTGGCGCATCCTGTCGAAGAAACCGAGCCACGGCAGGAAGTTCGGCTGATGCGCGGCCATGATCATGATGCCCCCTCCGGGTCAGAACCCGTGATCTATTTGGAGCAGACGCTCCATCGGATGCGGCAACGCCCGCAACGCGTCGACTTGGCTTTGACGGCGTTGCGAGATCCACGCGGAGATCAACTCGGGCGCGAAGACGCCGCCCTCCTCGAGAAAGGCGTGGTCCGTCTCGAGCGCTTCCAGCGCCTCGTCGAGCGAGCGCGGAAGGAAAAACGGGCTTCGCGCGTCCTCGAGCGGCGGGTCGAGCTTGCGCATCACTCCGTCGAGGCCCGCCATCAGCATGGCCGCGAAGGCCAAGTAGGGATTGACGCTCGCGTCGCAGAGCCGGAACTTGAGCCGGCGCGCCCGGGGCTCGATGAAGCGCGCGGGGATGCGGCAAGCCGCCTCCGCCTTCGCGCGAGACAAGACGAGCGCCGTGGGCGATCCGGGAACGCTCAATCTCCGGTATGAGTTGACCGTCGGCGAGCAGAACGCGAGAAGCGACGGGGCGTGCGCCAAGAGGCCGCCCGCCCACCACCGGCAGACGTCGCTCGTCAGGGCCCAGCCGTCGTCTTTATGGAAGAGGTTCTTATCGCCGATCCACAACGAATGGTGCACCGGCATCGAGGCCGCGCCGAACCCGGGAAGCGGCTTGGGCACGAACGTCGCGACCCGGCCCGAGCGCCGCGCGATCGTCTTGGCGACGTGTTGATAAAGTTGGACTTGGTCGGCGATCTTGAGCGACTGATCCCAGCGCATCTGAACGCGGCCTTGGCCGCTCGCCGGCCCGTACCGGAAGCCCTCGACGACGATGCCCGCTTCCTCGAGCCCGAGCGCCAGGGACCTCAGGAAATCCCACACCTCCTCCTCGCACGCGGCCGCGCCGTGGGCTTCCTCCAAGAGGAAAAACTCGCACTCGGCGCCGACGACGAGCCGGTCGGCGACGCCGGAGCGGCCGAGTTGCTGCTGCGCGCGCCGCAGCGCGCCGCGCGCGTCCCCCGCCGTCGAGCGCGACTCGGTCTCGCGCACGTCGCAGAAGATCGCGAGCGTGGGCGTCTTCGCCACGGGGTGCGAGAAGCACGACGCGGGATCGGGAAGGAGCGTGAAGAGCCCGCGCCACGGCCGGCCCGTGGACGGGCCGTCGAGCGTGACCCCTTCCGCGAAAGCCGCCTCGTCGACGTGGCTCGCCGGAAGGTTGACGCGCCAGGGCTTTCCCGACAGGTCCGTGAACCAAAGCTCAACGAAGCGAGTCCCTTCGCTCTTGAGCCTTTCCAAGACGTCCCTGGGCTCGGCGCGCGGCGGATTTGGGCTCTCCATAAGTGCGCATGATACCACCCGGGACTCAACGAAGACTTCAAAGCCATGTAATGATTTCGCGTCCGGGGGGATATGTTAAAATCGCGTCAGGTGACCAGGATCCTCGGCCAAAAACGAGCTCTCAAACGGCTGTCGGCGATGCTCGAGGCCGCCCGCGTCCCCTCGGCTCTTCTGCTCGTCGGGCCGGAGGGCGTCGGCAAGGCCCTCGCGGCGCGCGCGCTGGCGCAGGGCTTGGTCTGCCGCGAAGCTTCCGGCGTCGTCGGCGGCTGCGGCGCCTGCGGCGACTGCCAAGCCGTCGGCTCGCGCCGCCACCCGGACATCAAGATCGTCGACGCCGAGTATCAAGCGTCGCTGCGAGAAGAGGACGCCGCCAAGCAGCGCTCTCTGCGCGTCGACACGATCCGCCACCTGCGCCGCGACATGGAGCTCGAGTCGCTGCTCGGCGGCTGGAAGGTCGCGCTGCTCGACGACGCGCACACCCTCGAGATCGAGGCCGCCAACGCGCTGCTCAAGATCTTGGAAGAGCCGCCTCGCAAGAGCCTTTGGATCCTCGTCACCGCGCAGCCTGAGCGGCTGCCGAGGACGGTCGCCTCGCGCTGCGTCAAGATCCCGTTCGCGCCGCTTTCCGCGGCCGACGTCTCCGCCGTCCTCGGGGCGTCGGGCATGGCCGCTCCCGAGGCCGCGCGGCTGGGGGCCTTGTGCGAGGGCTCCGTCAGCCGCGCGCTGGCGCTCGCGCAAAGCCCGGGCTACCCCGAGAGCCTTTGCGACGGGCCGCTCGCGCCTTTTTCGGCCGCCGACGCGCTGCCCAAGGAGCTTTACCTCGCTCGCTCGCAGGCGGAGCTCGCGCTCTTTTCCCTCGCCCAGAAGCTGCGCCTCGAGCACTTGAGCGGGCGCAAGACGTTCGCCCAAGTCGAGAAGCCGCTGCGTGAGATCGTCTCCTTGCGTCAGGCGCTGCGCGCCAACGCCGATCCCAAGTCGGTCCTCGCGTTGGCGGGCCTCGAAGCCGAAAGGCTATAATCTCCGCCGCATGAAGAAGTTCTACCTCACGACGCCGATCTATTACATCAACGCGTCCCCGCACATCGGCCACGCCTACACCACGGTCGCGGCCGACGTGCTAGCGCGCTTTTATCGCCACCGCGGGCGCGAAGTCCACTTCTTGACCGGCACCGACGAGCACGGCTTGAAGATCGAGCAGGCGGCGGCGGCGCACGACAAGTCCCCGAAGGATTACGCCGACGCGATCTCCGAGGAGTTCCGCGCGCTGTGGAAACACCTCGACATCAGCAACGACGATTTCATCCGCACGACCGAGCCGCGCCACGACAAGACCGTCGTCGAGATCTGGACCAAGCTCGCGGCCGCCGGCGACCTATATAAAGGAAAGTACGAGGGCTATTACTGCGTCTCGGACGAGACGTTTTGGACGGAGAAAGAGGCCCCGCCCGACCACAAGACCGGCAAGCGCCTCTGCCCGAACCCGGACTGCCGGCGCGAGCTGCAGTTCGTCAGCGAGGACAGCTGGTTTTTCAAGCTTTCGAAATACGAGAAGCCGCTGCTCGATCATTACGCCAAGCATCCGCAGTTCCTGTCGCCGACCCACCGCGGCAACGAGATCCTTTCTTTCGTCAAGCAGGGGCTTCAGGACGTCTCGGTCTCCCGGGCCAAGGTCAAATGGGGCATCCCGGTGCCCGGCGATCCGGACCAGACGGTCTATGTTTGGTTCGACGCGCTGATCAACTACGTGTCCGCCGCCGCGGGCGGCTGGCCCGCCGACGTCCACATCGTCGGCAAGGAGATCTACCGCTTCCACTCCGTGACGTGGCCGGCGATGCTCATGGCCGCCGGGCTCGAGCTGCCTGAGAAGGTCTTCGCCCACGGGTGGTGGACCGTCGACGGCCAGAAGATGTCGAAGTCGAAGGGCAACTTCGTCGACCCCACCGAGGTCACCAGGGATTTCGGGGTCGACGCCTTCCGCTTCTTCCTGCTGCGCGAGATGCCCTTCGGCAACGACGGGGACTTCTCGATCGCCTCGCTCAAGGCGCGCTACAACGCCGATCTCGCGAATGATCTCGGGAATCTCGTGTCTCGAGTCGAGAACCTCATCGACGCGAACATGAACGGCGAGCTGCCCAAACGCTCGGATCCCGAAAAAGACGTCTATCCCAAGAAGGTCGCCGAGCGCGCCAAGGATTACGAGGCGTGCATGGAGCGTCTCGATTTCTCGGGCGCGCTGGGAATCATCTGGTCCATCGTCCGGCAGCTCAACGAGCGCGTCGCCGCCGAGGAGCCTTGGAAGCTTTTCAAGACGGCCAAGCCCGAGGATCACCAGAAAGCCCGCGCGCTCCTTTTCGACATGGTCTGGTGCCTTCGCATCATCGCCGCGTGGATCGAGCCGTTCATGCCCCGCAAGATGGCCGAGCTGCAGACCCGCCTGGGCGTTCGGCAGTTCCCCGACGCGCTGTCCGCCGAGGACGTGATGAAAGGCAAGCAGAAAGGCGAGGGCAAGATCCAAAAGGGGCCGCCGCTTTTCCCGCGCAAGGCATGATCCGCCGCGCCGCGCTGCTCGCGCCGGCGCTGGCGTTGGCGTTGTCCTTCGACCGGCGTCCCGCGCAGGCTCCTCCGGCGCAATTTTCCCCGGACGACGTCGCGCGGGCGATGCGCGCGCTCCCGGCCCGCGACGAAGGCCGCTTCGGCCGTCCGGGCGACCCGCTCAACCTGGTCTTCTTCGGCGACGCGGCCGCGATCGAGGCGGCGCTCGAGGCCGCGGGCTGGTCGCGCGTACCGGGCTCGACGGCGCAGAGCTTGGCGGAAGGCCTCGAGGATCTTTGGCTCGCCCGGCCGCTGGCGCGCTTTCCCCCGATGAACAGCTACCGGACGATGGGACGCTTCCAGGACATGAACTGGGCACGCCCGATCCGCGCGATCGAAAGCCGCCACCACTTCCGCCTTTGGCGCACGGGGATCGTCGACGGCCGCGGCCGCGAGTTGTGGTGGGGCAGCGGCAACCTCGACCTCTTCGTGCGGTGGTCCGACCTTTCCCACACGCCCGATCCCGACATGGACGCCGAGCGCGACTTCATCGCCGCTTCCTTAAAAGGGAAGGCTTCTCTCGCCTGGCAAGCGCTGCCCCAGATCCCTCTGGAGGGGGTCAACGACAAGGGGTATGCGTTTCGCACGGACGGCCGCGTCCTGATCGTAGGTCTTTAGACCCGGTTCGCCGAAGGACGACTAGGCACTGGCGAAAAAACGGTTCAGGGGTTATCCTCAAAGGGTCATGAAGCGCTTACCCCTCTGCGCGCTGCTGCTGTCGGTGCTTTGCGCCTTCGCGCGCGCCGACACGCAATATCCCACTTGGCCCAAGGCCCAGGTCGAGAAAGCGTCGGACTGGAAGATGATCTTTTTCCAGGATGACAACAAGGTTTTCCATAAGCTCTACTGCCGCGTCAAGGATTGCCTGCCCACGGGCAAACCGGCCGCGGGACCGCTGTTCGTCTTAACGCAGTCGCAGAAGGACGCGCCGGACGGCTGGCTGCCGAGCTCGGGCGCCCGAGGCTTCTTCACGGCGACCCTGTCGCATTACTCGCTCGCCGACGGCAAGATCGTCCGCGACGACGGCCATGCGGGCCCCGCGATCGATCTCAAGAAGGACATGTCGGACGTCGACTGGAGAAAGTACACTTCGATCGTCGTCGCCGCCCCGACGGCCATGGCCAACGACGGCGCGCCGGCCCCGGCCGGGCCCGCGCCGCCCAAGCCCGGAGAGCCGCCGAAGCCTCCGCCGACGACCACGCCCACGATTCCCCCGGCGCTCGACGCGCAAGTCGACGCCGCGCTCGGCGATTACTCGCCGATCGAGCGCGCCATCATCAAGAAGATCGCCTCGCCCGACGACCTCCAAAAGATCGCCAAGAAGGTCTTCGAGAAGGATTGGCACGCGGCCGCCCTCGATGCCGCGCGCCACGACACCGACGATCCGTCGAAGTCGCCGCTGCGCGACTATTTGAAGCCGCTCGGCTTCGACGCCAAGGCCTTCGCCGCCTACGTCGGCTGCGACACCCTTCTGGGCTCCCCGACGTCCTCGTCGGGCGGCCCTTCGGCCATGGACCAGCTCAAGGCGTTCAGGCTGCAGAGCGCCGCCGGCGCCGCCGCGCCCAATCCCGAGTCGATCAAGAGCCAGGCCGACGTCATCACGGCCATCGGCGCGATCTATCCCAACTTGCAGAAGTTCTGCCAGGACACCGCCAACGCGGGCAAGATCCAACAACTCTTGAATACCAACCTGCCGCAGATGAGCCTTTCCGTCACGCCCGTGCCTTCTCCCGGCGCGGTGACGCCCGGCGGCCGCTCCGACGCGGCGCCCGCGGCGTTCCCGTCCAAGGCCCCCGGAGACGGCGCCGGCGGCGGCGGAAAGGGCAAGAGCTGGTCCGACAAGATGGTCGACGCCGCGCTCGGCGGGTCGATCGGCTGGGTGGCCGGGGCGCTGGCCGCGACGATGCTCGGCCTCGGCCCCTTGGGTTTTTTTGCTCTCCTCATCGGCGGCGCGGCGATCGGCGCCTCGATGGCCCTCAAGAAAGACGACAAGAAAAAATAGGCCTTTGGGCCCACAGCCGGCCCAGGCCTTCCAGGACTGGCGAAGCTCGACCCCGCGGGCCTATCCTGAAAGGGCCATGAGGATCCTCATCGCTCTCGCGCTGCTCCTGGGGCTGGCCGCGCCGCGCGCGCGCGCGGAGGACCGGCAATATCCGCAGTGGACGCCCGCCGAGGAGGGCTGGGGCGCTTGGACCGAGATATTCTTCACCGACGACCAGAAGGTCTCGCACGACGTCTGGTGCCGATGGAAGGACTGCTACGGGCCCGATCATCCCGCTTCCGCCTCGCTCTACGTCTTCGAGAGCGTCAGCCAGATCCCCTTCGAGATGTCCGAATGGCAGTTCGCCTGGCCGCCGCGCCGGACTTGGACGGCGTATAAAACGACGTTCAAGACGATGCTCTCGCATTATTCGGTGTCCAACGGCGACATCACGCGCGACGACGGGAAGTTCTCGATGCCGTTGAGCCAAGCCTCGACGCCGGGCGGCGTGTCCGCGACGGGCAGCCTCGTCATCGTCCATCCTCCCGATTCGATGGCCAACGACGCGCCGCCCGCGCCAAAGCCGCAGCCCAAGCCGGCGCCCCAGCCGCAACCCGAGCCCAAGCCTCAGTCCAAGCCGGCGCCTCAGCCCGATCCGCCGCCTCAGCCGAAACCTCAGCCTTCTCCGTCGACGGCCCCCGATATCGACGCCGCGCTGCGAAGCTACTCGCCGATCGAGCGCGCCGTCATCAAGAAGATCGCCTCGTCCGACGACCTGGCCAAGATCGCGAGCAACAGCTCGGATAAGGATTGGCACGCGGCCGCGCTCGACGCCGCGCGCCACGACACCGACGATCCCTCGAAGTCGCCGCTGCGCGACTATTTGAAGCCGCTCGGCTTCGATGATAAGGCCTTCGCCGGCTACGTCGGCTGCGACGTCCTGCTCGGCTCGCCGGCCGGATCAGGCGGCGCCTCGGCCCTCGACCAGCTCAAGGCGTTCAAGCTGCAGAGCGGCGCCGGCGCCGCCGCGCCCGATCCCGAGTCCATCAAGAGCCAGGCCGACGTCGTGACGGCCGTCGGCGCCGTCTATCCCGGCCTTCAAAAGTTCTGCCAAGACGCCGCCAACGCGGGCAAGGTCCAAGAGCAGCAGAGGCCCGGCGGCCCGCAAATGAGCCTTTCCGTCTTGCCCCCTCCGGCGCCCGGCGGCGGCGCGGTGACGCCGGGCAGCCGCTCCGATGCCGCGCCCGCGGCGTTTCCATCCAAGGCTCCCGGAGACGGCGCCGGCTCCGGCGGCAAGAAGAGCTGGTCCGACAAGATGGTCGACGCCGCGCTCGGCGGATCGATCGGCTGGGTGGCTGGAGCGCTCGCCGCCACGATGCTCGGCCTCGGGCCCCTGGGGCTGCTCGCCTTCGTGATCGGCGGCGCGGGCATCGGCGCCTCGACGGCACTCAAGAAGACATAAAATAACGTCGCCGCCGCCCGGTCGGCGGATTTGATAAAATGGCGACACATTCCGGCGCCGCGGCGCGTCTCATCGACCGGCACGGCCGCACGGAGCGTTTGATGAAGCAGTCCGACGATATTAAGGAAATGAATTTCACTTCGCCGCGAGACTTGATCAACCAGCTGGCGGGACGAAAAACGCCGCTGGGGCACCGGCCCTGGTGGCATTGGGCCGCCGCGGCCGGGCTCTTGGCCGGCGGCTGGCTGCTGTTCGGCCCCAAGCATAAGGGCAAGGCCAAGTCCGCTCCCGCCGTCCCGGTTGGCGTTGCCTCGGCCAAGAGCGGCGAGATGCCGGTCTTCCTCGAAGGACTCGGCAGCGTTGCCGCGTTCTATACCGTCACGGTGCACTCGCGCGTCGACGGCCAGCTGATGTCGGTCGCCTTTCGGGAAGGCCAGTACGTCCACGAAGGCGACCTTCTCGCGCAGATCGATCCCCGCCCGTACCAGGCGCAGCTCGAGCAGGCGCAAGGCCAGCTCGCCAAGGACCAGGCGCTGCTCGACAACGCCAATCTCGATCTCACGCGCTATAAAGATCTCATCGCCGAGAACGCCATCCCCAAGCAGCAGCTCGACACCCAGGCGGCCACGGTCGGCCAGTACGCCGGCTCGGTCAAGAACGATCAGGCGATGGTCGACGCCGCCAAGCTCCAGTTGACTTACGCGCGCATCACCGCTCCCATCTCCGGGCGCATCGGGCTGCGCCTGGTCGATCCGGGAAACATCGTCCACGCCTCGGACCCGAACGGCCTGCTCGTCATCACGCAAATGAAGCCGATCACCGTCGTCTTCACGCTCCCGGAGGACGCGCTGCCGCAGGTGATGAAGCGCATAAGCGCCGGCGGCAAGCTCACGGTCAAGGCTTACAACCGCGATAAGACGCAGGAGCTCGCCGACGGCGTGCTGCTGACCGTCGACAATCAGATCGATCCCACGACCGGGACCTCGAAGCTCAAGGCCGTGTTCGACAACGAGCAGGGCACGCTCTTCCCCAATCAGTTCGTCAACGTCCGCCTTCTCCTCGAGACACGGAAGGACCAGGTGATCGTGCCGAGCGTCGCCGTCCAGCGCGGGGCGCAAGGAACCTTCGTCTACGTCGTCAAGGCCGACGGGACCGTCGAGGCGCGGCCCGTCACGGTCGGGATCACGGAAGGGACGGAGTCGTCGATCGACAAGGGGCTCAAGGCCGGCGAGCGCGTCGTCGTCGACGGCGCCGACAACCTGCAGCCCGGAGCCAAGGCGTCGATCACGCCGCCCGCCGGCTCCTCGCCCAAGGCCGCCAAAGGCGCGTAGTCCGCGGTGAGCCCGTCGCGCGTCTTCATCCTGAGGCCGGTCGCGACCTCGCTGCTCATGGCGGGCGTCGTGCTGGTGGGCATGACGGCGTTCCGCCAGCTGCCGATCTCGGCCCTGCCGCAAGTCGATTACCCGATCATCCAGATCCAGACTTTCTATCCGGGCGCGAGCCCGGAGGTCATGACGGCGTCGGTCACGGCGCCGCTGGAGAAGCAGTTCGGCCAGCTGCCGGGCCTCAGCCGCATGACCTCGACGAGCTCGTTCGGCAGCTCGCTGATCACCCTGCAGTTCGCGCTTGAATTGAACATCGACGTCGCCGAGCAGGAGGTTCAGGCGGCGATCAACGCCGCGCAGACCTACTTGCCAAGCGACCTGCCGACGCCGCCGATCTACAGCAAGACCAACCCCGCCGACGCGCCGATCTTGACGCTGGCGCTGACCTCGGAGTCCTTGCCCTTGCCCAAGGTCGAGGAGCTCGCGGAAACGCGTCTAGGACAAAAAATCTCGCAGCTGCCCGGCGTCGGGTTGGTGAGCATCAGCGGCGGGCAGCGGCCCGCCGTGCGCGTCCAGGCCAATCCGACCGCTTTGGCGTCATACGGCATGAGCCTCGAGGACCTGCGCTTGGCGCTCGGCCAAGCCAACGTCAACAACGCCAAGGGCAACTTCGACGGCCCGCGCCAATCCTGGACCATCGGAGCCAGCGACCAGCTCCTGACCGCGGCCGAGTACGAGCCGATCATCATCGCTTACCGCAACGGCGCGCCGATCCGCATCCGTGACGTGGCCGCCGTCATCGACAGCGCCGAGAACGTACGACAGGCGGCATGGTACAACGAGAAGCCGACCGTGCTCTTGAACATCCAGCGCCAGCCGGGCACCAACATCATCGGCCTGGTTGATCGCATCACGCAGGTGCTGCCGTCGCTGCGCGCGTCGCTGCCGGCCGCGGTGAAGGTGAAGGTGATCTCGGACCGCACGACGACGATCCGCGCCTCGGTCCACGACGTCGAGTTCGAGCTGATCCTGACCGTTTTCTTGGTCGTCCTCGTGATCTTCGTCTTCCTGCGCGACTTATCCGCCACGGTCATCCCCGCGGTGGCGGTGCCGCTTTCGCTGATCGGCACCTTCGCGGTGATGTACCTGCTCGGCTACAGCCTCGACAACCTGTCGCTGATGGCGCTGACGATCTCGACGGGCTTCGTCGTCGACGACGCCATCGTCATGGTGGAGAACATCTCGCGCTACATCGAGATGGGCCAGACCCCGATGGAGGCGGCGCTCAAGGGCTCCGAGGAGATCGGCTTCACGATCGTCTCCCTGACCGTATCCTTGATCGCCGTGCTGATCCCGCTGCTTTTCATGGGCGACATCGTCGGCCGCCTCTTCCGCGAATTCGCGGTGACTCTGGCCGTCACGATCATCATGTCGGCGATCGTCTCCCTGACCCTGACGCCGATGATGGCCTCCAAGATCCTGCGCCACCACAAAGAGGGCGAGTCCCAGAACCGCTGGCTCCTGCTCTTCGAGCATTACTTCAACCGGATGCTCGAGGAGTACGACCGCATCCTGAAGATCGTTCTCGTGCGCCAGAAGGAGACGATGTGGGCCGCGGTCGGCACGCTCGTTCTCACCGGCGTCCTATTCCTGATCGTGTCCAAGGGCTTTTTCCCGGTGCAGGACACGGGCGTCATCCTGGGCATCTCGGAGGGCGCTCAGACGGCCTCGTTCGCCGAGATGGCCGACCGCCAGCAGGCGCTGGTCAAGAAGATCTTGCTGGACCCGGCCGTCGAGAACGTGGCCTCGTTCATCGGCATCGACGGGACCAACGTGACGCAGAACTCGGGCCGCATCCAGATCACGCTCAAGCCCCTCGAGGAGCGCGACGCCAACGCCTCGGACATCATACGCCGCCTCCAGCCTCAGGTCGACTCCGTCTCGGGCATCAAGCTCTATATGCAGCCGGTCCAGGATCTCACGGTCGAGGACCGCGTCAGCCGCACGCAGTACCAATACACGATCGAGGGCCCCGATCCCAACGAGGTGGCGACCTGGGCGCCGCGCCTGGTCGATAAAATGAAAGCGATCCCGGAGCTGCGCGACGTCGCCACCGACCAGCAAAACGACGGCGCGGGCGTCCTTTTGCACATCGACCGCGATACGGCGTCGCGCCTGGGCATCGCGCCGGCGACGCTCGACGGGGTGCTCTACGACGCCTTCGGCCAGCGCGAGGTATCGACGATCTTCACGCAGTCGAACCAGTACCATGTCGTGCTCGAGGCGCGCCCCGACTGGCAGCAGAGCGTCGACGGCCTGCGGAACATCTTCGTTCCGACGACCAACGGCACGCAGACGCCGCTGTCGGCGCTCGTGCGCGCCGAACCGGTCGCCTCGCCGCTGGCGATCAACCATCAAGGCCAGTTCCCGTCGGTCACGTTGTCGTTCAATCTCGCGCCGCGCGCCTCGCTCGGCTCGGCCGTCGACAAGATCCACAAGGTCACCGACCAGCTCGGCCTGCCCGCGAGCCTGCAGGCGAACTTCTCGGGAACGGCCGAGGCCTTCGAGGCCTCGCTCTCGAACGAGTGGATCCTCGTGCTGGCGGCCATCGTCACCGTCTACATCGTCCTAGGCGTGCTCTACGAGAGCTACATCCATCCGATCACGATCCTCTCGACGCTGCCCTCGGCCGGCGTGGGGGCGCTGCTGGCCTTGATCGTTTTCCGCCAGGACATGGGCGTCATCGCCCTGATCGGCATCGTCTTGCTCATCGGCATCGTCAAGAAGAACGCCATCATGATGATCGACTTCGCGCTGGAGGCCGAGCGCAACCACGGCAAGAAGCCCGAGGAAGCGATCTATCAGGCCTGCCTGCTGCGCTTTAGGCCCATCATGATGACGACGATGGCGGCGCTGCTCGGCGCCGTGCCGCTCGCCTGCGGCACCGGCACGGGATCCGAGATGCGCCGGCCGCTCGGCATCACGATCATCGGCGGCCTGCTGGTCAGCCAGCTGCTGACTCTCTTTACCACTCCGGTGATCTATTTGCAGTTCGAGCGCTTCAACAAGTGGCTCGCCGCCCGTCGGGCAGCTTCCACATGAGCCTTTCCGAGCCTTTCATCAAGAGGCCGGTCGCGACTTCGCTCCTGACGGCGGCCGTCGCGCTTTCAGGCGGGATCGCGTTCCGGCTGCTTCCGGTCTCTCCGCTGCCGCAGGTCGATTTCCCGACGATCAGCGTCAACTCGGGACTCCCGGGCGCGAGCCCCGAGACGATGGCGTCCTCGGTGGCGACCCCGCTCGAGCGCCAATTCAGCCGCATCGCCGGAGTGACCGAGATGACCTCGACGAGCTCTCTGGGCTCGACGAGCATCACCCTGCAGTTCGATCTGTCGCGCAACGTCGACGCCGCCGCGCGCGACGTGCAGGCCTCCATCAACGCCGCGCGCGGCTATCTGCCGTCCAATCTTCCGAGCAATCCGACCTACCGCAAGGTCAATCCGGCGGACGCGCCGATCCTGATCCTGGCCCTGACCTCGGAGGTCGAGAGCCAGGCGCAGATGTACGACGTCGCTTCATCCGTGCTCCAGCAGAAGCTTTCCCAGATCGACGGGGTGGGCCAGGTCAGCGTCGGAGGGAGCTCCCTGCCCGCCGTGCGCGTCGAGCTCAATCCGGCCGTGGTCAACAAGTACGGGATCAGCATGAGCCAGCTCGCCTCGACCCTGGCGTCGGCCAACGCGCACGCGCCGACGGGCTCCATCGACGGGCCCACAGGCTCGACCTATCTCAAGACGACCGACCAGATCTTCAAAGCGGCGCAGTACATCCCTCTCGTCGTCGCCTATCAAAAAGGCGCGCCCGTGCGCCTGGGCGATCTCGGCACCGTCACCGACTCCGTCGAGGACCTGCGCAACGCGGGCGTGGCGAACGGCAAGCCGTCCGTGCTCATCATCATCTTCAGGCAGCCCGGAGCGAACATCATCGACACGGTCGACCGCGTGCGCGCCGCGCTGCCCCAGCTGCAGGCGGGCATCAACCAGGCGATCAAGATCGACGTGATGGTCGACCGCACGACGACGATCCGCGCCTCGGTCAGAGACGTCGAGAAGACCCTGATGATCTCGATCGCGCTCGTCATCCTGGTCGTATTCTTTTTCCTGCGCAACGTCGTGGCGACCCTGATCCCGTCGATCGTCGTGCCGCTCTCGTTGATCGGGACCTTCGGCGTCATGTATCTCGTGGGCTACAGCCTCGACAACTTGTCGCTGATGGCGCTGACGATCTCGACGGGCTTCGTCGTCGACGACGCCATCGTCGTGATCGAGAACGTCGCGCGCTACCTCGAGATGGGGATGACGCCGCTGGAGGCCGCTTTCAAGGGCTCGGCCGAGATCGGCTTCACCGTCCTCTCGATGAGCCTTTCGCTCGTCGCCGTGTTCATCCCGATCCTTATGATGGGCGGCATCATCGGCCGGCTGTTCCGGGAGTTCGCGGTGACCCTTTCAGTGGCTATCGGCGTGTCGCTGCTCGTGTCTTTGACGACGACGCCGATGATGTGCGCCATCTTTCTCAAGCACGAGAAGGAGCACGGAAAGATGTACATGGCCGTCGAGCGGTTCATCCAAAGGATCATCGACGGCTACGCGCGGGGCCTGCGCTACGTCTTGGACCATCAGCGAGCGACCGCGATGACCGTCCTCGCGGCGGTCGCCGTCAACGTGATGCTTTTCATCCTCGTGCCGAAGGGCTTCTTCCCTCAGCAAGACACGGGCCGCATGATGGGAGGCATCCAGGCGGAGCAAGACATCTCGTTCCAGGCGATGAGGCAAAAGCTGTTTCAGTTTCTCAATGTCGTGATGGCGGACCCGGCCGTCCAGAACGCCGTCGCGTTCTGCGGCGGCTCGGGCGGAACGAACACGGGACGCATGTTCGTCCAGCTCAAGGACCTCGACCAGCGAAAGACCGGCGTCGACGAAGTCATCGCGCGCGTGCGCAAGAACACCGCCGGCATCCCCGGCGCGCGTCTTTTTCTTCAGCCCGTGCAGGACATCAAGATCGGCGGCCGCGGGAGCAACGCCCTTTACCAGTACACGATGCAATCCTCCGACCTGGCCACGTTGACGGCCTGGGCGCCGAAAGTCCTCGCGAAGATGCAGAGCCTCAAGCAGCTCGCCGACGTCAACACGGACCAGCAAAACAACGGCCAGCAAGCCTGGCTCTCGATCGACAGGGACGCGGCCTCCGCCTTGGGCATGACCGCCGCCGATATCGACAGCGCGCTCTACTCCGCCTTCGGCCAGCGGCAGGTCTCGACGATGTACACGGGGCTCGCGCAGTATCACGTCGTGATGGAGGTGGCGCCGGAATATTGGCAAAATCCCGAGATGCTCCAGAGGATTTATGTGCATACGCGCGGCGGCAAGGACGTGCCTCTGGCGGCGTTCACTCGCCTGTCTCCGGCTCGGACGCCTTTGGTCGTCAACCATCAGGGCCTCTTCCCCGCCGTCACGATCTCCTTCAATCTTCCCAAGGGCGTCGCTCTGGGGCAGGCCGTCGACATCATCGAGTCCGCCGAGCGCGAGATGAAAATGCCGGCGTCGATCATCGGCCGCTTCTCCGGCACGGCGCAGGCGTTCCAGGATTCTTTGGCGAGCCAACCGATGCTGATCTTGACGGCCCTCATCGCCGTCTACATCGTGCTCGGCGTGCTCTACGAAAGCTACATCCACCCGATCACGATCCTCTCGACGCTGCCGTCGGCCGGCGTGGGCGCGCTGCTCGCGCTGATGCTCACGGGCACGGATCTTTCCGTGATCGCGGTGATCGGGATCATCCTTCTCATCGGCATCGTCAAGAAGAACGCGATCATGATGATCGACTTCGCGCTCGACGCCCAGCGCCGCGAGGGCAAGAGCGCGCGCGACGCGATCTACGAGGCGAGCCTTCTGCGGTTTAGGCCGATCACGATGACGACGATGGCGGCGCTCCTCGGAGCCCTTCCTCTCGCGTTCGGCACCGGCACGGGCTCGGAGCTGCGCCGGCCGCTCGGCATCGCCATCGTCGGCGGCTTGATCGTCAGCCAGATGCTCACCCTTTTCACGACGCCCGTCGTCTATCTCTACTTCGAGTCGTTCCGAGAGTGGCTCGAGCGCATGCGCGAGCGGTATCTGCCTCACCGCCACGCGTCCGACCACGGAGAGCAGGAGCAGCCCGCATGAGCCAGAAAAAGATCGCCGTCCTCATCGCCTTGCCGGCCGCCCTCGCGCTGTCCGGCTGCCTGGGGCCCGCCTACAAGCGCCCCGCCGTCGAGACGCCCGCCACCTACAAGGAGGCCGCGGACGCGGCGCAATGGCAGGTCGCCAAGCCGGGCGACGCCGTCCCGAAAGGCGAGTGGTGGAAGATCTTCGGCGACGACAAGCTCGACGAGCTCGAGCTCAAGATCGCCGTCTCGAACCAATCCGTCGCCCAGGCGCAGGCCCAGTACCGAGAGGCTCTCGAGCTCGTCTCGATCAACCGCTCGGCTTACCTGCCGACGATCGCGACGAACCCTTCCGCTCAGCGCGGGTACGGCGGCAGCGGCACGGCCGCCCACACTTACACCGATAATTTCCAGCTGCCGTTGACGGCGGCCTGGGAGCCCGATCTTTGGGGGCAGATACGGCAATCGGTCGCGGGGGCGAAGGCCGCCGCCCAGGCGAGCGCCGCGACGCTCGAGAACGTGCGCCTGAGTCTCCAAGCCCAGCTCGCGATCGACTATTTCTCGCTGCAGGAGCTAGACATGGAGGAGACCCTGCTCAACTCGTCGACGGGCTCCTACGTCGAGGCTCTCATGCTGACCAAGACCCGCTTCGCGCACGGCGTCGCCGCCGAGACCGACGTCGACCAGGCGCAGACCCAGCTCGACAGCACGCGGGCGCAGGCGACCGACGTCGCGCTGCGCCGCGCGCAGCTCGAGCACGCGATCGCCGTGCTGGTCGGACAGGCCCCCGCGAGCTTTTCGCTGTCGACCGGCACGATCCAAGCCCCGCCGCCCCCGATCCCCGCGGTGCTGCCCGCTCAACTCCTCGAGCGGCGCCCGGACATCGCCACCGCGGAGCGCGCCGTGGCCGCGGCCAACGCCAACGTCGGCCTGGCGCGCACCGCCTATTTCCCCGCCATCGACTTGGCCGGCGCGATCGGTTACGAGGCCGGCAACGCCGCCCACTGGTTCGACTGGCCCAACAGGTTCTGGTCGATCGGCGCGTCGGCCGCCGAGACGATCTTCGACTTCGGCAAGCGCCGCGCCGAGCAGCGGCAGGTCAACGCCGCCTACGACGCCGCCGTCGCCGCCTATCGCCAGACCGTGCTTTCGGCCTTCCAAGAAGTCGAGGACAACCTCTCCGCGCTCGCCCTGCTTTCGCAGGAGGGCGTCCAGCAGGACTCCGCCGCCAAGGCGGCCGAGACCTCGCTCAAGCTGGAGCTCGACCGCTACAAGGCGGGCATCGTCTCTTATCTCGACGTGATCCAGAGCCAGAACATCGCCCTGACCAACGAGCGGGCGGCCGCGCAGGTCCTCGGCCGGCGGCTGACGTCGGCGGTCGTCTTGATCCGCGCCGTCGGCGGCGGCTGGGACGCGTCGCAAATGCCCTACGTCAAGCAGGCTGCGGCGGCGCCCGCCGCCAAGCGCTAGCTCAGGCCGACGCCGGCGGGCGGTCAAACCCCAAGAGCCGCAGGGCCGTCCGCACGAGCCAGCCGACCGGACCGAGCAGCGTGTAGAAAAGGAAGACGAGGAAGAGCGTGTTCTGCGGGTACATGAAGATCAGGAAAACGGCGAGCAGCACGCCGAGCAGGGTCTTGACCGAGCGCGGTTGCAGCGCGTTGGCCTGCTTGAACGCGGGATAGGGAATCGTCGAAACCATCAAGAACGCGACGATGATGACCATCGCCGGGCAAAGGCCGTAGAGCGCCGGGACCTGGTCCATCAGCAGCTTCCACGTATGCGCGGGCCGGCCTTCCTCGATGATCTGGTAGAGCAGCACGAACGAGGAGAGGAAGCCCGCCCCGCCCGGGATCGGCAGGCCCGTGAAATGCGTCTTGCTGCCGCCGGAGTCGTGCGCGACGGCGTTGAAGCGCGCGAGCCTCAGGGCCCCGCACAACGCGTAGATGAAGGCGATCGGGTAGCCCCACATCCCGTAGTCCTTCAAGATGAAGGCGTACATCATGTGCGCGGGCGCCACGCCGAAGGTCATGAAGTCGGAAAGCGAGTCGAACTCGACGCCGAACATCGACTCGCCGTGCACCAGGCGCGCGACGCGGCCGTCGAGCGCGTCGAAGACCATGCCGATGATGATCGCCGTGGCCGCGGCGCCGAACTCCTCTCTGTGCGAAGCCAGGAGCGCGTAAAAACCGCACGCCATGTTGCCGACCGTAAAAAGCGAGGGCGCGACGAGCTGGCCCCCGCGCTTGAGGGTCAGCTTGTCCATCGCGCGATGGGGGTCAAGGCTCCGGCGACGCGGTCGCCGGGCTTGACGACGGGAACGGCGCCCTTGGGCAGATGCACGGCCGCCTGCGAGCCGAAATAGATGATGCCGTAGCGCTGGCCCATCGTCACGCGCTCGCCCTGCTTGGGCCAGGTCTCGATGCGCCGCGCGACGAGCCCGGCGATCTGCTCGACGACGACGTCGGGCCGGCCCTCGGGCGAGATCGTCATGATCGAGCGCTCGTTGCCTTTCGCCGCCTCGACCATCGCCGCGCGAAAAGAGCCCGGCTGATAGACGACGGACCGCACCGAGCCCGAGCACGGCGCGCGCTGGATGTGCACGTCGAAGACCGACAGGAAAATGCGGATCGTCGTCGTCCCCGGCGTTTCCTCGGAGATCGCCAGCACGCGGCCGTCGCCCGGCGCGTAGAGCGTCGTCGAATCCGTCGGCAACGGGCGCTCCGGGTCGCGGAAGAAATAGACGCAGAAGGCCGTGAAGACCGTGGCCAGCGCCGCCAAGATCGCTCCGGCGACGACAAGAGATAAGAGATGTCCGACGACGCCCCACGCCGCGCCGGCGACGCCGAGCGCGTCGAAGATCGCTCCTACGAGAACGAAACGGATGCCTTGCTTGGCCATCGAGATCCTTGGGCAGGGCGGGAGTCGAACCCGCACGACCGTTTCCGGCCCGCGGATTTTAAGTCCGCTGCGTCTGCCAGTTCCGCCACCTGCCCTGACGCCACATTAAAGCACATACGCGCCGGTCCCGGCCAAGAGAGGTCCGGTCATGAGCCCTTCCGAGCGTATGGCCGCGTAGAATAATATACCGGTTCCGGTATATAGCGAGCTTGGCCTAATATCGCCCGAGGCATGCGGCGCGTTCATGGTCTTGACTTCGGGCGCTCGCGGGGCGACACTAAGGCAATGGCTCGCTTGCGCGGAGCGCCGCTGGCATCGATCCTTCTTTGCGCCTGCGCCACGCACCACGGCCCGGGCACGCCCAAGAAGTTGTCCGTCGACCAGGGCCAGTCGCGCGCGACGACCCTCGCGCCTCCTCTTGCCGGCGCAAGCGCCGCCCCCGCCCCGGGTAAGGGCCGCTCCGCGACGCCCGAGGCTTTCGCCGCGCCCGCGGCGGCCAAGTTGCGAGCGGCCGGGCCGGCCGCGGCGGCGCCGGCCGGGGCGGCCGCGCCCGATTCGGAGGGCGCGCCGCCGGAAGCCGCCGAGAACGCGCCCGCCCGGGCCGATCAGGGCGCGCCCCCCCAAACGACGCAGCGCCGCGACGGCGAGGCGAACGCGCCGGTGCCTCCCGGAGGAGGCGGAGTTCCCAACGCGGGCGCCGTTCCGCCTCTCGCGGCCGGGGATCCTCCGCCATCCGGCGGCGGCGGCCGCCTCTCCGCTGCTTTCGGCGCGCGCGGCGGCGGCGGCGCGGGCTCTTCGGCGGGCTCGACGAGGGCGTCGCCGCGCGCGATGGACTTACCCGTCATGTCCGACGTCAAGGGCGGACAGGTCGACAAGCTCCTCGAAAACCGGCTCGACGTGACGGCCTACCGGATCCAGATCTCGTCGACCGGCGATTTCGAGCAGCCGATCTTCGACAGGACCTACGACGCCATGAAGCCGATCGATCTCATCAACGAGTTCGATAACGCCGGCGTCGTCATGGATCAGGACGCGTATTGGGTGCGCATCGCGCTGATCGATCTTCTCGACCGCGAGGAGAAGTTCACCAAGCCGCGTCTTTACGGCCTGGACAAGAAGCGCAAGGACGACTGACGGCTACGCGCTCCGGCGGGTATCCAGCCAGACCGCGAGCGCGAGCACGAGCCCGCGCGCGATGAGCTTGAACTCGGGCGACACGGCGAGCAGCGTCATGCCGTTGAGGAGCGTCGCCATGATGAGCGCGCCGAAAAGGACGCCCAGCGCCGTGCCGCGCCCCCCCGTCAAGCTCGTCCCGCCGATCACGCAGGCGGCGATGGCGTCCAACTCCATGAGCTCGCCGACCGTCGTCGTCGAGGCCCCGGCGTAAGCGGTCTGCATGAAGCCGGTGACGGCGACGACGGCGCCCATCACGCCGAAGGCTCCGATCACGACCGCGTCCACGGGCAAGCCCGACACGACGGCGGCCTCGTGGTTTCCGCCGATCGCGTAAAGGTAGCGCCCATAGCGCGTGCGCCTCGTGAGGACGGCCGCGCCGCCCGCGACGAGGGCCAGGATGACCGCCGGCAGCGGCACGCCGCGAAACTGATTCATCGTGAGCACGAACAACAACCCGGCTTGTCCCAGAACGAAGAGCTTCAAAAACGAAGTCTCGCCGTCGTCGGCCTCGAGGCCGTGCGCGCGGCGCCGCGCGCCGGCCGCGAGCTTGCGGCGGACCGCGGCGGCGACTCCCAAGAGAAGCAGCGCGTAGCCGAGCCACGGCGGAAGATAGAACGTCGTCAGGCGCGAGTAGAGGTTCGCGACGCCGCCGACGGAGACCGGCACGGTGGCGTTGTGGATGACGAGCCAGAATAATCCCTTGAATACGAGCAGCCCGCCGAGCGTGATGATGAAAGACGGCATCCTCTGCGTCACCACGAGCGCCCCCATCGCCAGCCACAACGCGACGGCGAGCGCGAGCGCGGCGAGCAGCGCGAGCGGCGCCGGCCAATGATGCTGGAAGACGAGCACGCTCGCCACGCCGCCGATCAGGCCCACGCCGCTGCCGATCGAAAGATCGATGTGCCCGGCCAAGATGATGAGGAACACCCCGAGCGCGAGCGTGGCCGTGATCGAGAGCTCGATGACGAGCATCGACAGGTTGCGCGCGCTCACGAACTGCGGCGAGAGGATCGCGAACACGGCGAAGATCGCCGCGAGCGACGCCGCCATGGTCGCTTCGCGCCCAAACTTCATAGCGCGTTCCCCGTCGCCGCGGCCATCAGTTTCTCCGGCGTCGCTTCGCTCTTGGAAAATTCCCCGCCGACGCGGCCCTCATGCAGGATCAGGACGCGATCGCTCATGCCGATGAGCTCGGGCAGCTCGCTCGAGACGAGCACGACGGCCTTGCCTTCCGCCGTCAGCCGGTTGACGAGCTCGTAGACCTCGAGCTTGGCGCCGACGTCGATGCCGCGCGTCGGCTCGTCGAGGAAGACGACCTTCGGCTCCGTCATCAGCGCGCGCCCGAGCACGACCTTTTGCTGGTTGCCGCCCGAAAGCGCGCTGACGAGGCCCTCGAGGGAAGCCCCGCGCACCTTGAGCGCGGCCGACGCGTCCTTGTTGCGCGCGAGCTCGCGCTCCTCGTCGATCATGCCGCCGCGGCTGAGCGCGAGAAGGCTCGAGAGCGAGAGGTTGAAGGCGATGTCTTTATCCATGAACAACCCGTAGCGTCGGCGGTCCTCGGTCACGAGCGCCAAACCGCGCGCAATACTCGCGGAGCAGTCCTGAGGCTCAAGCTCCTTGTTGAGGAGCTTTATGGCTCCCTTGAGCCGATGGCCCCACGCGCCGAAGACGTGCATCAAGAGCTCGCTGCGCCCGGCGCCCATGAGCCCTCCGATGCCGAGGACCTCCCCCGCCCGCGCCTGGAACGAGACGTCGCGCAGGAGCGGCGGCTGCTCGGGGGCGGGCGCGACGGAGAGGCCTTCCACCGTCAAAAGCGCCGCGCCGACCGGCGTTGCCTTGCGCGGGAAGAGCTGCCCGATCTCGCGGCCGACCATGAGCTTGATGACTTCCTGGGCGTCCGTCTTTTCCTTTAAAAGCGTCCGGACCGTGGCGCCGTCGCGCAGGACCGTGACGCGGTCGGCGAGCGCGAAGACCTCGCGCAGCTTGTGGGAGATGTACACGCAGGCGATGCCCTTTTTCTTCAAGCCGCGCACGATGCCGAGCAGGACGTCGACCTCCGTCTCGGACAACGCCGCCGTCGGCTCGTCGAGGATCAGGACGCGGGAGTCTTTTCTAAGGGCTTTCACGATCTCGACGAGCTGCCGGCGCCCGACGCCGAGCTCGCCGGCCTTGGCGTCGGGGTCGATGTCGAGGCCGAAGCGCTCCAGTAGCCCGCGCGTCTCGCGCCGCATGCGCTCGCCGTCGATGAGAAAGCCGCGCGCGGGCTCCGCTCCGAGGAAAACGTTCTCGGCCACCGTCATCTCGGGCACGAGCGCGAGCTCCTGGTAGATCGCGGCGACCCCTGCGGCCTCGGCGTCGGCCACGCCGCGAAAGCGCGTTGGCGCCCCTGAGACGACGAGCTCTCCTTCATAGGAGCCGTGCGGATGGATGCCGGTCAAGAGCTTGATGAGAGTCGACTTGCCGGCGCCGTTCTCTCCGCAAAGGGCGTGCACCTCGCCCGGGAACAAGTCGAAGCTGACCCCTTTCAAGGCGGTCACGCCGCCGAAGCGCTTGGTGACGCCGCGCGCCTCGAGGATCGGCGTCGCGCTCATCAAGGCTTGCGGAAGACGTCCTCGCGCGAATGAAAGCCGTCGGCGACGACGGTGGAGAGCATGTTCTCTTTCGTGGCGATGACGGGCGCGAGCATGATCGCGGGCACGGGACCCTTCGCGTCGGCGACCTCTTCCTTCGCGATCACCGGCCGGCGGCTCGCCAGCCGCACCGCGGCCTCGGCCGCCAGCGCCGCGAGCTTCTTGAGCGGCTTATAGATCGTCATGGATTGGACCCCCGCCAAGACGCGCTGGCAGGCGGCCAGCTCGGCGTCCTGCCCCGTCACGACGACCTTGCCGGCGAGGCCTTCCTCCGAAAGCGCCTGGATCGCGCCGCCCGCCGTGCCGTCGTTGGCGGCGAGCACGGCGTCGAAGGAGCCGACGCGCGTGAGCGCGGCCTGTGTTATCTTCTTGGCGTTCTCGGGCTTCCATTCCTCGGCCCAGTCCTCGTGCACGATCTTGAGCGAGGGCGCGGCCGCGAGGGCGTCGTCTTGTCCTTTCTTGACCAGATGGGCGTTGGGGTCGGTCTTGGCGCCGTTGATGCGCACGAGCTTCTTGGGCCCCTTCCCTTTGAAGTAGTCGATAAGGAACCGCGCCTGGAGCGCGCCGACCTTGTACGGGTCGACGCTGACGTAAAGATCGACTCCGGCGTCCGGGATCATGCGGTCGTAAGCGATCACCGGGATCCCCGCGTCGTGGGCGAGCCCGACCGCCTTGGCCATCGCCGCGCCGTTGTGCGGCACGATCACGAGCGCGTCCACTTTCCGCGAGATCAGGGCTTCGACGTCCTGGATCTGCCTCGTGTCGTCGCTGTTGGCGGCCTGGACGAGCACGTCGGCGCCGAGCTCTCCGGCGCGCGCGACGAAGAGGTCGCGATCGGCCTGCCAGCGCTCCTCTTTGAGGGTGTCGAGCGACAGCCCGATCAGCGGCTTGGCATGCGCCGTCGAGACTTCCCCGCCCCGGCGCGAGAGCGTCAGGCCCAGCGCGACGCTCAACAAGAAGGAAAGGACGACGAAGCCCAGGCGCGCCTTCATCGCGGAGAGATTATCAAATTGCGGCGGCAGGATAGGCCTTTTGTCCGAGGATCGAGGTCCCGTAGGCCCAGCCGCCGGCGGGGGATCGAGGCTATGCTATCCTTAGATGAAGATCGTCCTAGCCGCGCTCCTGGCGGTCCAGCCCCTTGCCCAGGCGCGGGCCCAGTCCGCCGAATCGGCGAGCGCCTTCGCGTCGGCTTCGCTCGCCCTGCCGGCCTCGTTCTTATTCCAACGCGGCGCCGCGCTCGAGGGCCAAAAGCCGGTCGAAGGCCGACCGCTCTGCGAGGTGAAGCCCCTCGTCGCCCAGCCGATCCCGCTGCCCAACGAGGAAGCCTATTTCAACTCCGCCACCGTGCTCGAGACCGCCGGCATGCGGATCCACATGACCGGAAGCAAGGACCCGTTCGCCAAGGGCTTGGGCGCCGGCTGGTTCTTCGCTTTCGCCGTCGAGGGAGACCCCGCGATCTATTGGATGCCGGCCGAGCGCAGCCGGCAGGACAAAATGATCCACGGGCATCTTTTCCATGCCCAAGTCGCCGTGTGGGGCGGCATCACGCACAACGAGCGCATCCGCATCAAAGTATGGGACGACGCCGGTTTCAAGCGCGAGCTGACGACGGGCGAGCTGGCTTGGAACACGTTTTCCGCCGCGCCGGCCGTCGCGCTCAACGGCAAGACCTATCGCTTCGTCTACTCCAGGATCATCCAGGAGCGCTTCGGCGGCGTGGAGCCGCGCATGGACCACGCGGTGACCCTCAAGAGCTTCGAGGAGTACATCGAGGGCGGCAAGACCTACGAGCGCTGGGACGACGACAGTCTGGTGTTTCGGGCCGAGACGCTCGCGGAAGGCTACGTCGCCCGGACTTTGAACCGAAAGGTCTACGGCTTCCGGATCAAGAACGCCGCGCTCGAGATCGCCGACCTCACGGATTACTCGGGCCGCAATCTCCCGCCCTGCCAGTAGTCTGCCGGGCTATGTGCTCGTCCTCCTCGTCGGCGATCCGCCTGAAGATCTCCGCCGACTCGGGATCGCGCCCGGCCAGCAGGGACACGAAGGCCCGCTCGGCCTGGCGTCCGCGATCCTCGGCCGCGACCATCAGCGCGCAGAATTGGCCCGCCGTTTCCGCCGCGCAAAGGGATCGCCATAGCGAGTCCGAGACCTCGCGCGCGGCCGGGTCGATATTCAGGGCCGTCATCCGCGTCATAATCCAGCCGTAGTGCTTCTCTTCCTCGGCCGCGAAGCGCGCCCAAGAGGCGCGCAAATCTTCGCCGGCGTCGCCGAGATTTTTGACCGCCCAGTGAAACGCGGCCGCGGCCTGCTTTTCGGCGAAGGCCGCCGTGCGCAAGCGATCGCCCAGGCCGTCCGGACCGTTGAGGCCGCGCGCGCGCGCGACGGGCGCGCCGGCCGCGGCGACGCGAAACGGCGACCAGTCCACTAGCGCGGGCGCGTCGCGTCGAGCTCGCGCGTCCGGCGCCAAGTCAGGAAATACCACACCGCGCCGAAGACGAAGAAGCCCGCGACCGACCAGGTCGTCGTCGCGCCGAACACCGATTTGAGCAAGAAGGCGACCGAGAGGATCAAGTTCAGCCAGCGCAGGCCGTGGTTCTTCACCGCCGCGCCGCTACTCGCCCGACTTGGCGGTATCGCCGCAGGTATCGCCCTCGGCGCAGTCCGTCTTCGAGTCGCCGTCGTCCGACGTCCTCTTTTTCGCGGCCTTCTTCTTCTTGGACGGCGGCGCGATCGGATCGCCCTTGTCGTCGAAGCGGTAGGTATGGCCCTCTTCCGGCGTCAGGACCTTATAAGACTTGTACTTGCTGTTCTCGTAAGGATCGGCTTTTTTCTTCTTCTTTTTCTTGACGGGGGCGCCGTCGGCGGCGAGCAGCGGCAGCGCCAAGAGCAGCATGAGCAGGCTCAGCAGGAATCGTCGCGGCATGGACGCTAGTATATCAAATCACTTAAGCCGCTCGAGGGCGCGACGCAGCTCGGGCAGCGTCTCCGTCTCGAGCGGCCCCAGCGCCTCGCGGATCGGCGCGAGGCCGCCGCCGGGCTTGAGCGCGAGAGCCGCCTCGTAGAGGGCCGCCGGGTAGCGGCGCTCGCCGGCGCGGGCGTAAGGGGACCCCTTCTGGAACGCGATCGCCTCGTAGCCCGGTCCGTAGCGGTCGATGAAATCGGACAACGCGGTCATCGAAACGGCCTCCTTGTTCCAGGGGCGGCCGGACTCCACGGCGAGGCAAAACGAGTCGACGGACTCGAGCAGCCGCGCGCCGTAGCGCGAGAGGCGGTCGAGCTCTCCGACCGAAGGCGCCTCTGGGTCGGCGGCGCGCGCGCGCAGCGCCCCGCGCAACTTCGCGGAGAACGCCGCGTCCTCCCGAGCTTTCTCGACGGCCCAAGCCAAGGCGTCGGCCCAGGCCTTCTCGTCGGACTCCACAAGCTCGACGGAAAGGCCCTGCGCGGCGTAAGACAACGCGCGCGCGTAGGCGAGCTCCAGATCCCATTCGCTTTCAGAGGCGAGGCGGTCGAGATCGAACACGACGGCCGGCGGCGCGCCGCGATAGGCGACGACCGACGCGCCCTCAACCGCGCGCCTCGGCACGCCGGCGGTCTCCGCGAGCAGGACCCTGCCGAAGCGCTCCTTCGAGATCTCCCGCTCGAGAGCCGCGACGCGCCGGACGGCGGCGTCCGGAAGCCCGGAGGTCTCCGCGGCGCGCGCGCCCAAGCAGGCGAGCAGGAGCCAGGCCCCGATCATCGGTCAGTAGACGAAGTTCTTGAGGCAGTACACGCTGCCTCCCGACTTCATGAACTCGCCGGTGTCGACCTCGATGACCTTGAGCCCCATCACGGACATGTGGCGCGCGACGCCCGAGGCGCCGCGCTGCAGGATCGCCGTCTTGCCGTCGACGACGGCGGCGTTGCAGGCCATGAACCGCACCGCCTCGGACTCGCCCGCGGTCAAGACGACCGGGAAGATCTTGAGGATCAACTCGAGGCTCTGCCCGTCGAAGGCCGAGGGATAGATCAAGACCGCCTCCGAAGTCAGGGGGCAGAAGCAGGTGTCGAGATGGTAGAAGCGCTCGTTGACGAGCTTGAGCAAGACGACGGGCGACTCGAAGGCGCGCGCGACGTCGTCGTAAACCTCCGCGTCCGAGCGAAAGCCGTAGCCTCCCCACAAGAGGCGCTTGCCCGGATGCCATAGCGCGTCCCCGGCGCCCTCGAACGCGTGCGAGGAGTCCTTCAAACGCGCGATCCGATACCCCTGGGACTTGAACCAGGCCTCGACGGCCGGTACTTCCCTTTTTCGGGAAGAATGGCGCATTTGGCTCGTCACGCAGACGCGCTCCATCTGCGGCGTGACGCCGACGAGGCCGGTATTCGCGCAGAACGTCATGTCCTCGAGGCCCGGGACCGCGTCCATCAGGGCCACCGGCTTGCCGGCCGCCTCGAAGGCCGCCCGCACTTCCTCCCACTGCTTGCGCGCGAGCGCGCGGTCGACGCGGCCGACTTGCCCCGCCATGAAAGGATTTTTGACCTCGAGCACGTCGAAGTGCTCGGGCGCGCACATCAGCACGCGCGCGGGATCGGGCATGGCGGGGCAGTTCTTGAGCGAGAAGCCTTTGAGGTCCTGGACGGTCCGATAGATCTGGTGGCTCACCGGAAGTTCTCCTTGCCGAACGCCTCGGCGAATTCCGCGAGCGTTCCTTCGAATCGGGAGCCGTCGCCGCGCTCACCCGCCGCCCGGCCCGGGCCGCAGGACGACAGCAGCCACGCCTCCCGCGCCTCGACGCCGAGCCCGCCTTCGAGCCGATGCGCGATCGGCAAGATCAGCATCGGGCGCCGGCGCAGCGCGCGCGCGACGACCGTCGTGAAAAAACGGGCTCGATACGGGGTCTCGCGCGCGAGCTCCCCTTCAAATTCTTTGAGCGGCCCCGCGGCCTCGGCCGCGCCGAGCCCGAGCGCCCGCAGCAGCTCCGAGAGCCGCTCGCGCGCGACGCCCGATAAGCGGCCCGTGGAGACGCAATCCTCCACGCCGCCGAAGACGCCTCGCGGCAGGGCGAACGGCAGGTACGTCGAAAGCAGAGTCAGCGGCAGCGCA
>CAZRIP010000002.1:0-16389 GCA_964600165.1 uncultured Elusimicrobia bacterium | reverse complement strand
CGCCGAAGACGCCCGCGAGCGTCGCCATCGCCCAGGCCTCGGTCAGGCGCGCCGCGCTCTTGGCGAGCGCCGGGCCATGCGGCCCCTGCCGCTCGAAGTCAGGAAAGCCGGGCAGCGCGCGCAGGCGCGCCATGATCTTTGCGGGCTCGCCGCGGTCGGGGCTGCGCCGCCGGCAGCGGGAGACCCACTCGCGCGCGGCGTAAAGCGCGCGCGTCGTCGCCGGCACTCCCCCCGCGAGCACCATGCCGGCCTCGCCGCCCGTCGAAAGGAGGCGGATCAGACGGTGGGGCAATCGGTCCCAGGACGCGGGCCCGATCAAGGCACGGCTCAACGCGCCGCGTCCGAGACTCAGGCGATCGAAGCCCAGATGATACGTCCCCATGAAGCCCGCGTAGAGGCCTTCTTGCCAGACCGGGATCGTGTCGAGCGCGAACGGATCGACGGCGACGAGAAGCCGCGGGCGGCACGAGCTTGCGCGGATGGCGGCCAAAGCGAGCGTCGCGTGGCGCACGAGCTCGAAGTTGAGGTGCGCCAGGTCGCCCATGACGGGCGGATGGGAGACGAGCGCGAGCAGCGAGGGAGAGACGTTGCCCTTGCGCGCGAGCGCGGCCGCCCGAGCGACGACCGGGGAGGCGGCGTCGAAAGGATAATGCCTGGGGCTCGCCAAGCCCGAGAAAAGCTTATCGTGAAATTTGAGGCCGACGCGCGCCGGCAGGGCCTCGAGCAGCTTTGAGACCGCCGCGCCGAGCAGCAGGAACGGCGGCTCCATCGCCCGCCGCTGCCATGCGGTCTTCACCGGCAGCTCGATGTGGTTGGCCTCGATATGCCGCTCGGAGGCCTTGGTGATGATCGTGAACAGGTCCTGCGAGGTGCCCGTCTTTTGCGTCGGATACGCGTACGGCATTGTTTCGATTCTACATTAAAAATGGTAACCTCACCGTCATGCGACTTTCAACCGCTCTCCTCGCCGTTGCGCTGCTCGCCGGCACGGTCCGCGCCGCGACGTCCGGCTACGTCGTCAAGGTCGAGTCCGGCTCGGTCTATCTCGATTTCACGGAGAAGACCGGCGCCGCGGCGGGCCAATCTTTTTCCGTCTATATGGAAGGCGAGGAGCTCAAGCATCCCGTCACGGGCCAATCGCTCGGGCGCATCGAGAACCGCGTCGCTCAAGGCGAGATCACCCAAGTCCTCGCGATGTACTCCGTCGGCGCGCTCGCGCCCGGCGCCGGCGACGTCAAGCCCGGCATGAAGGCGCGCCTCGGCGCGATCCCGCCGGCGCCGCCTCCCGTCGCCGTCCCCGCCTCCCCGGCCGCCGCCGCGCCCGCCGCCGAGGGAACGCGCGCTCCGCGCTGGAAGAGCCCGATGTTCAATTATCAGATCGCGGGCATGGCCGTCGCCGAGTTCGAGCAAGGCAAGCTCGGCACGGCGCTGTCCGACGGCAAGAAGATCTACCTCTACGATTACCCTCCAACCGACAACAAGCCGAAGGCCGAATACGAGCTGCCCGGCTCCGCGATCCGCGTGCTTTCGCTCGACGCCGGGGACCTCAACGGCAACGGCCGCGCCGAGCTTTTCGTCGTGCTTTTCAACCAGACGTTCAACCGCGTCGAGACCACCGTTCTCGAGCTAGACGGCGGGAAATGGAAGGAGATCGCCCAGACGCCCTGGATCGTGCGCGCGATCCAAGACCCGGCGGGAAACCAGATCCTCGCGGCGCAGCAGCTCGTCGAGGACAACACGTTCCCGTTCTCGTCGATCTATCCGCTCGTCTTCCAGGACGGGAAATACGGTCCGGGCAAGAAATCGATCAAGCCCAAGCGCGTCGACTGGATCTACGACTTCACGAACGCCACTCTCGACAGCGCCCCCGCGACGCTTTATCTGACGAGCCTCGAGCACGTGCGCGTGCAGTTCGACAAGGGCTCCTGGAAGACCACCGAAGCGTACTGCCAGACCCCCACGCGGCTGCGCTGGCCCGATCGAGACGGCCGGCTGCTCGATTTCCATCCCGCGATCCGCGCCGCCTACGACGCGGCCGGCAAGGCCGCGCTCTACGTGCCGAGGAACCTGTCGATGCTCGGCAGCCTCTCGGAGCCGTTCGGCCTCTTCAACAGCGGCGAGCTCCTGCGCAAGAGCTGGGACGGCGTCTCGCTCGTGACCGACTGGAAGGCCGAGCTCGGCGGCTACTCGCCCTCGATCGCCGTCGTCGGCCCGCCGGAGCGCCGCGACGTCGCCGTCGCCGTCGTCGGGACTTCGGGCCGCTCGACCATCTGGGTCTACGACCCTTAAGCGATGGCCGGCCGCGCCGCGATCCGCCTCAAGAAGATCCTGATCGTCGACGACGATCCGTCGATCAGGGAGATCCTTTCCACGCAGCTTTCCCGGCTTCACTACGACACGGTCTCGGCCGCCGACGGCGAGGAGGCGGTGCGCCTATTCCAGTCCGCCAAGCCCGACCTCGTCTTGATGGACATGATGATGCCCAGGCTCGACGGCCTTCAAGCCTGCCAGAAGATCCGGGAGCTGGAGAAGAAATCCCAGCGCACGCCCGTGCTTTTTCTGACCGCGCGCGACTCGCAGCACGACAAGCTCAGCTCGACGTTGAGCGGCGGCGACGACTTCATCACCAAACCCATCAGCCTTCAAGAGCTGCGCGAGCGGGTCGAGGCGGCCCTGACCCAGGTCAAGAGGCGCTGACGTGAGGGCGGCGGCGCTTTTGATCGCGGCGCTCGCTCTCCCGCTGCGCGGCGCGGAGATCGCGCCCATCGCGCAAAAAGTCGCGCCCGGGATCCCCGGCGTAGGCGTCCTCGTTCTCGGCGAGGGCGGCGACCAAAGCTGGAAGGCGCAGCTCGACCTCATCCGCAAGACGCTCGGCAAGACCCCGGTCGCTTTCGCCGGCGGCGACGCCGACGCCGGGGCCATCCAATCCGCGATCGCGGAGCTCGAGGCGAGCCCCGCTAAGGTTCACAAGATCGTCGCCGTGCCGCTCTACGTCTCGTCTTTCTCGGATACGCTCGACGAAGACCGCTACCTCCTCGGCATCCGCGAGACGCCCTCGCGCGCCCTGACCGGCATGGCGCACGCGCACTTCGGCGCTCCGAAGCGCGCCAAGACCAAGTTCCCGGTCGTGATGACCAAGGCCTTCGACGACCATCCGATCTTCGTCGGCATGCTCGCGGCGCGCGCGCTGCGCCAAACCAAGGACCCGGCCAAGGACGCCCTGCTGCTCGTCGGCGTGGCGCCGGCCTCGACGAGCACGACCCGCGAGTGGCTGGACGGCGTCGCCGCGCTCGCCGAGAAGGTGCGGCAGAAAGGCGGGTTCGCCGCCTCGCGCGCGGCTGCGCTCTCCGAAGGCTACGGGGCCGACCGGCGCGACGAGTCGGAGAAAAACCTGCGCAAGCTCGTCATGGACCTGCGGCATCAAGGCCGCGTCGTCGCGCTCTCCCTCGAGCCGAGCGAGCCGTTCGATCATTCGAAGGTCGCCGCGGCGCTCGACGGCTTGTTCGTCAAGATGGACGCTCGCGGACTCTTCCCGGATCAGGCGATCGCCGATTGGGTCGCCGCGAGCGCTCAGGACGGCGCCAGGCTCCCCGACATGCGAAACTATCGCGACGAAAGCGCGTTCGGCAAAGGACACGCGAACTTCCCCCCGCTCGGAGGCTACTAGTGACCGAAACGAACCACGTCAACGCGCTCGACAAGGGCTTCGTGCGGCTCGTCGACTTCATGGGCGGCGATCAGGGCGTCGTCGACGCCGCCCGCGTCTCCTATGGAGGAAAATCCAAAGGCGAAGAGGCCGACCGCAAGCTGATCGCCTACCTCCTCAAGCACAAGCACGAGACCCCCTTCGAGCACGCCGTCTTCAAGTTTCACGTCAAGACCCCGATCTTCGTGATGCGCCAATGGATCCGCCACCGGATGGCCTCTTACAACGAGATCTCCGCCCGCTATACGGAGGTCAAGGACGAGTTTTACGTCCCCTCGAAGTGGCGCGCGCAGGACCTCAAGAACAAGCAGGGCTCCGTCGCCGCTCCGGCGCTCGACCACGAGGCGCTGACCGCGGCCTTCGACGCTCAGATCAAGGCCGCCATGGCCTGCTACAAGGACATGCTGTCGAAGGGCGTGGCGCGGGAGATGGCGCGCATGATCCTTCCCGTGAACTCCTACACGGAGTTTTATTGGACGATCAACGCGCGCGCGCTGATGAACTTCGTCACGCTGCGCGCCGACGTCCACGCCCAGTGGGAGATCCAGCAGTACGGCGAAGCGGTCGCGTATTTTTTCAAACAAAAAATGCCCTGGACTTATGACGCCTTCCTGCAGCATACTTGGAGAGGCGACAACGCCAAGATCGCCGCGGAAAAGGAGAGGCTCGCAGCCAAGTGATTCGGACATTGAAAGAGAGGCTTACGGCCTGCATACATACTATGGGCGCCCATAGTATGTATTCGGCCGTCGCGCTGCTGCTTGGCCTAGCCCTGAGCGCGCGGGCCCAACAGCCCCTCGAAGTTCGTAGAGGCGACCTCCAGATCAAGGTCCGCGTCCAGGGCACCGTCGTCTCCGAGGACATCGTCCGGCTCAAGTCCGCGGTCGAAGGCCGCGTGGAGGACCTCGACGCGTCGACGTTCACGTGGGTCAACGACGACAAGCCGCTCGGCTACCTCGCCAACAAGGAGATGGCCCTGATCCTCGACTCCCACGCGACTACGGAGCAAGGCCTGCTCGAGGACCGCTGGAAGCAGGTCTACCAGCCGACGCCGATCGAGTGCCCGAGCGAGTGCTTCATCCTGCGCAAATTCATCAGCAACAAGGAATGGCTCAAGCCCAAGGCCATCCTGTTCGAGGCGGCGTTGAAGCTCCAGGCGGTCGGCCGCGTGAGGCCCGAGGACGCGGGACTGATCCGCGACGGGCAGACCTTGGAGATGTGGCCGGTCAACGATCCGACCAACAAGATCCACGCCCGGGTCTCCCACTACGTGCTGGACTTCCAAGGCAACAAGTTCGAGCCGGGCGCGACGTTCACGATCGACATGAGCCCCCGCCACTATTTCCCTCCCGGCACGGAATGGGAGGGTCTGGCCGTCCCCATCACCAAGAAAAACGTCCTGCTCGTCCCGACCGACGCGCTGATCCGGTTCGGCGACTCCGTTTACCTACCCGTCAGGGTGTCGACCGGGATCACGACGCGCGAGCTCACCGAGATCACCGCCGGCACGGAGCAAAAGCGCCAGATACTCGTGCTCGACGACTCGCAGCTCAACGAGGCGATGCGCCACAAGAGCGAGATCGACCCCTCCCTCGTCAAGCAGCGCATCCAGGACGAATACCTCAAGGACTCCCCCAAACCGGCCAAGGCCGCGAAAGGCGAATCCATCGAGGCGCTGCCCGACGCCGACTCGCAAGACTACGGCGAGGACCCCTACGCTCAATAGATAAAATGGCCCTGGCACCGACCAAACGCGTCCTCGCGATCATCCTCGCCGGAGGCAAAGGCGAACGTTTATACCCTCTCACCCATGAGCGTTCGAAGCCCGCCGTGCCTTTCGGCGGTAAATACCGGATCATCGACTTCGTGCTGTCGAACCTGATGAACTCGGGCGTGCACTCGGTCTACATCCTCGTGCAGTACATGTCCCAGAGCATGATCGAGTACCTGCGCACGAGCTGGCGCACCGTGGGCCTGACCCGCGACCAGTTCATTACCGTGGTTCCGCCGCAGATGCGCCTGGGACATATGTGGTACCGCGGCACGGCCGACGCCGTGCGGCAGAACTTGAACCTCATCTATGACTTCGACCCGGACCTCGTGCTCATCTTCGGCGCCGACCACATCTACCGCATGGACGTCGGCCAGATGATCCAATACCATCAGGAAAAGGGAGCGGACTTGACGGTCGCGACGATCCCGGTGCCGCTCAAGCAGGCGTCGTCCTTCGGCTTGGTCGAGGTCGACGCCAAGAACCGCATCACCGGCTTCGTCGAGAAGCCCGCCAATCCCAAGGCGATGCCCTCGCGCGACGACCACGCGCTGGCTTCGATGGGCAATTACATTTTCAATAAAGACGTGCTGGTCTCGATCCTCTCGGATGAGTCGCTGCAAGACCCGAGCTTCGACTTCGGCAAGTCGATCCTGCCGGACATCCACAAGCGCTTGAAGGTCTACGCCTACGATTTTTCGACGAACATCCTGCCGGGCCTCAAAGGCTATGAGGAGGCGGGCTACTGGCGCGACGTGGGCACGATCCAGGCGTTTTATCAGTCCAACATGGACATCCTCGGCGCCAAGCCCAAGCTCAACTTGAACAACCGGCGGTGGTTCATCCATTCCGGGCGCTTCGACGGCCCGCCGGCCAAGATCCTCGACGGCAAGATCACCAACTCCATCATCGGCGACGGCTGCTTCGTGCGCAACGCGACGATCAAGAACTCGATCATCGGCCGCGGCGTGCACGTCCACGACGGCGCGGTGATCGAGGACTCGATCATCATGGATTTCTGCAAGATCCGCGCCGAGGCCAAGCTCAAGCGCGTCGTCGTCGACCGGTTCAACGAGATCGCGGCCAAGGAGCAGGTCGGCTACAACGCCGCCAAGGACGCGCAGCGCTGGTTCGTCGACGCGTCGGGGATCGTCGTCTTGCCGCGCGGCAAGACGCCCGGGCGGCAATAGCGTGGGTGGCGTGACAGAAGCCTCGCTCGAGCCGAAGCTCCTCGACGCCGCGCTCGCCGTCTTGCGTCGCCACGGCGTGGCCGAAGACGAGCTCGCCGTCGAGACCCCCGACAAGCCGAACGTTCCCCACTTCACGCAAATGCGCGCGCATCGCATCCGCGTCCATGTGGACGCGCACACGGCCACCTTCGAGGTCCGCGGAAGCCGCTGGAGCGGCGCGCGGCCCGACTATCCCTCGGCCGGCGCGTTCGTCGCCGCGCTGGAATCAGAGCTCCATCGCGCGCTGTCGAAAGACGCCGCTTAGAAAAAAGCTCGCGGACGCCCCATGTTTTCAATCATGGAAGTCCTCAATGAATTCCTTTTTGATTATTTTGCCGTCGAGGCTCTTGACGATTTGATCGAAGCGCTCAAAGTCGTTACGACGGGCCGCCTCTAAAAGTTCCGCCGCAAAAAAATATCTGTCACGGCCTCTTCTCTCGCTTCGAACCAGCACGGGCAGATCTGTTTTTCCGCGAGGTCCAAGCCAGTGAACTCCCTTACGGTAAGCCTCGTCATAACCCGCGTCCCCTGGCTTGATCGTTTTTGTGATTTTCCCGAAAGCGCGCTCCGGCGTGCTGAATTTATTTATTAGCTCTGGCTCACCTTCATATGAAAGTCGAGCGTGAGGATAACGCGCGAGGTAGAGTTGGAGCATCCGCATCAAGTAGCGCGTCTTCGGCTCATCTATGGGCTGGCCTGGATTGACGAACTCCATGAATTTTTCTTCAAAGGGCCGATCGGACGACGCCAAGGTGTCGACGTCGAAGAGTTGGAAGGCTCCGGTGCGAGTGTTAAAAATCATGTTATGTCCCGTCGCCGGCTCGATGTCGTGCAAGATCAACGGTTGCTGGTACAGCTCGTTGACGATGTCAAACGTTTCGCGGCAAAGCTGCTCGAAGCGGTTGGGAGCGGCGATGAAAGCCTCGAATTCCGGGGCGTTTAACTTTTCCTCGTAACCATCGATCCGCTCTAGCACCAATACAGATTGACTCCCTCCGGACTCGCTCAGAAGTAAGCGCGGGAAATGTTTCCTGACGACCTCATACTGGGCGTACAACCGCTCGAAGTTGTTGCGCGTGGGCCGAAAAACGACGTCGAAGGATCCGCCTTCCGGAAACGTGAGCCTCACGATTTGAACGGGCTGTTGTTTGCCGGACCGGAAAACGGTTTCGTACGCCAGGCCGTCATCGAGAATGCCGTGGAGCCCTCGTTCGTACAAGTCAAAACCCGCGAGCGCCCGGATCGCTTTTTCGTGGCGGTTGAGCAAAGAGCGCTGCCGCTCGAAAGGTAAAGCGCCGCCGGGAATCGCCGGATCGATCCCCGCCGAAGCCGCGTCGCGCCGCGTTCCCGCCGGTTTCGAGCGCGCCGGGCTCAGGCCGAGCACGATCTTGTCGGCGCCGGAGCCCGACGCGTCGACGGGCGCGCTCGCGGAGGCGACGATTTCGCCGGAGTCCCGGGCGTTGAGGAAGAGGCGGTCCAATGAAGTGCGCAGGTCGCCGCCGCCGAAACCGCTGGCGACGAGCGACTGGCTCAGAGGCCTCACGGCGGCCACGAACGCCTCGCGCTTCTCGGCGGGCAGCGCGGCGATGCGACCGATCGCCGCGGCCAGGGCCGGCTGCCCCGCCCCGGCGGCCGGCGCGGCCGCGCTGGCCGCCGCCGTCCGAGGGTCCCCGGCGGCGCGGATCAAAAGGCTCGCCGCGACGCGGTCCGCGTCGGTCGCTTGCGGGGAGGCGAGCCGATCCGAGAGGGCTTGGGCCATGCCGGCGGGCTCGGTCGCGAGCGGCAGCAAAGTCGCGACCTGAGTTTGGAACGAGAGGGCCACGGGGTCGGGCCGCGGGAGCGTCGGCGCCAGCTCCTCGGCGGCGGGAGCGGGACGGACGGCCAAAACGAGCGCGAGCGCGGCGAGGGGTAGGGCTCTCATGCGCCTCCGGCGGCTCCCTGAGTATGGCCCCGGTCCGGCGTTCCGTCAAGGGCACGTATTGAATCTCTTACGGCGACGAAATTCGAGAAGGCCGCATCATCTTCCGAAAAGCCCGCGGAGCTTGCCCCACAATCCCGTTTGCGGGCGCTGCTTGCGCTCCGTCCAGCCGAGCTGGCCCGACATCTCATCGCTGAGCCGCCGCGCGCGAAACGCCAGCGCCTGCGCGATCGCGTCGACGCGCACGACGGAATTGGGGATCGCGTCTTCGTTCGCCTTGCCGCTGCCGCCGGAGAGGCGGCTCAAGAGATAGACGAAGACCTCGTGCAGCGGCTTGACGAGCTTTTCGACGTCCCCGCCCGCGGCGACGATCCGGTCGAGCAGCGCCTGGATCAGCTCGGTGGACGGGATGAAGGGCGACAACCCGCCCAAATGAGGCTTGACGCTCCGGCCGACCGGGCACTCGCTCGCGAAGACCGCGAGCTGGACGAGCACCGCGCCCACGGACTGGAGCGGCGCCGTCGTCGTCTCTTTGCGGCCGCGCTCGTCGATCGCCGTCGCCGTGACCATCTCGACGGAGGTGCGGTGGCGCAGCCGTTCGAGCGTAGTTTGAAGGGAAAGCGCCGCCGGGCACCAGCCGAGGTCCCCGGGAAGAGGGCAGCAGGGGCACTTCCGGTAGCCGAGCTTGGTCCACGGCGCCGGGCTCTTGACCGCGGGGATGTGCGTGCCGGTCGGCCGGCGCTCGATCTCGAAGGTGGCGCGTTGGCCGTCCTTGAAATCGATGACGAGCTCGCGAAACCAGCCTAACTCGCCAGGCATTTCACCTCGAGGACGAATACGCTGCCGCCGCCGGGACGGTCCTCGACCCAGACCTTGCCGTCCAACGCCTTCGCGGCGAGCCGGCAGAACGTCAGGCCCACGCCGGAGCCGGATTCCATCATGTTGCGCTTGGCGGTCGTCGTGTACTTGTCGAAGATGCGCTCTTTGTCCGCGGCCGGGACGCCGCGGCCGCGGTCGGCGACCGAGAACCGCGCGAGGCCGTCGCGCTCCGCGCCCAGGAGAAGGACCTTCTCCCCTTTCGGCGAGACCTTCAAGGCGTTCTGGATCAGGTTGGCGAGGATGCGAAAGACCAAGTTGCGGTCGGTCACGACCGTCATCGCCGCCGATTCGAGCTGAGGCTCGAGCGCGACCCCGAGCTTCTGCGTTCGTCCCGCGAACAGCGCGACGAGCTTGTCGAAGAGCGCGGAGACCTCGGTCTCGCTTTTTTCGACCTTCAGGCCGACGCTCGACGACGCTTGGCCGATGTCGAGCAGGTCGTTGAGCATGAGCAGCATGAACTCCGCCGCCGTACCCGCGTAGCTGAGCAGGTTCTTGTAGGCATCGCCGGAGATCAGGCCGCGGGCCGTGATCAGCTCGAGCGTGCCTTGGATCGAGGTCAACGGCGCCTTGAGGTCGTGCACCAGCATGTCGGTGAGGTCCTGGCGCGCGCGCTCGCGCAGCTCGAGCTCGTAGTTCTTGTTAGCCACCTCGTCGTAAGACGACTTGATCTTGAGGTGGACCTTCACGCGCGCGAGCACCTCCTCGACGGCGAAGGGCTTTTGGATGTAGTCGTGCGCGCCGAGCTGGAAGCACTCGAGCCTCGTCTTGAGGTCCTGGCGCGCCGTCAGGAAAAGGAACGGGATCGACTTCTTGCCGTCCAAGCCCATCTTCTTGGCTAGGTCCATGCCGTTGCCGTCGGGCAGCGCGTAGTCCAGGACGATGAGATCCGGAGGGTCCTTCTTGAAGCTCTCGAATCCGTCGGCCGCCGTGGCCACGGCGTTGACGCGAAAGCCCGCGCTTTCGAGGACGGTCTGGCAGAAGCCCTGGATGGCGATGTCGTCTTCGACCACCAGGATCAAGGGGGCTTTCATAGCCTCCAGTGTAAGCGGGTTACGACCGCGCGTCAAGGCGCGGCCATGAGTATAATGAGGGCGGTGAAGAATAAGTTCGTCTGCGTGCACGGCCACTTCTACCAGCCCCCGCGCGAGAACCCTTGGACCGGCGAGGTCGATCCCGAGGACTCGGCGGTCCCCTACCGCGATTGGAACGAGCGCATCGCCGAGGAGTGCTACGGCCCCAACGCGCGCTGCCCCATCCCCGACGACGAGGGGCGCATCGTCGACATGGCCGACAACTACCGGCGCATGAGCTTCAACTTCGGCCCCACGCTCTTGTCCTGGCTCGAGCGCCGGCGTCCGGCGCTTTACGCCGAGATCATCCAGGCCGACGCCGAGAGCGTCAAGGAGCGCGGCTTCGGCAACGCGATCGCGCAGCCTTACATCCACGCCATCCTGCCGCTGCAGACCCTGCGCGACAAGCGCACGCTCGTGCGCTGGGGGATCGACGATTTCACGCAGCGCTTCCGTCGCCGCCCCGAAGGCATGTGGCTGCCGGAGACCGGCGTCGACGACGAGACCCTCGAGGTCCTGCTCGACGAGGGGATCGGCTTCACGATCCTCGATCCGCGCCAGGCCGCGCGCGTGCGGACGATCGGTGAGGACGCGTGGAAGGACGCCGCCGAAAAGACGCTGATCCCGACGCGGCCGTACCGGTGGCGCTCGCGCGAGCGGCCGGGCAAGGAGCTCGCGATCTTCTTCCTTCACCGCGGGCTCCACGAGAGCGTGATCGACGGCACGGCCTTCGACAAGCCCGATAACTTACTCAAGAAGATCGCCGCGCGCTTTCACCCCGACGATTCGACGCAGCTCGTCAACGTGGCCACGGACGGAGAGTTCTTCGGCCACCACCATCGCGCCGGCGCGGCGGTGCTGGGTCGCACGCTCGTCGGCGCCGAGCAGGCGGGCCTGACGGTCACCAACTACGCGGCTTATCTTTCGCGCTTCCCTCCACCGCAGGAGGTCGAGATCAGCCCGCGCACGGCCTGGAGCTGCGAGCACGGCCTCGGGCGCTGGACCGAGGACTGCGGCTGCCGTTCGTCTCATCTGCCGAAATGGAGACAGGAGTGGCGCGGACCGCTGCGGGCGGCCTTCGACGCCCTCGCCGCCGAGATCGACTCCGTCTACGAGAAACGAGCCGGCGATTATTTCATCGACTATTGGCGCGCGCGGGACCGCTACGCGCGCCGGCTCTTCTCGCAAGAGCCCTCGCGGTTCCTGGCCGCCGAGGCGCGCAAGCCGCTCTCGGCTTCGGAAAAGGCCGACGCGCTCGCGCTGCTCGAGCTTCAGCGCCACCGGCTCGCGATGTTCACGAGCTGCGGCTGGTTCTTCGACGACGTCTCTGGGATCGAGGCCGTGCAATGCCTCAAATTCGCTGGCCGGGCCGTCGAGCTCGCCAAGCGCTTCGGCGAGGACCTGGAGCCGTCTTTTTTGGAGAACCTCGCCCAGGCCCCCTCGAACGTCAAGAAGCTCAAGGACGGCGCGGCGGCGTATCGCAAGCTCGCCGCCCCCAACGCCGCGGACGGCCGCCGCGCCGCCGCGCACTTCGCGCTGCTCGACCACATCGGCGCGCCGCCCGCGGCGACGCCGCGTTTCTCGGCCAAGCTCTCGGCGCAGGGCAAGGCGTCCAAGCCCGGCCGCGCCGAGCGCGACCGCTTTTTCTCGTGGCAGCGGATCTCCGTGAAGGATAGCGATACGCAGGAGATTTTCGAAGCGACGGCCGTCGTCTGGCGACTCGATCGCCTGGATTTCTCTTGCCGCGTGGGCGCGCCTGATGTCGACGCCGCGGCGCTCGAAAAGGCGTTCCATGAAGTCTCCGACGACGATTTTACCAGAGCGCTCGACGATGCGTTCGGCGCGTCGAGCTTCGGCCTCGACGCGCTTTTCGCGGAGGAGCGCCGCCAGGCGCTGCGCCTGCTGACGCCCTCGCCGCTTCTCCCGCGCGAGCGGCGCGATTTCCTCCGGCGCTGGGGCGAGGCGATCTTCGCCATGGGCCACGATTTTTCCGGCGACGACAAGCTGCTCGCGCTGCTGGAAGTCGCCAAGGAGCTCAAGCTCCAGCCGGATCAGCTGCCGTGGATCGAGCGGGCGCGAGAAGCCTTATATGAAAGGCTGGAGACGATGATCGAGGGCGCGCCGCTCGGCTTAATGGCGCGCGCGCTAGTCTGGGCCGAGGTCTTCGAGCGCGAGCGCATCGGCGTGAGCCTATGGCGCCTGCAGGATTTTTTCTGGCGCTGGCGCGCGGCGCTCGCCGCGCGCGACGCGCTTCCCGGCGAGCGAGAGGCCGCCGCCGCCCTCGGCGAAAAGCTCAACTTCTCGGAAAGGACGACATGGTCACCAAGCGCCTGACTCTTCAGAATCCCCAAGAAGCGCTCGCCTTGCTCGGCGAGCAGGACGCCATGCTGCGGCAGATGGAGCGCGACTTCGGCGTGGAGATGTTCCTGCGGCAAGACGTGCAGACCGGCGAGCTCAAGCTCGCCGTCAAGGGCGCCTCTCCCAGGGTCGAGAAGGCGTTCAAACGCCTGCGCGCCCAGCTCGCCGTCATACGCCACGGCCGCGCGCCGGCCGCCGGCGAGCCCGACCGTCCCGACGGCATGAACCTCGACGCGCCGACGCTGCCGGAAGACGGAGTCTACCGCTCCGCCGCGGGCAAGATCATCCGTCCGCGCACGCCCAACCAAACGAAGTACGTCGACGCGATGCTTACTCACGACCTCGTCTTCGGCATCGGCCCGGCCGGAACCGGCAAGACGTTTCTCGCGGTGGCGGCCGCGCTGCGCTCCTTGGAGTCGCGCCAAGTCGGGCGGATCATCCTGTCGCGGCCGGTCGTCGAGGCCGGCGAGAAGCTCGGTTTTCTGCCCGGAGCGCTCTTGGAGAAGGTCGACCCTTATCTCCGCCCTCTATACGACGCCTTTTTCACGCTGCTCGGGGCCGAGCGCTTCCGCATCTGGCGCGACACCGAGGTCATCGAGATCGTGCCGCTCGCCTACATGCGCGGCCGCACGTTCGACAACGCGTTCATCGTGCTCGACGAGGCGCAGAACACGACGCCCGAGCAGATGAAGATGTTCCTCACGCGCCTGGGCAACGGCTCCCGGATGGTCGTGACCGGCGACCTGACGCAAAGCGACCTCGGCGAGCGCGTGGTGTCGGGCTTGGTGCGCGTGGCCGAGATCTTGAAAGACGTCGACGGCGTGGCGTTCCATCGACTGACGGAAGAGGACGTCGTGCGCCATCCTCTGGTGAGAAAGATCATCCGCGCGTACGAGGGCTGGGAGCGCCGGTGAAGGTCCTCGTCCACAACCTCAGCCTGCTGCCGGCCGCGGCGCGCAAGCCCAAGCTCATCGAGAAGATCTGCCTCAAAGCGATCGGCAAAAAAGGCCGCGGCGAGCTCAACGTCGTTTTCTTGGATCGGCGGCGCATGTTCGCGATGAACCGGCGCTTCCTCGACCACGGCCACGACACCGACGTCATCGCCTTCCGCTACCCGGACGAGGACGGCTCGGACGCCTTCGGCGACGTCTACATCTCTGCGTATAAAGCCCGGCTTCAGGCCGATGAAATGGGGCACCCCGTGCTGACCGAGGTGCTGACGCTCGCCGCGCACGGCTCGCTGCATCTCCTCGGCTACGACGACGCGACGGCGAAGCAGAAGGCGGCGATGTTCAGGCTTCAAGACCGACTGCTCGCTCAAGTCCTGTAATCTCGACTTACCCCGGGGTAAGTCGAGATTCGCAGCCCTCCGATCAACGGCCGCTATTAAGGTAAAATATCATCCGTGAAAGTCGAGCACATCCCCTTCGCCGAGCTCGAGCCGAAATGGCAGGCGCGCTGGGAAAAAGAAGGCCTTTTCAAGGCGCCGGACCTCCCGCGCCCGGGCAAGAAATTCTACTGCCTCGACATGTTCCCGTATCCTTCGGCCGACGGCCTGCACGTCGGCCATCCCGAAGGCTACACGGCCACGGACATCCTCTGCCGCGCCAAGAGGATGCAGGGCTTCGACGTGCTGCACCCGATGGGCTGGGACGCCTTCGGCCTGCCGGCCGAGAACTTCGCGCTGCAGACGGGCACGCACCCGCGCGTGGTCACGGAGCGCAACGTCGCCAACTTCAAGAGGCAGATCAAGTCGCTGGGGTTTTCCTACGACTGGGACCGCGAAGTCAACACCACCGATCCCGCCTACTACAAATGCACGCAGTGGATCTTCCTCAAGCTCTTCGAGAAAGGCCTGGCCTACGAGACGACGGCGCCGATCAACTGGTGCCCCTCGTGCAAGACCGGCCTGGCCAACGAGGAGGTCTTCGGCGGCCAGTGCGAGCGCTGCGGCTCCAAGGTGGAGCGCAAGAGCCTGCGGCAATGGGTCCTCAAGATCACCGAGTACGCGGACCGGCTGGAGAAGGACTTGGACGGCCTCGATTGGCCGGCCTCGACGCTCGCCATGCAGCGCAACTGGATCGGCCGCTCGGAAGGCGCGGAGATCCGGTTTAAACTCGAGAACGGCGACTCCCTGACCGTCTTCACCACGCGCCCCGACACCGTCTACGGCGCGACCTACATGGTCATCGCGCCGGAACATCCGGAGGTCGACAAGGTCACGACGCCCGAGCAGAGCGACAAAGTCCGGGCCTACGTCGAGGCCGCGCGGAGCAAGTCCGACCTCGAGCGCACCGAGCTGCAGAAGGAGAAGACCGGGGTCTTCACGGGCGCCTACGCGCTCAATCCGCTCAATCAGAAGAGGATCCCCGTCTGGATCGCCGACTACGTCCTCGGCGGCTACGGCACGGGCGCGATCATGGCCGTCCCGGCGCACGACGAGCGCGACTGGGAGTTCGCCGACAAATTCCACCTCCAGATCATCCAAGTCGTCCGGCCGGCGGAAGGACCGCGCTGGCCCGAGGGCGCGTTCACCGCCGACGGCGTCGCCGTCAACTCTCCCTTGATCGACGACATGCCCACGCCCAAAGCCAAAGAAACGATCATCGATTGGCTCGAGAAGAACCAGCTCGGCCGCCGCAAGATCCAGTTCAAGCTGCGCGACTGGATCTTCTCGCGCCAGCGCTACTGGGGCGAGCCGATCCCGGTCATCCATTGCGCGAAGTGCGGCATCGTCCCGGTCCCGGAGCGCGACCTCCCCGTGCTTCTTCCGGATGTCCAAGATTATAAGCCGACGGGCACGGGCGAGTCGCCGCTGGCCGCGATCGACTCCTGGGTCAACGTGAAATGCCCGAAGTGCGGCGGCGCGGCCAAGCGCGAGACGAACACGATGCCGCAGTGGGCGGGGTCGTGCTGGTATTATCTGCGCTTCATCGATCCAAAGAATCCTAAGCTCGCCTGGGCGCCCGAGAAAGAGAAGGCCTGGATGCCCGTCGACTGCTACGTCGGCGGCGCCGAGCACGCCGTGCTGCATCTCTTATACGCCCGCTTCTGGCACAAGGTCCTCTTCGACATCGGCGCCGTCTCGACGAAAGAGCCGTTCCAGAAGCTGCGGCATCAAGGGATGATCCTTTCATTCTCCCACCGCGACGCCAAGGGCGTCTACCATTCTTACGACGAGCTCGACTACGACGAGAAGGGCGATTCTTTTCTCGTCGCGACCAAGGAAAAGCTCTCCTCCCAGGTCGAGAAGATGTCGAAGTCGAAGAAGAACGTCGTCAATCCCGACGCCGTGTTGAAGAGGTACGGCGCCGACGCGTTCCGCCTCTACGAGATGTTCATGGGCCCCTTCGAGCAATCCAAGCCCTGGGACATGCGCTCGATCGAGGGCGTCAGCCGCTTCCTGCGCAAAGTGTGGACGCTCGTGCTGGAGAACGAGAAGCCCGCCGAAGGCGACG
>CAZRIP010000001.1:38969-87459 GCA_964600165.1 uncultured Elusimicrobia bacterium | reverse complement strand
TCCGATCTCGGCGCTGTTGATCGTCGTCGGCGTCGCGCTGGACACGATGGGCCAGCTCGAGGCGCAACTCATCATGCGCCACTACGAGGGATTCCTCAAAAAGGGCCGGCTGCGTCAGCGCTGGTTTAACGTCGGCTCATTATCGTCATCCTCTTGGGAGCCCCCGGCTCGGGCAAAGGCACGCAATCGGCGGCGCTCGCCAAGAAGTACGGTTTTGCTCACCTGTCGACCGGCGACATCTTCCGCTCCGAGATCGCGGAGAAGACTTCTTTGGGGATGAAGGCCCAGGAGTTCGTCAAGTCCGGGCGCCTGGTGCCCGACAACATCGTCAGCGAGATGGTCGCCGGCCGGCTCGACCCGGACGGTAAATATCTTTTGGACGGCTTTCCGCGCAACATCGAGCAGGCCAAAGAGCTCGACAAGATGCTCGCGGGCGGCAAATCCGTCGTCAACGCCGTGATCCTGCTCGATGTGCCGCAGGCCGAGCTGATCCGGCGCCTGACCTCGCGGCGCGTCTGCCCCAAGTGCGGCGCGACGTTCAACGTGATCTCGGCCAAGCCCAAGGTCGACGGCCAGTGCGACCAATGCGCCTCCAAGCTCGTTCAGCGCGAAGACGACACGGAAGCGACGGCCAAGAAGCGCCTGATGCTCTTTGAAGACGTGACGCACCCGCTGACGGCCTACTACCGCGGCGAGGGCGTGTTCTACCAGGTCAACGCCGCGCAGGCCCCCGAACGGGTCACCGCGGACCTCTCGAAGATCGTCGACGAAGCGGCGGCGGTGCTCTGATGTTCTCGACCAAGACCATCGAGCTCAAGAGCCACAAAGAGATCGGCTTGATGCGCGACGCGGGCGCGATCGTCGCGGGCACGCTGCGGCTGCTCGCCCAGGCCGCCAAAGCCGGCGTCTCGACGGCCGAGCTCGACGCGCTCGCCGCCGGCGAGCTCGTCAAGAAAAAGGCCAAGCCGGCGTTCTTGGGCTACCACGGTTTTCCGGCATCGTTGTGCGTGTCGATCAACCAGGAAGTCGTGCACGGGATCCCCTCGCCGAAGCGACGCCTGAGCGACGGCGACATCGTCGGCCTCGATTTCGGCTGCATCGTCGGGGGATTCTTCGCCGACGCCGCGGTGACCGTGTCCGTAGGAAAGATCCCCGCATCCACGCAGAAACTTTTAGACGTCACGCGCGAGTCGCTCGGCATGGCGATCGACCGCGTCCAAGACGGCGCGCGCCTGGGCGACGTCTCGGCTGCCGTGCAAAAGCACGTCGAGGCCAACGGTTTCTCGGTCGTGCGCGATTTCGTCGGGCATGGCATCGGCCGCGCTCTGCACGAGGACCCGCCGGTCCCGAACTTCGGCAAGGCCGGCACCGGCCTGCGGCTTTCGCCGGGCATGGTCATCGCCATCGAGCCCATGGTCAACGCCGGCGGCCCCGAGGTCGAGACGCTCTCGGACGGTTGGACGGCGGTCACCAAGGACGGCAGCCTGTCGGCGCATTTCGAGCACACGATCGCCCTGACTGAAAAAGGGCCGGAGATTTTGACACGATAAAATGGCCAAGGAAGACAAGATCGAAGTCGAAGGCAGCATCTTGGAGGCGCTCCCGAACGCGATGTTTCGCGTCGAGATCCCGGGCGGTAAAGTGATCCTCGCGCACATCTCGGGCAAGATGCGGATGCATTACATCAAGATCCTGCCTGGCGACAAGGTCCGTTTGGAGTTGTCGCCCTACGATCTGACCCGCGGCCGCATCACGTTTCGGGAATAGGGGTATCAAATGAAAGTCAGAGCAAGCGTCAAGCCGATTTGCCAGAAGTGCAAGATCGTCAAAAGAAACGGGGTCGTGCGCGTTTTGTGCTCGAACCCCAAGCATAAGCAGAGACAGGGTTAGGAGAGAACATGGCTCGCGTCGCCGGCGTAGACTTGCCGAAAAATAAGAGGATCGACGTCGCCCTGCGCTACCTTTACGGTATCGGCAGGACCAATTCCGCGCAGCTTCTCGAGAAGCTCAACGGGGCCGTCAAGCCCGAGACGCGCGTCAAGGACCTGACCGAAAGCCAGGTCGGCTTGATCAACAACCTTTTGACCAAGGAGTACAAGGTGGAAGGCGAGCTGCGCCGCGAGGTGCAGGGCAACATCCAGCGGCTCCAGGAGATCGTGTCTTACCGCGGTCACCGGCATCGCCGTAATCTGCCGATCCGCGGCCAGCGCACGCGCACCAACGCGCGCACGCGCCGCGGCCGCCGCAAGACCGTCGGAGCCGGAAAGGCCGCGTCGCCTACCGGGAAGGCTTAAGAGGTAATTGAAAATGGCTGAAGAGAAGGCGTCGGCGCCGGCGGCCCGTCCGCAGGCCGCGGGGGCTCCCCGCAAGAAGTCCTGGAAGTCTTTGACGTTCGCGAAGATTTTCATCCAATGCTCGTTCAACAACACGATCGTCTCGCTCGCCGACGATCGCGGCGACGTGCTCGCTTGGGCGTCGGCCGGCGGCTCCGGCTTTCGCGGCACCAAGAAAGGCACGCCCTTCGCGGCCGGCGTGACGTCCAGCAAGGTCGCCAAGAAGGCCATCGAGATGGGCGTCAAGCAGATCGCCGTCTTCATCAAGGGCCCCGGCCCGGGCCGCGAGACCGCCGTCCGCTCGCTCGGCAACGCCGGCCTCATCATCGTTTCGCTCAAAGACGTCACGCCGCTGCCGCACAACGGCTGCCGCCCGCCGAAAGCCAGGAGAGTCTAAGCAATGTCCCGCTATATCGAATCCGTCTGCAAACTCTGCCGCCGCGAGCAGACCAAGCTGTTTCTCAAGGGCGACAAGTGCTACACGAAGTGCGTCCTCGAGAAGCGACCGACGACGCCCGGAATGGCCAAGCCGCAGCGCGGCAAGCCGTCCGCGTTCGCCATCCGTCTTCGAGAGAAGCAGAAGCTCAAGCGCCTCATCTCGATGAACGAGAAGCCCTTCGAGGCCCTCGTCGCCAAGGCGTCCAAGGCGAAGGAAGCCTCGGGCGCCCACTTGCTGCGCTCGCTCGAGATGCGCTTGGACAACATCGTGCGCCGCATGGGCGTGGCGACGTCGCTCAAGACGGCGCGCCAGCTGGTCTTGCACGGACACATCAAGGTCAACGGCAAGCCGGTCAACATCCCGTCTTTCGCCTGCGCGGCCGGCCAGACGATCTCGCTGAGCCCCAAGCTCCGTGAGAACGTCGGCGTCAAGCTCAGCATCGACACCGCCAAGCGCCTCAACCAGCGCCCGAGCTACGGCGAGTGGAAGGAAGAGGAGCTTTCCTTCAAGCTCACGCGCGTCCCCGAGCGCGCCGAGATGTCATTCCCGGTCACCGAGCAGCTGATCATCGAATACTATTCCAAGTAAAGAACCAACGAGGATATAACCCATGGCCTATCGTGAACTGATTCTCCCGCAGAAGCTCAGCGTCGACGAGAAGACGATGTCGGACTCGTACGCCAAGTTCGTCGCCGAGCCCTACGAGCGCGGCTACGGCCACACCATCGGCAACGCGCTGCGGCGCGTGCTGCTCTCGTCGCTCGAGGGCGCCGCGGTCACCGCCGTGCGGCTCGAGAAAGCCCAGCACGAGTACCAGACGATCGGCGGAGTTAAGGAAGACGTGATGACGATCCTCCTCAACCTCAAGCGCCTGCGCGTCAAGCTCTTCTCGAACGGACCGGAGACCGTCTACCTCCAGGCCAACAAGGAAGGCGAGGTCCAGGCCAAGGTCATCCAGGGCAACTCGAACGTCGAGGTCGTCAATAAGGACCTCGTGATCTGCAACCTCGAGGCCGGCGGCAAGATCGACATGGAGATCGAGATCTCTAAAGGACGGGGATACGTTCCCGCCGAAGAGCTGCGCGCGCAGTCGCATTGGCCCGCGGGCTTCCTTCCTGTCGACGCCTTGTTCTCGCCCGTGACGAAGGTCCACTACGACGTCGAGAACGCGCGCGTGGGCCAGGTCACGGACTACGACCGGCTGATCCTCGAGATCTGGACCGACGGCTCGCTCAACCCGGCCGAGGCGCTGATTCAGTCCTCGAAGCTGTTGCGCGAGTCGCTCAACATCTTCATCCCCGAGGAAGAGCAGGCGCAGCCGGAAGGCGCCGTGGCCGAGGGCTTGGGCGAAGGCGAGCTCGGCGGATTGCCGATCGACGCCAAGCTCAAGGAGATCCTCCAGCAGCCCATCGAGATGATCGAGCTGTCGTCTCGCGCGTCCAACTGCCTCAAGGTCGCCCGGATCAAGACGATCGGCGAGCTCGTCAGCAAGCGCGACGAGGAGCTCTTGGCCGTCAAGAACTTCGGCAAGAAGTCGCTCGACGAGATCAAGGACCGGCTCAAAGACATGGGCCTGTCGCTCGGTATGCAAGTGGGCGCGCCGAAGGAAGCGCAAGAAGCCGCGGCGTAAGTTGAAAGAGGTGCCTGGCACTTCTTTCACAAAGGATATTTAGGAGCTAGTTATGGTGAAGACCAACGGTGGCCGTAAGCTGGGCGTGACGGGTCCGCATCGCCGCGCGCTGCTGCGCAATATGGCCACGAGCCTGTTCCTCCACGAGAAAGTGGAGACGACGATCGCCAAGGCCAAGGAGCTGCGCCCCTTTGCCGAGAAGCTCATCACCTCGGCCAAGCAGGGCAAGCATTACATGGTGCGGCGCGACATCCACGACAAGGTCGTCTATAAGAAGCTGTTCGAGGTCATCGCGCCGCGTTACGCGCAGCGGCCCGGCGGCTACACCCGCATCCTTCACTTGACGCCGCGCATGGGCGACAACGCGAAGCGGGGTCTTGTCTCGCTCGTTTCGTAACAAAAACGTCGCGTATTTAAGGTAAGATAAACACAAGGACCTAGCTCGCCTGCATGTTCGACTTCCTCTTCAGCCTCTTCTCGAACGACATGGGGATCGACCTGGGCACGGCCAATACCCTGGTCTACGTGAAAGGGCAGGGGATCGTGCTCAGAGAACCCTCCGTCGTCGCCATCGACCGCGAAACGCGGCGCGTGCTGGCGTTGGGGGCTGACGCTAAGCGCATGCTGGGCCGGACCCCGTCCTCGATCGTGGCCGTGCGGCCTCTGAAGAACGGCGTCATCGCCGACTTCGAGGTGACGCAGGAGATGATCAAGTACTTCATCCGCAAGGTCCACAACCGGCGCTCGCTCCTGCATCCGCGCATCGTCATCGGCATCCCGTCGGGCATCACGGAAGTCGAGCGGCGCGCCGTCCAGGAGTCGGCCGAGCAGGCCGGAGCGCGCGAGGTCTATCTGATCGAGGAGCCGATGGCGGCGGCGATCGGAGCCGATTTGCCCATCTCCGAGCCCCACGGAAACTTCATCGTGGACATCGGAGGCGGGACGACGGAAGCGGCGGTCATCTCTCTCGGAGGCCTCGTGGTGTCGAAGTCGATCGACATCGCCGGCGACGAGATGGACGAAGCCGTGATGATGCACTTTAGAAGGAAGTACAACCTTTTGATCGGCGAGACGACGTCCGAGGACGTCAAGATTCAGATCGGCTCGGTCTTCCCGCTCAAAGAGGAAAAAACGATGGAAGTGAAGGGCCGGGATCAGGCCACCGGCCTTCCGAAGACGGTATTGATCACCTCCGAGGAAGTGCGCCAGGCTCTCATGGAGCCCGTGCAGCTCATCCTCGACGTGATCAAGAACGCGCTGGAGGAGACTCCAGCGGAATTGGCTGCGGATTTGGTGGACCGCGGGATCATGCTCGCGGGCGGCGGTTCTCTGCTGAGAGGTCTACCCGACCTCATCAGGCAGGAGACCGAGTTGCCCGTGCATCGAGCCGCGGACCCGTTGAGCTGCGTGGCGATGGGGACAGGGAAGTTTCTGGAAGAGCTCGATCACATACAAGATCGGCGTCCGGACTTCGTGACCTCTCCCCGTTCACGCAGCTCTTAAGGCGACCCCTCCCGCCAGCTGGTCGTAGTAGCAATGGCTCCCGGCCCAGGGGCGCGTACATGCATCGCGAAACGCGAATAGCTAACTTCGTCTTAGCCGCTTTCTCAGTCATCTCGCTGACGCTTTTGTCTCTGCCCTTGTCGTCGCCGGTGCAGTCCTTCAAGGCCTGCCTGAGCTACGTGCTCAACCCGGTGGCGTACTACGGCGAAAAGGGGACGGATCGTCTGACGAGCGTCCCCGGCAACGTCCGAAATCTCCTCGCCGCCGACATCGAGAATCGCGTCATGCGCGAGCAGATCAAGCGGGCGGCTTGGACCAAAGCCGAGAACGACTCACTCAAGGCGGAAAACGAGCGCCTGCGCCAGGCCTTGGGTCTCAAATCCACGCTGCCGCGCGCTCCGCTGTGGGCGCACGTGATGGAGCGCGACTCGACACACTGGTATCGCAGCTTGATGGTGGACGCCGGGGCCGATCAAGGCGTCGTCGTCAACGCTCCGGTCGTCGGGCGCTCGAGCGACGTGATCGTCGCCGTCGGCCGCGTCGTCGAGGTCCGTCCGAAAAGCGCCGTCGTGCTGCTGTTGACACACGAGCAGTCCTCGGCCGCTTCTTACGTGGCCTCCGTGAGCACTGAAGATGCGCGCAGCGACGAAGGGCTCGTGCAGGGTCGGGGGACCTCGAGGCTCATGATGAACTATCTCTCGCCTGACGCCAAGCCCGAGCAAGGCGACCCGGTCTATACCTCGCCGACGAGCGCGACGTTCCCGCCGGACGTCCTGATCGGACGCGTCGCGCGCGTCAATCCTCCGGACCCGTTCTTGACCTTCCAATCGGTCGAGGTGGCGCCGGCGATCGAGGCCTCCTCGCTCGACGAAGTGATGATCTTGAAGACCCAATCGGCCGCGATCGCAGCGGCCGCGACCGCCAAGCTTCCCGCCCCGCCGCCCGAAGGCGACGCGGCGGCGGAGGACGACTCACAGTGACGACAATGGGGCGGGGGGCGGCGGCTTTCTTGGCGGCGATGGCCGCGCATTGGTGGTGGACGACGCACATGCCGCTCTTCGGCACGGCCCCTCAATTGCTGCTCGTGCTGACGGTGATCGCCGCCGCTCGCCGCGGCCCGGTCCGCGCGATGTGCGCGGGTTTCGCTTGGGGCTTGTTTCTTGATCTTCTCAACGCGCGGCTTTTCGGCGCGAACGCGCTCGCCTTGACGCTCGTAGGCTACGGCACGGGCTCGATCCGCCGCCAGGTCGACGTGACGGGCGTGGGCCCACAGACGGTCGTCATCTTTTCGATGACCTGGGTTTATTTCTTGATGATCGGCCTGCTCGCGAGGGTCTTCCAAAGCCAGTTCCTGTGGGTGGGCTGGACGCAGTTCATGATCGATCCGTTTTACAACTGTTTCGTCGGCCTGATCGTCGCCGTCGCCTGGCGGCCGACCTGGGAGCATTCCCGCTCAAGATGATCCAGAACCAGGCGGAGATCCAAGCGCGCCTGAGCGTCCTGTGGACGCTCATCTGGCTTTCGGGACTGCTGCTCGGCGCGCGGCTCGTGCAGCTGCAGATCGTCCAGAACGTCGAGTACAAGGCGGCCGCCGAGAAGAACAGCACCCAATTCATCTACCAGACCGCGCCGCGAGGCCGCATCTATGACCGCGACGGCAACGCCATCGCGACCAATCGCGAGCAATTCTCGCTGATCTATCTGCCCGGCAAGTCCAAAGGAACGGCGGATCTTCGGTCGTTGGCCGACGACCTCGCCCACCAGCTCAAGGAAGACCCCGATAAAATCCTCGATCTCCTTCAAGAAGCGGTCCGCGAGGAGACCGCCGTGCGCCTCGCGGAAAACCTGCCGCCGCAGACGATGTTCCGGCTCTCGGAGTTGAAGACCATCTATCCCGGCGTCGAGCTCATCGTCGAGGCGCGGCGCTACTATCCTTACGGCGCCTTCGCCAGCCACCTGATCGGCTACATGGGCAAGATGGATCCGCGCAGCTGGAAGACGCTCAAGAACAAGGGCTACCGCGTCGACTCGCGCATCGGCAAGATGGGCCTCGAGCAGGTCTTCGAGAACGAGCTTCGCGGGCGCGACGGCGCGACGCGCATGAAAGTCGACGCCCAGGGCCGCCTCAAGGGTATTTTGAGCCGCATGCAGTGGCAGCCCGGCAGCAACATTTATCTCACGATCGACAAGGACGTGCAGAAGGCGGCCGACGAAGGGCTGCGCAAGTCGCCGACGGGCCGCGGCGCCGTCGTCGTGCTCGATCCGCGCAACGGCTCCGTGCTCGCCCTTTCGTCGGCGCCGGACTTCGATCCGAACGCGCTGCTTTCTTTCGACCCGGACGAGGTGAAAAAGACCATGCAGGGCCTGCCGGAGTTCAATCACGCGATCTCCGGCACCTATCCTCCGGGCTCGGCCTTTAAGATCATCGTCAGCGCCGCGGGATTGAACGAGGGCCGCCTCAATCCGGCTGAGTCCGTGTTCTGCCCCGGCTATTTCGAGCTCGGCAAGAAGATCTTCCTCTGCTGGGACCACAAGGGCCACAAGCGCGTCGATTTCCTGACCGGCTTCGCCAACTCGTGCGACGTGTATTTTTACAAGATGGGCCTCAAGATCGGCGGCGACCGCATCGAGCGCTACGCGAAGATGTTCGGCCTCGGCGAGAAGACCAACGTCGCGCTCAAGGGCGAGAAGTCGGGCCATCTCTTCGGGCCCGAGACCCGCGAGAAGGCGGGGCGCGGCTGGTTCGACGGCGACACGGTCAACCAATCGATCGGCCAGGGCGAGTTGCTGGTCACTCCGATCCAGATGGCCGTCATGGCCGCGGCGGTGGCGACGCGGGGCACTCTCTGGCGGCCGCACTTCATCGACCGCGTCGAATATACGGAAGGAAGATCCGAGTACAAGCAGCGCGCCGAGAAAGCGGGCTTCGTCGAGCTCAAGCCCGACGTCTGGGACAAGATCTACGAGGCGATGACGGCCGTCGTCGTCGGCACGCCGCAGAATCCCGCCGACGGCACGGCCCATCAAGCCATCATCCCCGGACTCGAGGTCCGCGGCAAGACCGGCACGGCGCAAAACTCGGGCGGCGAGGACCACTCTTGGTTCATCTGCTTCGCGAACAAGCCCGGCGAGGCGCCCTCGATCGCGATGGCGATCTTGGTCGAGAACGGCGGCCACTCGTCGGGCGTCGCTCCGCCGATCGCCGCGCAGATCTTGAAGGCTTACTTTCATCTAAACGCCGCGGCCAAGCCCGCCGCGGCCAAGCTCGCCCCGGCGCTCGCGCCCAAGCCCGCCATCGGAGGGGTGCCGGTCCACTGAGCCCATGCCGATCAAAGTAGAGACGGGCGTTAAGGGAAGGATCGACTGGCCCTTCGTGTTCGCGGCCATGGGATTGCTCGTCATGGGCACCATCACGATGCTCTCGGCGGCGAGCCCCCTCCCGTACTTCGGCGCGCTCGTTCGAAACCACTTCGTGGCGCTCGCGCTCGGGGTGCTGCTCTTCCTCGCGGGCTTGGGCTTCAACTACCAGATCTTCCAGGACCAGGCGAAGGTCCTCTACGGCGTCTGCTTGTCCCTGCTGCTCGCCGTTCTCGTCGTCGGCTCGGTCCACAAGGGACACCGCTCGTGGATCCACCTGGGCTTTCTGACCTTCCAGCCGGCGGAGCTCGCGCGCATCCTCATGATCCTGGTGCTCGCCGCCGTGCTCGAGTGGCGCGCCCGCAAGATCAAGAGCTTCTCGACGATCCTGCTCGGCTTCGGCATGGTCGCGCCGATGATGGCGCTCATCATCAAGCAGCCGGACTTTTCGACGACGCTGACGTTTTTCCCGATCATGCTCGGCATGATGTTTTGCGCGGGCGCGGAGCTCAGCCATCTGCTAGCCATCGTCGGCTTCGGCGCGACGACCGTGTCGGTGCCGATGCTCTACATCTACTGTCAGATCAACTACCCTCAGGCGGCGGCGGGCACGCTGCCGTATTTCATCCTGCAGACGGCGCGCCTGGGTAAATCGACGGCGTTTCTCCTGATCGGCCTGACGCTCTTTTGCCTCGGCGCGTGGCGCATGGCCTCTTGGCTGCGTCTGCAGGCGCGCGCCATCGTCTTTGTCGCCGTGCCGATCATCTTGTCCTCCGGCATCATCACGGGCATCCTGATCAACCGGCAGATGAAGGGCTACCAGCGCAACCGCTTCGTCGCCTACGTCGCGCCGCAAGCCGACATCCAGGGAGCGGCCTACCACGTGCACCAGTCGCAGATCGCGATCGGCTCGGGCGGCGTCTTCGGCAAGGGCCTCTTCGAGGGCACTCAGTCGCAGCTGGGCTTCTTGCCCGAGCGCCACACCGACTTCGCCTACGCGGTCGTCGGCGAGGAAATGGGTTTCATCGGCACGATGACGATCCTCGGGCTCTATTTGCTGCTCGTCTGGCGCATCGTCTTGGTCGGGCGCTTGGCGCGCGATCGCTACGGCTTTTTGGTCTGCGCGGGCTTGGCGACGATGTTCGCCTTCGAGCTCGCGCTCAACGTCGGGATGTGCGTGGGCTTGATGCCCGTCGCCGGCATCCCTTTGCCGCTGATTTCGTATGGAGGATCGAGCTTGATGATCACCTTGTGGTCGTTGGGCGTGATCGCCAACATCTATTCGCGCCGTTACGCTTTGCTGTAACCCGCGTTTTGACAACTCAGGAGTAAGAAATGAACGAAGTAAACGAACAGAAGGACCTGGCTTCGGAGACGCCGGCAACGCCCGCGTCCGAACCCAAGAACGAAAAGCCAGTCGAGGCGTCGCAAGCCCCCAAGGACGCGCCGGTCAGCAGCCGCGACGTCGAGACCGCCCCGCTTTCGTCCTCGGCGCGCGCCGAGGAATTCCCGTCGGGACCCGTCGCTCCGCCCCAAGACGTGCCGCAGCCCGTCGAGCACCATGAAGCGGCCGATGACGCCGACGACGCCGACGACGCGGATGATGACGCTGACGACGAGGCCGAGGATGATTCCGAGGACGTCGTGGAGGTCCAGGGCCAGCCGTCTCCGGCGTCCGACGCTCCGGCGCAGCCGCCCGTGCCCGGCAACGCGAATCCTCATGCCGGTCAGGGCGGCGCCCATCCGGGCGCCGCAGCCGGACAGCCGGGTGAGCGCCAAGGTAGGCGCCGCCGCCGGCGTCGGGGCCGCGGCGGACGCGGTCGCGGCGAGGGTCAACAGGGTCAGCAGACCCCGCCGCCCGCGAGCGGCAACGCCAATCCTGAAGCCGCTCAGGGCGGTGGCCATCCGGCCACCGAGGGCAGCCGCGATCACAAGGCCGACGCGCAGCGCCCGCAGCAGCCCAATGCGCAGCAGCGCCGCGAGCGCGGCGGCCGCGGACGCGACGGGCAGAACCAGCAGCAGCGCGAGAAGCAGCCTGGCCAGCGCGAGAAGCAGCACGGCGAGCGGGACAAGCAGCACGGCGAGCGGCACGGCCGCGATCGCGGGGAGCGCGGCGGGCGCGACCGCCACGAGCGCGACGAGCAGCGTCGCGAGCGCGAACGCGGAGAGCATCTCCACCACCGCGCCGAGAAGTCCAAGAAGCCGATCAAGCGCGAGGTGCTCGCCAACACGAGCTTCGAGGAGACGCGCATCGCCATCGTCGAGGACGGGCGGCTCTCCGAGCTGCTCTGGGAGCGCAAGAGCGAAGAGTCGATCGTCGGCAACATCTACAAAGGCCAGGTCGAGAACGTCCTGCCCGGCATCTCGTCCGCCTTCGTCAACATCGGCTTCGAGAAGAACGCCTATCTTTATATCAGCGACGTGCTCGGCGAGCGCGGCGCGGCGATCGACGCGACCTTGAAGAAGGGCCAGCAGATCATGATCCAGGTCGCCAAAGACGCGATCAGCACCAAGGGCATGAAGGTCACGATGGACGTTTCGCTGCCCGGGCGCTACCTCGTCTTCACGCCGTTCCAAAACTACGTCGGCATCTCGAAGCACATCGAGGAAGCCGGCGAGCGTAAGCGTTTGGGCGCCATCGTCGATCGCCTCGTCGCCGAGATCCTCGGCGGCAAGGGCGTCGTCGTGCGCACCGAGGCCGAGGGCGCGAGCGAGGCCGACCTCGAGCGCGAGGTGAAGTACCTCAAGGCGACTTGGGACGCGATCCAGAAAAAATTCGACTCGCAGCCCGCGCCGGCGCTCCTGCATAAGGACTTGGATCTCACCCTGCAGGTGGCGCGCGACATCCTTTCCGATCAAGTCTACGTGTACTTGATCGACAACAAGCAGGCGCATCAGCGCATCACGGAGTTCGTCGAGGGCATCTCGCCCGAGCTCAAGGAGCGCGTGCGCCACTACGACGCCCGGACGCCGATCTTCAAGGCGTTCAACCTCGAGAAGGACATCGAGGAGATCCGCAAGACCAAGGTCGCGCTCCCCAACGGCGGCTCGATCGTGATCCAAGAGGCGGAGTCCTTGTGCGCGATCGACGTCAACACGGGCCGCTACACGGGCTCGAAGTCGCAAGAAGAGACGGTGACGCAGACGAACATCGAGGCCGCCAACGAGGTCGCGCACCAGCTTCGTCTCCGCAATATTGGAGGAATCATCGTCGTCGATTTCATCGACATGCGCAAGGCCTCCAACCGAAACAAGGTCATGGAGGCGTTTGCGCAGGCCTGCAAGAACGACCGCGCGAAGATCCGCATCCTGCCGATCACGCGCTTGGGCTTGATCGAGCTCACGCGCGAGCGCAAGCGGGAGTCGACGGTCAGTCTCATCACCGACGAGTGCCCGGAGTGCAAGGGTGCCGGTCGCGTATTGAGCGCCGAGACGATCCGTATCCGCATCCAGCGAGAGATCGGCGAGATGACGGGCGGCCGTCCGGGCGGCCAAGTGCGCATCCTGCTGCATCCCAAGCTCGCCGAATCCTTCCGGCAGATGCAGCAGCTGCTCGAGAAGAACGTGCAGCGCTCGGTCAAGATCCAAGGCGATCCGCAGATCCCGTGGGAGGATTACCGCATCGTCCTCGAATAGATGAAGAGAGCTCTGCTCGGTCTCGGCCTTTTATTGACCCTCGGCCACGGTATGGCCGAGGGCGAGGACCTGCCTGCCTCGGTGGCGGGGCAGTACCACGATCCGGTCGGCTCGTATAAAATCGGCTCGGCGTACTACCTCAACGCCAAGCAGGTCGGCTCCCTTTACGGCGCCCAGGTCTATTGGTACGCGGTCTCGGGACGCGTGCGCATCTCGCTGCGCGGGCGCACGATGCAGCTGATGGCCGGCTCGGACAAGGCGAGCCTCGACGGCCGCGAGGTGCGGCTCGGGGCCCAGGTCATGCTGCGCTCGTCGCACGCGTATATCCCGTTGGCGTTTCTCGAGGGGCAGGATTTCTCGGATTGGGCTGGCTACGACACGACGTTCAACCCGCGGACCAAGCTCCTGTCGGTCGACAGGCGCAGCACGGTCGGGCCGGCGCGCTGGTTCTCGTACGGCCGCTTCACGCGGATCACCTTGGGCTTGGCCAAAGGCATGAAGTACTCGACGGCCAAGCGCGGCGTCTCGGGCGTCGAGCTCAACGTGCCCATGGGCGCGCTCGACGCCTCCGACGAGGGCGACGTCGGCGACGGGATCGTGGCGGGCTACGCGCTGACGCAAAACGCCAAGGCCGCGATCCTTTCGGTGCGCTTCGAGAAGCGCGGCGCGGCGTTCCGGGTCAAAGAGCTCAAGAATCCCCGGCGCGTCGTCCTCGACGTGTTCGAGGCGGAGCCGTTCGCGACCCCGAGCGTCCCGGACGACAACGCCTCTCCTAAGGTCGCCCAGGACGGCGGCCATCCGGCTGCCGACAACGTCGACGAGGAAGCGGTCACCACCGAGCCCGGCAAGCCCGTGAAGTCGGCCGGCCCGGCCGTCATCGGCGCCGACGCGCAGCGCGTCAAGCGCAAGGTCGTCATCGACGCCGGCCACGGCGGCAAGGACCCAGGCGCCACCGGCCGGCACGGCACCCAGGAAAAAGACGTCAATCTCGCGGCGGCGCAAGAATTGTCGCGCTTGCTCAAAGAAGAGGGGACCTTCGAGGTCTTGCTCACCCGGACCGACGACACCTTCGTCCCGCTCGCGGACCGCTCGCGCCTGGCCAACGAGTTCGGAGCCGACCTGTTCATCTCGCTGCATTCCAACTCCTCGCCGAACCCTAAGGAGCAGGGCTTCGAGGTCTATTTCCTCTCCGAAAAAGCCACCGATCCCGAAGCCCAACGCGTGGCCGACGCCGAGAACGCGTCGCTCGAGCTCGAGGGCAAGACCTCCCAGGACGCGCAGGCGGAGCTTCTGCTGGGTGAGCTCGCCAAGACCGAGAACGTCAACGCCGCCTCCGAGGCCGCCGTGCTGATGGCGCGCGACATCGCCAAGAGGATCGATATCCCCGATCGCGGCGTCAAGCAGGCCGGCTTCTACGTTCTGCGTGGCACTCATGCGCCCGCTCTCTTGGTCGAGATGGCCTTCGTCAGCAACGCGAAGGAAGAGGTCAAGCTGGAGTCGGGCCGCTTCCGCCGGCGCCTGGTCGACGGCGTCTACGCGGGCATCCTCGACTACGCCAAGCGCCAAGGCTGGCTTTCGACCGCGGAGCAGGTGACCGGGAAATGAGAAGAGAGAGCCGCGCGGCCCGCCGTCCGATCGGCGTGTTCGACTCCGGCATCGGCGGTCTGACGGTCTTCAAGGAGCTCGCGCGCAGGCTTCCCCACGAGGATCTGATCTATTTCGGCGACACCGCCCACATCCCGTACGGCTCGAAGACGCCCGAGGCGGTGCGCCGCTACTCCCTGACGGTCGCGCGCTTCCTCGAGAAGCAGGGCATCAAGGCGATGGTGGTCGCGTGCAACACTTCGTCGGCCTTGGCGTTGTCCGCGCTTAAGAAGGCGATGAAAGTGCCGGTCTTGGGCGTCATCGAGCCCGGCGCTCGGGCCGCCCTCGACGGCGGCGCGGCGGGACCGATCGGCGTGATCGGCACCGACGCGACGATCAACTCCAAAGCCTACGACCGCGCGCTCAAGGGCGCTCGCGCGATCGGCCAGGCCTGTCCGCTTTTCGTGCCGCTTGTCGAGGAGGGCTGGTGGTCGAAGGACGTGACCGCTTCCGTCGCGCGCGAGTACTTGGCTGTATTCAAGAAAAAACGGCCGAAGACCTTGATCCTCGGCTGCACGCACTATCCGCTCCTGGCGCGCACGATCGGCGCGATCCTCGGACGAGGAGTGCGGCTCGTCGACCCGGCCGTCGAGACGGCACGCGAGACCGGGCGGATGCTCGCGGAAAGAGGCCTGCTCAGGATTTCGGGCAAAGGCAAGCGCGTCTTCTTCGTCTCGGACGCTTCGAAGAGATTTCTGACCGTGGCGCGCCGTTTGGGCGTGCCGATCAAATCCGTGAGACTTCACTCGTTCGACATCTGAGATGAGCAAGGAACTGGTCGCCCTGGTCGGCTCGGCGAAGGCGCGCATCGACACCGGCTTCTCGCAGGTCGGCCGTGGCCTCAAGGCCGACGACGCCGTCGCGAAGGCCTTGATGGTGCTCGCGGCGCGCGCGGTGGCGAAGGCCAACGCGCTCGCGCTTTTAGCCGAGCACAGCCACGCCAACGAGGCGCTGCCGATTCTGCGCTCGCTTTTGGAAAGCGTCGTGCAGATGCGCTGGGTGTCGGCTAAAGATAGCGCGCGCCGGGCGGCCGACGTGCTCGCCGAGCGCGAGAAGGCGAGCTGGCAGGAAATCTGGGACGACGAGCGCGTGAAAGTCCGCGCCCAAGAGCTCGGTTTTTGGGACGAGCGGCTTTCGCGCGTGCTGTCGTCGTGCCGGGAGCACCTGCACGCCAACGCCGCGGGTCTGCCGTGGGGGCATCTCTACGCCGAGAAAGACGGCGGGGTCTCGCGGGACGAGGTGCTGCGCGCGACGGCCGCGCTGATGGCGCACGCGGTCAAGGCTTTGGACGAGACGTGGCCCGGGAAATTTCCCGGCGCAGAAGAGATGTGGAGGAGAGTGTAATGAACGACCAGCGCGGCGGCGGCCAGGGCGGCGGCCAATTCCATAACCGGGGGGGGCGCAGGCGCCGCTACCGGGGAGGCGGCGGCAATCCCCAGCAGCAGGGCCAGCCGCATCAAGGCGGCCATTCGCAGCACGGCCAGCGGATCCAGCACGGCAACCATCACGGGGGAGGAGGTGCTCGCCCGCCGCGGCCGCAGATGCAGGCCCAGCAGACGGAAGCCGAGAAGATCTTTCAATCGCGCACGCCCGTCGACCCCCACAAATGGATCCAGCTCGAGAAAGGTTCTCCCACCGAGCCTTCGATGCGCGCGATGGATCTTTTGTGCCCGATCGGCTTGGGCACGCGCGGCCTGATCGTCGCTCCTCCGAAAGCCGGAAAGACGACGATCCTCAAGCAGCTCTCGAACGCCGTCCACGGCTTCGACCCCTCGATCAAGCAGTACTGCCTTTTGATCGACGAGCGCCCAGAAGAGGTGACGGACTTCAAGCGCTCGGTGCCGGCCGAGGTCGTCGCGTCCTCGAGCGACCAGAGCTACGAGGTCCACATCCAGACGGCCGAGAAGATCATGCGCGCGTCGGTCGAAGAAGCGGTCAAGGGCGCGAACGTGTTCATCCTGCTCGACTCGCTGACGAGGCTCGCGCGCGTCTACAACCAGTTCGCCACCGGCTCGCGCACGATGTCCGGCGGCTTGGACTCGCGCGCGATGGAGACGCCGCGGCGGTTCTTCGGCTCCGCGCGGCAGCTCGAGGAAGGCGGCTCGATCACGATCATCGCCTCGATCCTGGTCGACACCGGCAGCCGCATGGACGAGGTGATCTTCCAGGAGTTCAAGGGAACGGGCAACATGGAGATCGTGCTGTCGCGCCAAGCGGCGGAGATGAGGCTCTTCCCGGCGATGAAGGTGAGAGACTCCGGCACGCGCAAGGAGGAAAAGCTCCTTCCGCCCGATTACATAGAGGGCGTCTGGAAGCTGCGGCGCGCGCTGGCGGACAAAGGCGACATCGACTCCCTCAAGGCGATCATCGAGGCGATGCGCGTGCAGAAGACGAACAAGGCGCTGCTCTCCGCGCTGCGGTAAACACTTCGGATTGGAAGAAGGCGGAACGCCGGAAAGGACGGCCTTTAGGGGCGCGCTTGCCATCGTGGTGGGCTACATGGCCGCGCGCTTCGCGGTCTATCGCTTCTTCCCGATGACGGGCGCGGACGCTTGGTTTTGGCGCGACGCGTTCATGTCGTTCCCCAGACTCGCGGCCTTCGCGGCCTGCCTGCTCTTGACGAGACGGACGGGAGGCTTCGCGCGCCGCGGCTGGCGTTGGGACGCGAGAGCGACCCCGTGTGCGCTTCTCGCACTGCTCATCTTCTTCTTCGCGATCCGCTACGTCGGCCAGCGGCGCGTGACGACCTTTGCCTCTTGGCAGATCGCCGTCGGCTGGCTCACGACCTTGCCGGTCGCCTTCTTCGAGGAAGCGGCGTTTCGCGGCTTGCTCTTCACGTCGATCCGGGGACGCATGGGGCCGATGAGGGCAGCGCTCGTCTCGACGACGCTGTTCGTTTTTTATCACGTCCAAGCCATGAGCCTCGTCCACGGCTGGCCGCTTTTCGTCATCTTCGGCCTCGCGGCATGCGCGGCGCTCGAGCGCGGAGCGGGCTTGCCTTGGCTCATCGCGACCCACGAGGTCGTCGACAGCATATGGTTCCATCTCGGACGCGGGATCGAAATTTCTCGGCCGGCGCTTTATGTCCCGGGCTACGCCGGGATGGTCGCCTGCGCGATCGCCGCGCTCGCGCTTTTGATATAGTCCCTCGATGAAAGCGGTGGCGACCAGGGAAGCTCCCCAGGCGATCGGGCCCTATTCGCAGGCGATCGACGCGGGCCTTTTCGTCTTCGTGTCGGGGCAAATCCCGCTGACCGCGATCGGCGAGCCCGCTCCGGGAGGCGTCGCCGAGCAGACGGAGCAATGCTTGAAGAACGTCGGCGCCGTCCTAGCCGCGGCCGGGCTCTCGATGAAGGACGTCGTCAAGACGACCGTCTTCATGACCGATCTTTCCCAGTTCCCCGCGATGAACGAGGCCTACGCCAAGCGCTTCGCGGCGCCGTTCCCGGCGCGCGCGACGGTGCAGGTCTCGGCGCTGCCCAAAGGCGCGCAAGTCGAGATCGAGGCGATCGCCGTCCGCCGTTAATGCTTTCTTAGTTCCTCGCGCCGCGTCGCGGCGAGGAGCTTCGAGGCGGGCTCGGTCTTGGCCCGGCATTCGAGCGCGATCTTGAAGAGGGCGGTCAGCGGGATCGCGAACACGAATCCGACGATGCCCCACACCCACCACCAAAAAAGCATCCCCAGCGTCGCGGCCGCGGCGTTGAGCTGGACGCGCGCTCCGATCACGCGCGGCATGACGAGGTTGCCTATGAAAAGGTGTAGGCCGCCGACGATCGCGAGGATCAAGACGAAAGGGGCGGCGTTGTCGAATTGCAGCAGGCCTTGGGCGATCGGCAATCCGAGCGCGAGCGGCAACCCGAGGATCGGGATGAGATTGACGAAGCCGCTCACGAGGCCGATGCCCGCTGCGTTGGAGAGCCCGAGGCCCGCGAAACTCGCCCAGGAGATCGCCGCGGCGGCGAGGCCGACGACGAAATTCCCGAGGAAGAACGCGCGCACCATGCGCGGGATCTCGTCGCTCGCCCGCGAGACGTCAAAATAGGGCGAAAGGACCTTCTCCGTCGCGTCGAGCAGTTCGCGCTTCGAGATCAGGCCGAAAAGCGCCAAAAAAGGCACGAAGAGGGCCAAGCCGAGCGCCTCGAGGGCTCCGCCGAGCCCTCGCCACAGAAGAGGGCCCCAGGTTTCTTGCGCCGGCCGCACGACCTGGACCTTCTGTACGTCGGACGGGGTCGCGGCCTTGGCGGAAGGGTTCTCGTCCCCGCCTTGGAGGGTGTTCGCGTGCCGTTCGAATCGTTCGAATCGTTGGGCCGTCGCGCGCAGCTTCTGCGAGTACTTCGGGACGTTTTGGGCGATCCCCGCGAGGGCGCGCGCGCACAAAAACACCGCGAGCCCGGTCGCGATCATAAAAAGCAAAACGGCCGCCGACGCGCCCAGAGTGCGCTTGAGCCCCCCGCGCTCGAGGCGGGCGACCAAGGGCTCGAGCACGATGAGAACGAAGAACGAGACGATCGGCGGGATAAGAACGGTCGCCCCGAGGTAGAGGGCGCCGACGGTGGCGAGCGCGGCAAGCCAAGTCAAAGCTCCCATAGACTTATGATACGCCCGCGCAACGTTGAGGACGTGCGTCGCGCGCGGAACGCTTTTAGAGCAGGCCGAGCTTCTTGAGCTCGCCGCGCAAGAGCGGCAGATGCTCTTTGCCGAGAGGAGTCAACGGCAAGCGCGGCGCTCCGGCGGGCAGGCCCATGAGCTCGAGCGCGGCCTTGACCGGGATCGGATTGGTCTCGACGAACAGCGATTTGACGAGCGGGAAAAGCTTGAGATGCGTCTTGCGCGCCTTCGCGAAATCGCCGTCCAAGGCGTGGCGGCAGAGATCGGCCGACATCTTCGGCGCGACGTTGGCGACCACCGAGATCACGCCCCGCGCGCCGACCGCCATCATCGGCAGGGTGAGGCTGTCGTCGCCGGACAGCACGGTGATGTCCGGCGTCAATGAAAGGATCTCGCTGACTTGATCGAGGCTGCCGGCCGCTTCCTTGACCGCGACGACGTTCTCGCAAGACTTGGCGACGCGCGCGAGCGTCTTCGGCGCGACGTTGACGGCGGTGCGGCCCGGGATGTTGTAGACGACGACCGGAAGGCGCGTCGCGCCCGCGATCTCGCAGAAGTGCCGGTAAAGGCCTTCTTGGGTCGGCTTGTTGTAGTACGGGGCGAGCACGAGCAGGGCGTCGGCGCCCATGCTCTCGGCCTCGCGCGCGGACTCGAGCGCTTTCCAGGTCGCGTTCGTGCCGACGCCCGCGATGACGGGCACGAGCCCCTCCGACTCCTCGAGCGTCAGCTCCAGCACGCGGCGGTATTCCTCGTGCGTGAGAGTGGCGGCCTCGCCGGTCGAGCCGCAGGGCACCAGGCCCGCCGAGCCGCTCTTGAGCTGGTAGCGGATCAGCTCGCGCAGCGCGGCCTCGTTCAAGCGGCCGTCCTTGCCGAACGGGGTGACCAGGGCGACGAGCGAGCCGGCGAGTTTCATCAGTCGATGTCTCCTTGATAGACGAGCTCTCCCGGGCCCTCGAGCCATACGTCGGAAAAACCGGCGCCCGAGCGCTTGAAGCGGGCGCGCAGGTAGGCGCCGCCGCGCACGACGACCTTCACGGGGGAGCGCGCCCCGCGCAGGAGGGCCGCGGCGAGCGCCGAGGCGACGACGCCGGTGCCGCAGGCGAGCGTCTCGTCCTCCACGCCGCGCTCGTAAGTGCGCACGTGGAGCGTCCTTCCTTTCGGCTCGACGAAATCGACGTTGGCGCCCGCGGGAGCGAAGGCTTCGTGACGCCTTAGAGCGCGTCCGGCCTCGAGCACTGGGAAATCCGCGACGGCCTTGACGAACACGACGGCGTGCGGCACGCCGGTGTCGATCTCGAAGACCTCGAACCGGTCGACCATCCTCGGCACGTGCAGCGCCCCGGGTGACGGCATGTGGACCGCCGCGCGCTCCCGGCCCAGGATCTCGATCTCGAGCGGGCCCTGAGCCGTATGCAGGATGAAGCGGCGCTTTTTGACGAGGCCTTGCCCGTGGAGCCACAACGCCGCGCAGCGCGTGCCGTTGCCGCAGAACGCCTCGGACCCGTCGGCGTTCCAATAGCGCAGCCGCGGGCTCTTGCCGGGCTCGACGGCCAGCAGGCCGTCGGCGCCGACGCCCTTCTTGCGGTCGCAGAGCCGGCGCGCGAGACTCGAGCCCGAGGTCACCGTGCCTTGCACGAGGACAAAGTCGTTGCCCGCGCCCGACATCTTCCAGAAGCGCATCAGCGTCCGCCCTTGAGGCGCTCGAGCATGGCTTGGGCGACTTGGGCGACGAACGGCGCGTACCGGCCGCCCTGCGCCGCGACCTTGAGGTCGGCGACGGCGTCGCGATAGCGGTCTTGCCTCAAGCGCACGCGCGCGCGGATGTAGCGTCCGAGAGGATCGTCCGGGGCCTCGGACAGCAGCGGCTCGACGGCGGCGAGAGCCTCGTCCTCGCGGCGCTCTTCGAGCAGCCAAAGCCCGAGCAGCGAGCGGCCTTGGGCGCGCCGCTCGAGGTCCGGATCGGACTCGAGCAGCGCGCGCAGCGCGGCGATCCCGTCGGCCGCGCGGCCATCCCCGCGCAACGCGAACGCCAAGCCCAGCGTCGCCGCGGGAGAAGGCCGCAGCTGCAGCGAGCGGCGATACGCGAGCTCGGCCGTCTTGTCGTCGCGCAGCTCGTGAAGCACGTCGCCGTAGGCGATCCACATCTCGGGCTTCGAGTCGTCGGTCTCGAGGGCCTTCTCGTAATGCCGCGCGCTGCGGTCGAGAAAGCCCAGGGAGTAATCGATCTCGGCCAGGCCGAGGTTCGCGACGGCGTTGTTGGGATGGATCGAGATGACTTTTTCAAAGAGCGGCCGGGCGCGATCCTCCAGGCCCGCGCCGTGCAGGACGCCGGCGAGGCCCGTCAGAAGATTCAAATCCGCGGGGTAGAGCTTGACGCCGAGCTGATAGACGCCGATCGCCTGATCGGCGCGGCCCAGGCGCTGGAGGCTGGAGGCCAGCAGGAAATAGGCGCGGCGCAGTCCGTCTCCGCGCAGGCGCTGGAGCGCCTCGGGAGAGAGGCTTGAGACGACGCCGGCGAACTGGCCGGCGTCGAAGAGGCGCGAAGGCTCGGCGACCGGATCGGCGGCGCTCGCCCAAAACGCGGCGTGGCCGAGCGCCGAGGCGAGGACGAGCGCGGGCAGGATCACGGCGCCTTTCCCGGGAGATAGTCGCCCATGAGCGCGCCCATCGAGAACAAGACGAGGCTTTGCATCGCCTGCGGCAGGCGGTCGTGCGCCGTGACGACGCCCTTCGACACCGCTTCCTGCAGCCGATCGGTTTCCGCGAGCCCGATGTCGCCGACCGGAGGCTCGATCAGAAAGTTGGCCTGCGCTCGCTGCTCACGCGAAAGAAGAGAGCCGCGGATGTCGATGACTTGCTCGAGGCTTTCGAGCACGTTCGTCGGCTTCGAGTGCGTGTAATCGGTCTCGGCGATCGAGGCCATGACCCAATCGGCGCCGAGCAGGCGCGCGGCGTCGATCGGAATATAGTCCGCCACGCCGCCGTCGACGAGGTAGCGGTGGCGGTATTCGACCGGCTCGAAGATGCCCGGAAGATTCATGCTCGCGCGGACCGCGAGCGCCAGCGGGCCTTCCCGAAAGATGATGGACTCCCCCGAGTAGAGGTCCATCGCCACGCAAGCGAACGGTTTGGGCAGCTCCTCGAAGCGGCGGCCGCCGACGGCCTTGTCGATGTATTTCTGCGTCCTTTCCGACGAGAGGAGCTTGTCGGCGAGGATCAGGCGGGCGAGGCTGAACGCGCTCAGGTTGATGCCCGCGCTCGGCTGGAACGTGCGCGCGAGCTCCATGAGCTCCTTGCCCGACTTGCCGCTGGCGTAAAGCGAGCCGATGATCGCGCCCATCGACGTGCCGGCGACGACGTCGATCGGGAACCCCGCGTTCTCGAGGACCGAGATGACGCCCACGTGCGTCGTCGCGCGTAGCGAGCCGGCCGACAAGACGAGCCCCACCGTCGGGCGCTTGCCCTTGGGCTTGCCCATCAGCTGGCGCCAAAGATGGTCGCGCAGCATGCCGTCTTCCGACATGTCGGCGGCGGCGAACGCTCGCAGCGGCAGCAGCAGGGCGAGCGCGATCAGCGGCAGGCGCTTCAAGGCCGCAGCTCGCGCCCGACGGCTCGCTCGAGCCGCGCGAGCGCGATGATGTGCTCCGTCACGGCGGAGAGATAGTCGAGCTTGAGGTCGAGGACCGAGCCCATCGCGCGCACGCGCGAAAGGACCGCGCCGCCTTTGCCCGCGTCGGCGTAGAGCTTCTGGACTCTCGTCAGCTGGGCCTCGCGCAGAGGCCACTCGCGCTGCCAATACAAAAGGTTCTCATAGGCCTGCCGGACCTCGAGCCGCACGCGGTCCTGCAGCTCGGCGCGCTTGAGCTGGCCTTGCCGCTGCTCGGCCTTGCGCTGGCGCAGCTGGCTCCAGTAGTCGTAAGAGAACGGGATGCGGATGCCGACGGTCGCGTCCCAGTTGTTGTTCCGTAGAGGAAAGTCGACGCCCGTCAGCTCGTAGTCGCTGTCGAGGAAAATGGTCGGGATGCGGCGGGCGGCCGCGAGGTTGACCGAGATCGCGTCCATCTGGGCTTTGTAGGTCTCCGACTGCAGCTCGGGGCGCAGCTCGATCGCCCAAAGCACGGCCCGGTCGATGTCGACGTCGACGGGCTTGGCTTCGAGCACGCCTTCTACTCTAAACGGAGTGTCCAATTCCACGTTGAGGATCTTGAGGAAGGACAGACGCGCCAAGTCGACGCCGTGCTGGGCCTCTGAGGTCTTGGCGCGCGCCTCGGCCTGGCGCGCCTCGGCCTCGACGCGCTCGAGGGCATCGAGGTGGCCGTTCGCGACGGCGTCCTCGACGGCGCGCTGATAATCTCCGCTCGAAGTCAGGCGCTCTTGGGCGAGGATGAGCCGGTAGAACGCCTCCTTGACCGAAAGCAGCAAGTCCATCTTGGCCGACTCATGGGCGCTCGTCGCCTGCTTCTGCCCGGCCTCAGCCAGGCGCAGGGTGCCCAGAGTTCGGCCGCCCTCGAAGATGTTCATGTGGAAATAGCCGCGTCCGGAGTAGATCGTGCCCGTGTTCTGGCCCCAGAGGTTCGGCTGATCCGGAAAGAGCAGGATGTTGCGATAATCGTTCGACAGCGAGAACGGGTAGCGCGCCTCGTACTTCGTCGCGCTGCCCTGGAGGCCGACCTCGGGGAAGAACAAATAGCGCGCCTGGCGGACGCGTTCGTCGGCGATCGTCTTGTCCTGTTCCGCGGAAAGCAGCCGCGCGTCGTTTAGCAGCGCGAGGCGCTCGGCGTCGTCGAGCGTGTAGACCTTCTCAGGCGCGATGGGCGCGGCGACCGAGATGATCTCCGAGGCCGACGCGCGCGCCGCCGCGGTCAAGACGAGCAGGGCGGCGAGGAAAGCGGATCTCACTGGCTAGACCTTGAACGAGCGCGTCAGATGCTCGAGCTCCACCTTGATCGACTGGAGCTCCTCGCGCGAGGCGGCGCCCGACTTGTCGTCGGGCAGCTTCTTGATCGCCGCCGCGAGCCGCTCGGTGATGCGGACGGCGAGATTGCGGTCCTTTTGCACGAGGGCCTGCAGCGTCGCGAGCATGCCGTTGAACTCTTCTTGCAGTTCCAGCAACTCGTCGCCGGTGCGCAGCGAGACCCGGTGCGTCAGGTCGCCGGAGGAGACGATCTGCGCGGACTTTTCGAAGCGGTAGATTGGTCCAGCAAATCGATGTGAAACGTATAACGAGATCAAGAGCATCAGCACGAGGTAGAGCGCGAGCTTGACCAGGATGATCGTGTTGAACTGCGTGACCGCCGTCGACATCGACGGGTTGTCTGCGAGCACCATGCGGGCCATCGTGTAATAGATGTCGCCGCCGACGATCAAAGACGCCAGAAGCACGCTCACGAACACCATGCCGATGTACTTGAGCTGCAGCGAACGCTTGATGAGGACCGTGCGCCGCTGGAATTTCTGGGGCTCCGCCATTCTCTCCTGGTGCGATTACCGAACGGCCGCCGCCTTCTTCGGAGAGGCCTTCGCGGCTTCTCCGCCCGTGAGCGTGTCGAGCAGCGCGAACCACTCCTTGCTCACGGTCTTGAGCGTTCCGGTGGCCTCTTCCAAAGGAACGGGCACGATGTCCGTGCCCCGTTGAGCGACCATGTTGCCGAACTTCCCCTCATGGACGAGATCGGCCGCCTTGACGCCGACGCGCGTGCCGAGCATGCGGTCGAACAAGGTCGGGCCGCCGCCGCGCTGAATGTGGCCGATGACGGCCGTGCGCGTCTCGATGCCCGTCTCTTTCTCGATGATCTGCGCGAGCTTTTCGCCGACGCCGCGCGCCTTGAGGATCATGTGGCCGAACTCGTCGAGCTCCTCTTTGCCCGAGTCGCCGAGGTCGATGGCCTCCGAGCAGACGACGAGCGCGACCTTCTTGCGCTTGTGGGCCGCCGCGACCTTCGCGCACATGTCCTTCACGTCGACCTTGCGCTCGGGGATGCAGACGTAGTCCGCGCCCGCGGCGATGCCGGTGAAAAGCGCCACCCAGCCCGCGTGCCGGCCCATGACCTCGAGGACCATGATGCGCCGGTGACTGCGGCCGGTGTCGAGGAGCCGCTCCGCCGCGTCGACGGCGATCGTCGAGGCGGTGTCGAAGCCGAACGTGTAGTCGGTCGCCGACAAGTCGTTGTCCATCGTCTTCGGCACGCCGACGACGTTGACCTTGTGCTCCTTGTAGAGCTTGCTGGCCACGCCGAGCGTGTCCTCGCCGCCCATCGCGACCAAGGCGTGCAGGTCGAGCGACTTGAAGGTCTTCAAGGTCGCGTCCACGCCGCCTTCCTTCTTGAACGGATTGGTGCGGGACGTTCCGAGGATCGTGCCGCCTTTGCCGACGATCTCTTCCACGCACTCGCGGGTCAAGGGCTGGGCGTCCGCCTTGATCATGCCCTTCCAGCCCTCTTGGATGCCGAGGCATTCGTAGCCGAGCTCGGTCGCCCGCAGCACGACGCCGCGGATCGCGGGATTGAGGCCGGGGCAGTCGCCGCCGCCGGTCAGAATACCGATCTTCTTGGCCATACTGTCTCCTCTGGGCGGCTAAAAGTTACCGGAATACCGGATCTGGACGATGCGCTCGGGACGGCGCGTGTCGCCGTTCCCGTAGAGACCGCCCGAGCCGATGCGGCGCACGGCGAAATCGAGGTGGAAGTGCGGCGTCAAATACGCGCGCACGCCCATGTTGAGCCGGCTGTCGTAGAAGTTCTGGATGTTGTCCCACTCGGCGAGCAGCGAGACCTTGTCCTGGATGTTGTACGAGAACGGGATCGAGCCGTAGAACGAGTTGCCGTCGAAGTCCGAGATGTTCATCGACGGATGGACCTCGAGCCCCGGCACGCCGAGCTCCTGCGTGCCGACGACGTAGAATCCGCGCTGCTTGTTGTTGTAGCGCTTGTCGGTGCTGTTGTAATCGTAGCCCTGGCCGTCGTAGCCGACGGCGAAGGACGGGAACCAGCGGTCGCCCTCGTAAAAACGGTACTTGACCTGCGCGTCGGGAGCGCGCAGGCGCACGTTGCGGTCGCTGCCGATGATGCTGTCCATCGACAGCGAGCCGCCGATGTTCAGGTTCTGGAAGACGCCGAAGCTCACGTACTCGAGGACGCCTCCGCCCGAATAAAACCGGCTCACCGACGAGTAGCCGCCGTAGTCGAGCACGGCCGAGGTCGGCGCGTCGATGACGTTGACGTCGGGCTGCAGCAGCCCGCCGGAGCTTTCGTTTCCGCCTTCGCCGGTCCCCTTGGGCTTGATCTTGACCGGCTTGGCCGTCGCGCCCGCCGAGGGCGGGTCCGCCGCGAAAGCCGCCGCCGCAGCGAGCATCGAAACGAACGCCAAGCAGCAAGCGAAGAGGGCGCGCAGCGGGCGGCGGGGGCGGGCGGTGTTCAAGCGGTCTCCGGAAAAAATAGTGATTATAAAAGCGTCAAAAATCGCAAACCAGGATTTAAGTCAGGAGCCCGATTTAATCCGGGTCCAGAGGGAGATTCTAGTTTTTCTTACTTGGGCTTCGCAAGGATTTCGAGGATCTTGGCGTGGAGCGCCGCCATCTCGAAGGGCTTCTGGAAGACGTCCTCGGCGCCGCTCATGATGGCGATGCCTTTCTCGCGCTGGGTGTCGCGGCTGGTCATCAGCATGATGCGGGGGGTCTTCGCGCCGAGCTTGTTGGAGAGCTCGTAGGCGACGTGGTAGCCGTCGATGTAAGGCATCATGACGTCGAGAAGGATCAGATCGAGCCTTTCCGACATCCCGATCTGGAGAGCCGTCTTCCCGTCGGCGGCGGCCAGGATGTCGTAGCCCTGCATGCTGAGATCCATCTTCAGCAGCTCGAGCAGGTCCGGGTCGTCGTCGGCGACGAGGATGCGCTTCTTGTCGGCGTCTGTCACCGGGGTCATTGTAGCCGTCGTATGACGCCCGCGCAAGGGGGAAGCCCCCTATATCTCAGCGAATTTCGAGCTTTTAATGTACTCGCGTAGAGGAAGAAGCTGGTTCTCAGGCCGCTGATCTGAGGTGCTAACGCGCGCGTAACGCGAGAGCCCTTCGACCGGTAGGTCGAAGGGCTCTTGTGTCCGGTTTGAATATGCGGCCTAGGTTTTCGAGGCCTCGAAAATGCTGCTGATCGATTCGTCCAGGGCCTTGTTGTATTCCGCGTCCGTCTGTTGCGCGGTCAATCCCTCCGTCAGGGCGCGGGAAAAGCTCGCCGTCACGCCGTGGTTCTTCGCCAACAGAGCGTTGGCTTCTTTCCGGGAATAGCCGCCCGAAAGCGCCACGACGCGCAGCACGTTGGGATGCTTGACCAGGCCCGTGTAGAAATCCGCCGTGGTGGGCAAGGTCAGCTTCAGCATGATCTTTTGGTCGGGCTTGAGCTTGGCGAGGTGGGAGAGGATGCTCTGTTTGAGCAGCTTCTCGCATTCAGCCTTGTTCGGGCTCTTGATGTCGACCTCGGGCTCGATGATGGGGACCAGGCCCTTGGCGAGGATCTGCTTGCCGATCTCGAATTGCTGCGCCACCACCGCTTCGATGCCCGCGGGGTTGGGCAGTTTGATCACCGAGCGCATCTTGGTCCCGAAAATGCCGCACTTGACCGCGCGGTCGAGCAGCTTGTCCAGATCGGGCATCGGCTTCATCAGCTGCACGCCGTCTTTCTCATCGGCCAAGCCTTTATCGACCTTCAAGAAGGGAACGATTTTCTTGTCTTCCCAGAGAAACTGAGCCGTAGGCTTGCCGCCGACCTTGCGGTCCATGGTCGCCTCGAAAAGGATCGCGCCGAGGATGCGGTCGCCGCCGAAGCTGGGACTCATGATGATGCGCGTGCGCATCTCGTGGATCTTGTCCATCATTTGCTGCTCGCCGGAATAAGCGGTCTCCGGAATGCCGTAAAGTTTCAAGGCCTTCGGCGTGCTGCCGCCGCTTTGGTCGAGCGCGGCGATGAAGCCGGCCCGAGATTTGATCGCATTGAGTTGTTCGGTGTTGGACATTGCAGTTCTCCGATGTGGAATTCTAGCTAAGCAAGTAGATGGTACGAAAACGAAGGGCCGCGGGATAGCGGGGTCAGGCCCCTCTGTGACTTAGTTGCTTTCGATCTTCCAGGACTTCTCGCCGAGGAGGTTTTCGAGCGCGGCGAGAAGAGTGGCGTCGAGGCGCACGCGGTGCTCGAGCTCGAGCTCGGCCGTGCCCTCGGGCGCGCGGTGCTCGAGGATGACCGGGCAGTTGCCCATGTGCTCCTCGAGAATCTGCCGCAGCTTCTCGAGGCAGGCCTCTTCCATGTGCGCCTCGCCGGCCACGAGCCGCAGCCGCTTGCCCAGGCGCATCAAGGCGACGTCGACGGGGGTGATGTCCTCGACGATGAGCTCGGGGCCGGCCTCGGCGCCCTCTCCTCTAAAAGAGAGGCGGCCGGAGGCGACGACCGTCTCGCCGAGCGTGAGCTTCTGCGAGAGGCCGGAGGCGTAGGCGCGCGGGAAGACGAGCAGCCGGATCTCGCCCGAGAGGTCCTCGAGCTCGGCCGAGGCCCACTGCTCGCCCTTGGACTTGGTCACCATGCGCTTGACTTGGTTGAGGAGGCCGGCGACGCGCACCGAGCCGTTGATCTCGGCGTTGAGCTGGGCGATCTCGTGGGTCGCCACGGCCTTGAGCTTGTCCTTGACGCTCAAGAGCGGATGGCCCGAGAAGTAGAACCCGAGCACTTCCTTTTCAAATTTCAAGACATCATGCTCTGAGATCGGCGCGACGGGCGGGGCCTGGGTCGCCGTCGGAGGCGGCGCCGCCGCCGCTCCGAAGAGCAAGCCCTGGCCGCGCGCGAGGTCCTCGCGGATGCGCGCTTGGCGATCGACGGAGTCGTCGAGCTTGGACAAGAGACGCGCGCGCTTCTCGCCCGCGGTCTCGCCCGGGTCGAGCGTATCCAGGGCGCCCGCCTTGACGAGAGACTCGAGCACTTTCTTGTTGGCCGCGTGCAGGTCGACGCGCGCGCAAAAGTCATCCAAGTCCTTGAACGGCCCGTCTTTGCGCGCGGCGAGCATGGAGTCGACCGCGCCCTCGCCGACGTTTTTGATCGCCACGAGGCCGAAGCGGATCGAGTCGTCGCCCTCTATGGAAAATTTGGCCTCCGACGCTTGAATGCTCGGCGGAAGGATCTTCAGGCCCATGTGCTTGGCCTCTTCGAGGTAGGTGACGAGCTTGTTCTCCTTGTCGGCGTTGCCGATCGAGGAGTGCCCGATCTCCGAGGTGGCGACGGCGGTCATGAACTCGATGGGGTAGTTCGCTTTCAGAAACGCGGTCTGATACGCGACAAGGCCGTAGGCCGCCGAGTGCGACTTGTTGAAGCCGTAGCCGCCGAACTTGACCATCTGGTCGTAGATCTTGTGGGCGAGCTTGTCCTTGATCTTGTTCTTGCCGCAGCCGTCGACGAACTTGCCGCGCATTTTCTCCAGTTCTTCCGGGATCTTCTTGCCCATCGCCTTGCGCAGGCCGTCGGCTTCGCCGGGCGTGAAGTTGGCCAACTTCTTCGAGATCTCCATGACCTGCTCTTGGAACACCATGCACCCATACGTGTCTTTAAGGATGGTCTCCATCAACGGGTGGTCGTAGGCGACCTTCTCGCGCCCGTGCTTGCGCTCGACGAACTGGTCGAGCATGCCGGACTGCATCGGACCGGGGCGGAAGAGCGCGATGAGAGAGACGATGTCGTTGAAGTCGGTGGGCTTGATCCTAAAGAGGAGGTCGCGCATGCCCTGCGAGTCGAGCTGGAACACCGCCAGCGCCTTGGCCGAGCGCAGCAGCGCGAAGGTCTTGTCGTCGCCTTGCGGGATCGCGTCGATGTCGAATTTCGGGTCCTTGCGCGCGCGGACGAACTTGACGGCGTCGTCGATGATGGAAAGAGTGCGTAGGCCGAGGAAGTCGACCTTCAAGAGGCCGAGCTTCGGGCAGACGTCGCCGTCGTACTGCGTCGTGACGACGTCGGATTTCGAGCCCTTGGCGAGCGGCGTGTATTTGAGGACTTTCTCTTTGGTGATCAGCGTGCCGGCCGCGTGGACGCCCGTGTGGCGCTTCAAGCCCTCGAGCTTGAGGGAGAGATCGAGCAGCTTCTTGATCTGCGGGTTCTTCGCGGCCTCGGTCATCTCGGGGCTCTTCATCGCCTCGTAGAGCGTGACGTTGGGGCCGCCCGGTATGAGTTTGGCGAGCTTGTCGGCCTCGACGAGCGGGACGTTCATCACGCGCGCGACGTCGCGCACGACGAGCTTGGCGCCGAGGGAGCCGAACGTGATGATTTGCGCCACGTTATCGGCTCCATACTTGTGGCGCACGTAGTCGATCACGCGGTCGCGGCCGGTGTCGGCGAAGTCGATGTCCAAGTCCGGCATCGATTTGCGGTCCGGGTTGAGGAACCGCTCGAAGAGGAGATTATGCACGAGGGGGTCGATGTTGGTGATGCGCAGCGCGTAGGCGACGAGGGCGCCCGCGCCCGAGCCGCGGCCCGGGCCGACGGGGATGGCCTGGCCGCGCGCGTAGGCGATGAAATCCCAGACGATCAAAAAGTAGCCGGAGAAGCCCATCTTGCGGATGACGCCGAGCTCGAAGTTCAGGCGCTCGCGGTATTTCTCGCGGACCTCGCCCATGCGTTCCTTCAAGCCCTTGAGGCACAGGTCCTCGAGATAGCTGTCTTGCGTGAACCCTTGCGGCACGGGAAACTCGGGCAGCAGCAGCTGGTCCATGGCGATCTTGAGATGACACATCTCGGCCACGCGCAAGGTGTTTTTGAGCGCCTCGGGCGCGAACGCGAAGAGCTTGTGCATCTGCTCCGGGGTCTTGACGTAGAACTCGTGGGTCTCGAACTTCAGGCGATCGACGTCTTCCAGCTTGCGCCCGGTCGAGATGCAGACGCGCGCGTCGTGCGCTTCCCACTCGTTGGAGGCGGCGTAATGGCAATCGTTGGTGGCGATGAGGGGGATTTTCGTTCTCTCGTGCAGCTCCAACAAGGCTTTCAAGACCTGGCGCTGCTTGTCGAGGCCATGATCCATGATCTCGAGGTAGAAGCACTCGGGATCGAGCGTGTCTCGAAACCACATCGCGAGCTTCTCGGCCTCGGCGAGGTTGCCGGACATGATCAGCTGCGACATCTCGGACTTCAGGCAGCCGGACAGGATGATCAGGCCCTTCGAGTGCTTGGCCAGCAGCTCCTTGTCGACGCGCGGATCGTAGTAATAGCCCTCGGTGAAGCCCCGCGACACGAGCGCCATCAGGTTCTGGTAGCCCTCGAAGTTGCGCGCGAGCACGGTCAAATGGCAGTTCTCTTTCTGCGAGTGGCCGCGGTCGGTGAGCTTACCCTTGGAAAAATACATCTCGCAGCCGACGATGGGATTTAGGCCCACCTTCGTCGCGTTAGAGTAGAACTCGATGGCGCCGAACATGTTGCCGTGGTCGGTGATGGCCAGGCCCTTGGCGCCTTGCTGGGCCAGCGACTTTAACAGCTCGGAGGGGCCGCCGCTCTTGTCCGAGAGCCGGATCACGCCGTCCAACAGCGAGTACTCGGAATGATTGTGGAGGTGGACGAACTCGGCCTTACCGGTGGCGGACATGGGGTTTCGGTGTTATAATGCGCTTGCGTGAAAAAACCGGCCAAAATAGACGAAAAAGACAGTCATCTTCGAGAAACGCTGGTCCGAAAAAACGTGGTGTTCAAAGGCCGGATGGTCGACTTTCGCGCCGACGAGATCCGCCTGCCCAACGGCCAACCGGCCCTGCGCGAGTTCATGGACCATCCGGGCGCGATCGGCGTGATCCCGTTTCTCGACGAGAAGACCGTCGTGCTCGTGCGGCAATACCGCTATCCCGTCGGCGAGACGACGCTCGAGCTTCCGGCGGGCAAGCTCGACGACGGCGAGAGCGTCGACGAGTGCACCCGCCGCGAGCTGCGCGAGGAGACGGGCTACACGGCCAAGAAGATCACGCCGCTCCTGCGCTATTGGCCGACGCCCGCTTTCGCCAACGAGGTGCTTCATCTCTTCGTCGCCGAGGACCTCGTCGCGGGCAAAGGGCAGCCCGACGAGGACGAGTTCCTCGAGGTCGTGAGAATGCCTTTCGATAAAGCCGTGGCCCTGGTAAGGTCGGGAAAGATCATGGATTCGAAGACCGTGATCGGGCTGCTGGCTTGCGCTCTTTGGCGCGACGGCCGCGTCAAAAAGGCGTCGTAAGGATTATATCAAATGGCGACTCCGCCTACGAAGGCGCTGGTCGTGCTCGCCGCGGCGCTCGCGCTGCGTCTGGCCGCCGCCGCGCGCTACTACGCGGTGCCGCTTTCCGCCGGCGGCGACGACCGGCAATACGCCGAGATCGCCGGGAACCTCGCCGAAGGCCGCGGCTACGCGCGGCAAGGCGCGCCGACGGCGTACCGCGCGCCGCTCTACCCGATCTTTCTCGCGGGGCTTCGAGAGATCGGGATTTCTTCGACGGGGGGAGCGCGCGTGGCGCAGGCGTTCGTCGGCGCGGGAGCCGTTTGGCTCGCGTTCCTGCTCGGCGGGCTGCCGGCGATGGCGCTGACGGCCTTCGATCCCGCGCAGATCCTCCTGCCTACCTCGCTCTATTGCGAGGCGTTTTATTCCGCGCTCGTCCTCCTCGTCGCCTGGGCTCTCTGCGCCTTCAAGAAGAGAGGCGACGACGCGAGCGCGCTCGCCTTCGGCGCCGCGGTGGGCTTGAGCGCGCTCTGCCGCTCGACCTTGGCGCTGCTGCCGCTGGCGGCGCTGCCCTTTTTCAAGAGAAAGCCGAGGCAGCTCGCGCTCGCGCTCGGCGCCGCGGCCGTCGTCGTCTCGCCGTGGCTTTTTCGCAACGCCGTCGTCTTCCGGCGATTGATACCCTTTGAGAGCGGCGTCGCGGGCCCGATCGTCTACTACGCGTCCGAAGGCCGCGTCGTGGCCCCGGAGCGCGAGGACGCGACCGAGCCGATGAAATCCATGTACGCGACGATGCCGCGGCTCGAGTGGGACCGCTACGCGCTGAGCCTCGCCCTGACAAAGGTCGAGGCCGACCCTCTTCGATACGTTCGGACCACCTTGGTCAGGGCCTGGCGCTTCTGGACGGACTCCTACCTCTGCTATCTCGTCGTCTATCATCCGGCCTACGAGAAGGCCGGGCTCGCCCATTGGGACGCGCTCGCGCTCGCCTGCCGCGTCGCGTTCTTCGCGGCGTGCGGGCTCGCGGCCTTCGGCGCGGCGCGCGCGGGGGCGCCCCCGGCGGTCTGGGCGGCGCTGCTGATCCTCGCCTACGTCAACCTCCACGCGCTCGGCGTCGTCTTCGCGCGCTATCACGCGCCGTTCATGCCGCTGCTCTACGTGGCGGCCGGCGAGGGCGTCAAGAGGCTGGCGAAAGGGGCGGCATGACTCCCGAAGAGATCCCGTCCTGGGAGCCGTTCCTGAAAAGAATACCGCTGTTCGCCGGCCTGACGGGCGAGGACCTCGCGCGCGTGGCCGCGCGGATGCAGACGCTTTCTCTTCCCAAAGGAGCCACGCTTTTTTCTCAAGGCGACGAGTCGGACTCGCTCTACATCATCGTCTCGGGCCAGGTCCGGATCGTGCAGTCTCTGCGCGGGATCGAGACCGTGGCGGCGTTTCTCGGGCGAGGAGAAATGCTTGGAGAGGGCGGGATCCTCACCGGCGAGCCGCGCACGGTCACGATCAGGCTCTCGACGACCTGCGAGTTCTTGAAGCTCTCGCGCAAGGATTTTGAGGAAGTCTTGCGCGAGACGCCCTCGATCCTTCTGCACCTATCGAGGATTCTCACCAAGCGTCTCGTCGAAACGAACCGCCTCTCGCATCAGAAAAAAAGCCCCGATCAGTCCCAGCTCGTCGCGCTCGCCTGCGCGCTGCCGCGCGCCGACCGCGCGCTCTTGACGCTGCACTTGTCCGTGCAGCTCATGGAGCAGACGCGAAGGCGCGTGCTGCTCGTCGACATGAATCCGGACGCGGGCGCCGTCGCGCGCGCCTTGGGACTCAAGCCCCAGCTCATCTCGGAGACGCAGATCCGGGACATCGACCTGCGCGACTTGGGCCAGATCCGGGGTCTCGCGCAGCAGCACGTCTCCGGCCTCGAGATCATGAGCATCTCGCCCGCCACGCTCTCGGGCCGGCTCTACTCGGGCATCTACCTCTTTCTTAATTTTCTGCGTGAAGTCCACGACCTCGTCCTCGTCGGCTTGTCGAGCGAGCTGGGAGACGTGGAAAAGTCCGTGCTCGCGGAGTCCGACCAAGTCCTGCTGGCGGGCACGGCCGCGCTGCGTCCGCAGTTCCGGCAGCTCGAGGCCGAGCTCGTCAGCGTCGTCGATCCCAAGCGCCTGATCCAGGTATGGTTCGGCGACACCGACTTCGAGGAGCAGGCGATCACGCTCGCGCCGCAAAGTCAGGTCGTGCCGTGGACCGACGACATCGCCGACCAATTCGAGCGCTCGGGCTCGCCCTTCGAGCCGCTCGAGTCCCATCCGAAGGCGCGCCGCGCCATCGAGCGGCTCGCGCGCCGCATCGGCGGAGTCAAGGTGGGCTTGGCGCTCGGGACCGGGGCCGCGCTCGGCCACGCGCTTATCGGCATCCTCAAGGTCTTCAAGCGCGAGGGGATCCCGATCGACGTCATCGCGGGGACTTCGATCGGCTCGATGATCGCGGGCTTTACGGCTCTGGGCATGGAACCTGAAGAAATCGAGGAGATCGCGCTGCGCGTCGACAAGGGCTGGGTCTACGAGAACCTCTTTTGGGACCTGACGATCCCGCGCTCGGGGCTCTTCGCGGGCGCGACGCTCTTGCGCTTCATCCGCTCGTACTTCGGCAGCCGCGAATTCTCGGACCTGGAGATCCCCTTCGGCTGCGTCGCCACCGACATCGAGACCGGCGAGGAGGTGGACTTGATCGAGGGCCGCGTGGCCGAGTCGATCCGCGCCTCGTGCGGGCTGCCGATGATCTTCCAGCCGATCCGCGTCAACGGCCGCTATCTCGTCGACGGCGGCCTCGTCAATCCGGTGCCGATCTCGCTGATATCGGATATGGGAGCCGATACGCTCATCGCCGTGAGCCTGACGACGCCGGCGGCCGACCGGCAGGCGCGCCTCAAGGCCCAGCGGGCGGCGCAGGGAGCCGGCATTCTAAAGGCGCCCGTCGATCTCGCGAGCTTAAAAGAGCTGACGCTGCCCGAGCTGCTCAAGGCCCCGAGCCTCTTCGACGTCTTCTTCCAGATGATCTACACGATGGAGTACGAGATCGCGCAATCGCGCGTCAACTTGGCCCACGTGTTGATCCACCCGGATCTCCGGGGCTTCTCTTGGACGGAGATGCACCGCGCCAAGGAGCTCATCCGCGCGGGCCAGCTCATCGCCGAGCAATACGTCCCGCAGATCAAGTCCATGATCCCGTATTTCGCCGACTATTGCCGCGTGCCGCTGCGGCTGTCGAGCCCGTATCGCGCGTGAGGTGTCCATGTCTCTGAACAAGCCGAAAAAGCTCGAGTGGGCGTTGATCGGGCTGTTCGCGGTCTTCGCGGCCGGGAAGGTCTATCTCTGGCTGCACGCGCCCAAGCCGGCCGTCAAGCCGTTCGCGGCCGCGCCGGCCGCCAAGCCCTGACTCAGATCGCCGGCGCGCCGGAGGAGACGAGGATCGTGTGCGCGGCGTCGAGGTCGCCCGACGCGATCTTGGCGAAGACGTCCTTGAGAAGATCGGTCTGCGCCTTGAGCGAGCGCAGCCGGCGGCCGTAGCTCGTGCCGGGAAGCCAGCTCATCCACCAGTCGTCCAAGATCTGCCGCCACCGCGGCTTGTCCACGTTCAAAGACGAGAGACGAAACGGCGTCGCGACGTAGTCGGCCACGCGCTCGTGGAGGTCCTTGCGCAGCGCGCCGCATTGGTCGAGCGTGCGCTGCACGTCGTCGAGCCGCGCGAGCCAATCGTCGGATTCCAGCCGCGCCGACGCGCTCTCGTCGCCGTCTTTGAGGGCCTTGAGCGTCTTTTGGTACTCCTGCCCGCGCCGGCGATAAGAGGCCTTGACGTCCGGGGCGACGGGGCAGCGCTCGATCTGGGCGTCCAGCTCCGGGCTCAAGAAGCCTTCCTCGGCGTCGAGGCGCTGCAGCTCCTCCTCCAGGCCCGCGACGGTGATCCAGCGCGCGGCCTCGCGCTGCTTGCCGCCGAGCGAGCGCAGCAAGACGGCCGAGATCCTGAGCGGGTCCTGCGCGGGAAGCGCGGCGTTCTCGAAATCGGCGAGAGCGGCCGCGGCCTTGTCCAGCGCGGCCAGGCGCTTGAGAAAGCGCGGCGAGAGCTTGGCGGCCTTATCGCCGGCCTGCTTTTCGAGCAGGGCCTGCACGGCCGGGTCCATGAGCTGCTCTTGCGTGAAATCCTTCTCGCGGCCGAGGAGCGTGGCCAACGCCCACGCCCTTTCGTAGGCGAGGCGCTTGCGCAGGTTCTCGATGTCGTAGCGCATCCCGTAGCGCGGATAGCTCAGCGTCTCGTAATCGAGCTTGCCGGTCTCGATGAGCTTGGGCGCGCCGGGCGCGCCGCGCGCGTTGAGCGCGCTCTGCAGCGCCTGGAGCTGCGGCGAGTAGCCGTGCAGGTTCCCGGCGCTCAAACGGTCGTAGTAGCCCGAGTTGAGCACGCCCGCGGCGGCGCCGCCGCCGGCCTGCTGCGTGAGCACGCGGTTCGTGGCGCCGCCCTGGCCGTCGAACATCTTTTTGACGAGCTCGTTTTTCTCCTCGTCGGCCATGTTCTTGTTGGCCTCTTGCTTCATGAGCTTCGAGTCAAGGCCGGCCTTCTTGAGGCGGTTGAAGAGGTTGCCTTGCGCGCCGGCGTTCTCGACGAGGTGGGCGTCGCCGCCGCGCGTGGCCATGTCCTCGAAGCGGTGGTCGCCCTCGGCGTCGTCTTGGGCGAGCCCGATCGCGGCCTTCGTCGCGGCGTCGGGGTTGGCGCGGATCCAAGCCTGGATGTCGGCGATCTTGCCGATCGGATCGGTCTTCGCCGTGATGCTCTGGGCGAGCTTCGAGCGCGCGATGCGCTCGGCGAGCGAGCCTTGCACGGCCGGATCGGAGGCGAGGCGATCGCGCATCGCGCGCGCGGCCGCCTCCGCGGGATCGCTCTGCTGCTGCCCTTCGTCCGGCGGCGCGGCGTCCGGGGGCGGATCCCCCTGCGCTCTGTCGAGCGCAGGACCGGCGATAAGGACCAAGCAAAGCAGATACGCCGGGCGAATTTTCACTTCTTCTCCGGTGCGGGCGCCGCGAGATCGAGGACGACCTTGCCGCTCGAATAGACCTTGCCGTCGTCGGCGAGCCGGGCTTGCCCGAGTTCGAAGGTGTCGGACGCGACGTCCTTTCTGGTTTTCTTCGTCAGGTCCAAGAACGTGTGCGTGGCGCTCTGATCGGGCACGGTCCAGCGCGCCATCGCGAAGCGCGCGTCGGGCGTCAACGCGATCTCCTGGAGCTCGTGAAAGGGCCCCGCTTCCGTCAGCACGATGCCCATGTAGCTGCGCGTGACGACGCGCCAGCCTCGCGCGGCGCGCTCGGAGTCGAGCGTCGTCTCTCCGTCGGCTGAAAAAAGCAGCGGGTCGCCGCCGTTCAAAGGCTCGTCGGCGTCCGCGGACTCCCAGAGGGCGCGCCCGTCGGAGCCGAGCAGGCGCAGCCGCCGCTGGGAGCCGAGCATCTTCGTGCGCCCGACGTTCCAGTTGGTCGTCTTCTCGAAGAGCCAGGCGAAGCGGCCGTCCTTGGAGACGCCGCCTTTGGCGAGCTTGGCGCCGTCGTCGGCGGGGCCCAGATGATGCTCGCCCGCCAGATCGCCGTCCGAGTCGAAAAACAAGAGCGCGCTGGGCTTCTTCTCCCAGTGGCCCGTTCTCGGCGGCTCCTGAGCCGCGCCGAGCGCGGCGGCGAGGGCGAGAACGGCGATCACTTCGCTCCGGCCTCTTTCTCCAGGTGGATGGCCTTCGGCGACCTGGGGTAGAGCCTGATCGACCAGGGATCGGTGATCATCTGCATGACCATGGCGTCTTCTTCGGGCGTCTTTTCGCGCCATTTGATCACGAAAGCGTTCTTCGCCTCGGCGGGCGAAAGCCACTCGACGGAGTAGCCGCCGGTGCGCCGCTGCCCCAGGAAGACCACCGCGGCGACGTGGGTCTTGAGGTCGACCGGGGGCGCGGGCCGGTCGAGGTTTTTCCAAGTCTCCCGCCATTGCTCCTCGGTGAAAATGAGCTCGGCGCGCGCCTGGGCGCCGCCGTTGGTCGCGCCGTCCCACTGGATAGCCATGTGTTTCTCTCTCTTCTTGGTAGACGCCTTCGGCGCGTCGGTTGTTCCCGCGAAAACGTTCGCGCAAAGCAGCGCCGCGAGGATGAGACTATTCATGCCGGCCTCCGATGAGGATCTTGGGGATCGAGATCGTCGGCTGCCCGTCGCCGACCGGCACGCCCTGGCCGTCCTTGCCGCAGGTGCCGATGCCCCAGCCCATGTCCCAGCCCACGCCGTCGATGGACTTTAAGATCTCTGGACCGACGCCGAGGAGGTTGGCGTCGCGGATCATGTGGCGAATGACGCCGTCCTCGACCCAGAAGCCCTCGTCGACCTCGAAGACGAACTCGCCGGTGGCGGTGTTGACCTGCCCGCCGCCCATGCGCGTGACGAGCATGCCGGCCTTGAGCTTCTTGAGGATCGCCTTCGGGTCGTCTTTGCCCGGCGCGATGTAGAGGTTCGACATCCTCGGGATCGGGCGGCAGTGAAACGACTCCCGGCGGCCGTGGCCGTTGGAGGGCTTGCGCTCCTTCATCGCGGTCACGCGGTCGTAGAGATAATCGACGAGCACGCCGTCCTTGACGAGGGGCGTGGGCTTGGCCTCGAGGCCCTCGTCGTCGAAGCCGAAGGACCCGCGGTAAAACGGCAGCGTCGGATCGTCGACGACGGTGATGTTTTCGGGCGCGACGACCTTGCCGACCATCCCTTTATAATGAGGCGAGGAACCTTCCTGGACGTGATCGGCCTCGAGGCTGTGGCCGATCGCCTCATGGATGAACGTCCCGCCGGCCGACGAGGAAAGCACGATCGGCATCTCGCCGGCCTTGGCCTTGGGAGCCTCGAGCTTGGCCAACGCGCGCCGCGCGGCGGCGCGGGCGGCGGAGAAGGGATCGTTGTCCTCGAGCATTTCCCAGCCCTTGAGGCCGCCGATGACCTCGTGGCCGGTCTGCAGCTCGCCGTCTTTCTCGGCGACGACGGAGACGTGGAAGAGCACGGAGGTGCGCTCCTCGCGGCGGTGGGCGCCCTCGGAGTTGAGGATGACGACGTCGCGCCGGCGCTCCGCGTAGGCGAGGCTCGCCTGGCGGATGCGCGGGAACTCCGCGCGAAGGGCGGCGTCGACCTCTTTGAGCAGGGCGACCTTGCGCTCGAGCGGCACGCTCGAAGGGTCGACGCGCACGGGGCGCACGAAGCGCGTGACGGGCGCGAGCGGCGTTCGCGCGGGCGCTTGTGAGCCCGCAAAGAGCTCCGCGCGCAGCCGCGCCGCGCCCGCGGCGTCGACCGTGTGCGCGCTGCCTTGAAGCGTGACGACCTCGCCGCCCTCGCGGCGCAAAAAGCGCAGCCCGGTCCCGCCCTCGACGCCCTGGGTGATCTCCTCGACGCGCCCGTCCTCGAAGCGCACCGACAGCCCGCGCGAGCTTTCGAGGAACGCCTCGCCGTAATCGGCCCCGCCGAGCAGCGACTCGAAGGCGGCGCCGTCGATCTCCGGCAGCAGCGGGCTCATGCCGCGCCCCCGGGCTTTTCCGGCAACGTGACCGTCACCGTCGTGCCCTTGCCGAGCGCGCTTTCCAGCAGCACTTGGCCTCCGTGGTTCTCGACGACCTTCTTGACGTAGGGCAGCCCCAGGCCCCAGCCGTCGACCTGGCCCGTGAAAAAAGTCTCGATCTGATGGAACTGGCTGAAAACTTTCTCGCGGTCCTCGGGCGGGATGCCGCGTCCCGTGTCCTCGACGGAGAGCGCAACCCAGCCGCGCCGGGATTCGGCGCGGACGTAGACGCGGCGCTGCGGCTTGTCGTCGAACTTGACGGCGTTTTCGACGAGGTTGCGCACGACCTCGATGAGGCGGTCGCGGTCGCAGACCAGGCTCGCCCCCGGCGCGCCGCTGTATTCGACGCTGCCGCCGCGCTCGAGAAGCCAAGGACCCATCATCTTGAGCGCGTCGCCGACGAGATCGTCGACGCCGTTCTTCTCGAGGCGCACCGTGCTTTCGGGGTCCTGGATCGTGACGTAGCGCAGCAGCTTGTCGACGAGCTCTCCGAGCTTTCGGCCCTGGCTCAAGATCGTGGCGGAGGCCTTGAGCGCCGTGGGCGGGGCCTTGAGCTCCTTGAGCTCGTCGGTGAGCAGGTCCGCGAAGCCGATCACGGCGGCGAGAGGGGTCTTGAGCTTGTGCGAGATGAGCGAAAGGAACGTGCGCTTGATGCGCTCCTTGTTCCACTCGTCGGTGACGTCGCGAAAGACGCACAGACGCCCGCTTTCGAGGCGCCCGAGCTTGCCGCTCAAGACGAGCTTCTTGGGCTCCTCGCGCTCGGCGACGAAATCCTGCGTGCGGCCGTCGCCGCCGAACAGCTCGTCGAGCGCGGGCGTGAGCTTGAAGGGCGCGAAGCCATCGCTCAGGGCGCGCGGCGGCGCGGCGCGGCCGAGGAGCTTGCGCGCCGACTCGTTGGCGAGCACGATCTTGCCGGAGCCGTCGGCCAGGATCACGCCGTCGGTCATCTCGCTGACGACGGTGTCGAGCTTGAGCTTCTCCTCTCTCAATGAGGAAAACAGGCGCGCGTTCTCGATGGCTACCGACGCCTGCGAGGCGAAGGCCTCGAAGGCGTCGAGGTCCTCCGCGGTGAAATCGCCCACTTTCTTGTTGATCGCCTCGACGACGCCGATGAGCCGCCCCTTGAAGACCAGTGGCATCGCCAGGATCGAGCGGGTCGTAAAGCCCGTGCTCGCGTCCATCGCGGGCGACCAGCGGGGGTCCTTGCGCGCGTCGTTGATGATGGCGGGCTTGCGGTCCCTGGCGACGCTGCCGGCGATGCCTTGGCCGAGCTTGAGCCGCACGCCGGACACCTTGTCGCCCAAGTCGAGCGCGGTGTGGAAGTAGAGCTCCTGGGCGGCGTTGTCGAGCAGCAGCAAAGAGGCGCTTTCCGCGCCCATGACCCGGGCGGCCAGCGTCAGGACGGTCTTCAACAGCTTGCCCAAGTCGAGCTCGGACGACAAAAGCCGCCCGACCTCGAGCAGCGGCTCGAGGGTCTGCATCCGCTCAAATAATATAATATCTGCGGATGCAGACGGCCGCCCCCGCCGAGGAATACACCGGCGCCTCGTTCGATCTTGCCCAGTATCTGGCGCGCTCGGAGAAGCTCGACGTCTCGGACCTGCCCTGGGACACGGTCAGGGATTTCCCGGTGGAAGAAGCCGAGATCAAGTGCCTCTCCTATATGATGGACATCGAGGCGCACACGCTCTGCTATCTCAAGGACGTCCTCGACGCCGGGGCGGGCGCCGATCCCGAGATCGCGGATTTCCTGGCGTGCTGGCTCTATGAGGAGTCCTACCACGGCCGCGCGCTCGCGCGCTTCGTGCGGGCCGCGGGCGTCGAGCGCGACCCGAACGTCTGCGGACAGCATCAGCCCTCCCTGCTGGAAAGGCTCGAGGCCGCGGGGACCTGGCTCGTCTCGCGGTTGTTTCCCAAGTCCTTCCTGACCGTTTACATGACCTGGGGCGCCGTCCAGGAGCACTCGACTTTGTTCGGCTACACGAACATGGCCCGGCAGACCAAGAATCCCGTCTTGGCCGAGCTGTTGAGAAGGATCGCCCGGGACGAATCCCGGCACTTCGGCTTCTACTATTACAAAGCGGCGCAGGGCTTGAAGGCCTCGCTTTTCACGCAGAAGCTGGCGGCGCTGCTCTTGCGTCTTTTTTGGACGCCGGTCGGCGAAGGCGTCAAGCCCGCGCGCGAGACCGACTTCCTCCTGCGCCGCATCTTCGCCGGCGAGGAAGGCGCGGCCTCCATCGAGCGCATCGACCGCTCGATGCGCCGGCTGCCGAGCCTCGGCTGGTTTAACTTGATGCGCCGCCGCCACGACGCCGCGCTCGCGCGCGCGGCCGCTTGACCCCGCCGCGGCGAGAGGTTATGCTTGGGTGTGCGCCGAACCGCGCTGCTCGCCGTCTTTCTGACCGCCGTCGCCGCGGCGCCGGCCCTCGCCAAGCCCGGGGTTAAGCCGCTGCTCGCCAAGCTGGAGGCGGCCAAGGGCGCGCAGAAGCTGCGCGTGATCGACGCCCTCGGCCGCACGGGGCGCAAGGAGGCGGTCGCTCCCCTGCTCGCCCTTTTCGATCCGCGCAAGAACTCGCCGCGCCTGACCTCGACGCTCGTCGTCGCCCTCGGCCGGCTCAAGGACGAGCGCGCCGACGACGCCTTGATCGGGACTTGGGATTATCTCAACTCGCTGCGGCTGGAGCTGCAGTCGGATTTCCCCGCCCATCTGCAAATCCTGCGGGCGACGGTGACGGAGGCGCTCGGCCAGATCGGCGGCGCGCGCGCGATGCCGGTCTTGCACGACGCGCTGCAAGACAAGGACCCTCTCGTCGTCGGCCGCGCCGCGACGGCGCTCGGCGCCTTGCGCGACCGCGACGCCGTCGACGCCCTGATCCAGCTATCGGGCCGCGGCGGCAACTTGGGACAGTCGGCCGTCGAGGCGCTGGCCGAGATCGGCGACGGGCGCGCGATCTCGACGATGCAGCGCCTGCTCCACAACGACGACCCGGACGTGCGCGCGCAGGCGGCCTACGCTCTCGTCCGCCTCAAGGATCGCGAGGACGACGGCGAGCAGGAGCTGGTCAACCTGCAGACGAGCGAGCGCTACGAGCTCCAGGACCGGCTCTTCGCCGCCTACTATCTGGCGCGCCTGGGCAGCCGCTCCGGGCTCGATTTCCTGACCGGCCTGCTCGACAAGGGCCCGCAAGCCTCCAAGGAGCTCGCGGCCGAGGCGCTCGGGCGCGCGAAAAACGAGAAAGCCGTCCCGCCGCTGGCCGAGGCCGCGCTGCGCGCCAAGGACGCCTCGCTGCGCCTGATCGTCGCGCGCAGCCTGGGCCAGATCGGCGGCACGCGCGCCGTCAACACGCTGCGGCGCATGGCGGACGACTCCAACCAAAGCGTGCGGGCGGCGGCCAAGCAGGCGCTCTACGACCTCGGCGAGGACGATTGACCGTGCTTTCGGCGCGATGGCGGGAGACGCTCGAGGTCGCGGCGGCGTACGCGTCGGCGGCGGCCTTCCTCGCCTTTCTTCAATTCCAAACGCCTTTCCTGCCGGAGACCGACGGGCACTATCATCTCAAGACGGCGCTGCTCTACCGCACCCACGGGCTCTTTTTCCACGGCTTCAAGTGGGCCTCGCAGAGCCTGTGGCGCGACCGCTTCAGCGACACCTGCCTGCTGTTCCACGCTTACCTGATCCCGTTCACGTTCTTCCCGAACCTCGCGTTCGGCGGAAAGCTCGCGACGGTGCTCATGGGCGCGGCGTGCTTCGCGAGCTTTTTTTGGATCCTGCGCGCCAACGGCGCGCGCTGGCCGTGGTTTTGGTTTTTCTTGCTCTGCTCGGCGGGGCCGTTTTTCTTGTGGCGCCTGACAGTGCCGCGGCCGCAGATCCTGTCCGTGACGCTGCTCTTGTGGTGCGTCCACTTCCTGCTCAACGGCAAGCGCGGCAAGCTCGCGGCGCTGAGCTTTTTCTACGCGCTTTCTTATTCCGCCGCGTTCATGCCGTTGGTCTTCTCGCTCATCCGCTCCGTCCACCTCTGGGTGGCGGAAGAGGAGATCGATGCCGCGACCCCGCTCGCCGCCTTAGGGGGCTTGGCCGCCGCGCTGCTCGTCAATCCCTATTTTCCGAACGACCTGCTGATGCTCTTCGTTCAGAACTTCTACGTGCTGCACATGTCGATCACCGGCGGGGCCGAGAAGCTCTCGATGGGCGGCGAGTTTTACCCGACCGACACGCGGCGCATGCTGCTCCTCCATCTGCCGCTGGCGGCCGCGCTGTTCTCGCTGTCGTACTACGGCCTGCTCACGGGGCGCAAAGCGGGCCGGAAAACGGCGATGATGATGCCTTTCGCCGTCGCGACCGTCGCGATGACCTTCATCTGGAAGCGCTTCACCGAGTACTCGGTGCCGTTGACGCTCATGTACTGCGGGCTGCGCGCGACGGAGCTTCTCGAGGGCTTTTCGTGGGCAAGCGCCTCCAAGCGCGTGCGCGAGGCCGCCGTGATCGCGGTCGTCGCCCTGGCCTTCGGGTTCGGGAGCTCGACGTCCTCGGTCATGAGCGACTTTCGCGGCGCGACGGAGTCGCCCCTCAAGGGCGCGGCGTTGTTTTTAAAAAGCCACGCCGAGCCCGACGAGGCCGTCTTCACCTGCGACTGGGACGACGCGCCGGAGCTCTATTTCTACAACCACGAACAGCGCTACCTCGTCTTCATGGACCCGGTGTTCATGTACTACCGGAGCCCCGAGGTCTGGCGCGTGTGGAACAACGCCGCCAACGGGCGCCTGGGCGCGGGCACGGCCCGGACGATCGCGCGGACCTTCGACGCGCGCTACGGCGTCTGCAAGGAGCGCTTCCGCGCCCTGCGCGACGTCGTGGCGGCCGACCCCGCAGTCAAGATCGTCTACGACGACGGCCGCGCCTGGGTCTTCGAGGTGCCTAAGCCGCCGGGCGGTCCTGGTAGATAGCGTCGCAGGGCAGCTCGCCGGAGTAGTCGACCTCGCCGCGGGTCTCGACGACGACATGCGCCTTGACGGGGCGGCTCGTCTCTTTGAGCGCGGGATCGCGGGCCAGCTCGCGGGTCGAGAACTTGAACGAATAATCCTGCGTGTCGCAGCTCCAGAGGTCGTAATCGAGCGACTCGCGGCTGAGGGAGATCGAGCGGTAGTCGTCGAGCGCGGCCGCCGTCTCGCCGGGAGCCTGCGCGAACTGCGAGGCGACGGTCGAAGGCTTATCGCCGAGCGACTCGAGCGTCAGCGCCGCGTCCAGGCGCGTGACGAAGACGAGCGTGGGGGGGAGGCCGGACTCTTTCGCGGGCCGGCAGACGAGCTTGCTCGGAAAGACCCGCCCGGCGCGCTCTTGGGCGACGGCTTTTTTCGCGACCGTCGCGGCTTGGCGCGCGAGGACGTCTGCGTCCTCGATCGACTGGGCGCGGACGGCGGCGGGCATGAGCAGCGGCAAGACGAAAAGCAAAAAGGTTCTCATGAGTCCTATCCTAGAAAAGTCCGACGCGCCCGCCGTGAGCCGAAGGGCCCGGCGCGGCGCGGTCTTTGGGCTTAGGCCCTGGTGAGGGCGCAGGCCATGAGCTATCATATGAAAGCTCCCGATTTTGGAGGGGTGGCCGAGCGGTTTAAGGCACGAGTCTTGAAAACTCGCGAGGTGTAACAGCCTCCGTGGGTTCGAATCCCACCCCCTCCGCGCTTTTTCGTCAGCCTCGGCGTCACGAGAGCTTGACCGCCTCGTCGTTCGGCGCTCGCGCGGCGCTTGCTAGCATCGCCTCATGGCGGCTGCGGCGGCGGGCGACGTCTTCTGGCTGGTCTTCCTCGGCATGGCGATCCAGCCGCTGATCCGCCAGAAGCTGCTCGACGCGGCGCGCGTCCGCACGCTCGAGCGCCTCGAGAAAAACCGCGGCAGCCGCGTCGTGCTGCTCGTCCACCGCCAGGAGACGATGGCCTTCTTCGGCTTCCCGGTCCTGCGCTTCATCACGATGGAGGACTCCGAGCAAGTCGTGCGGGCGCTGCGGATGACCGCGCCGCGCATGCCGATAGATCTCGTCTTGCACACTCCCGGCGGCATGCAGCTCGCCGCGCTCCAGATCGCGCACGCGATGCGCCACCGCGAGGGCAAGGTGAGCGTGATCGTGCCGCACTACGCGATGTCCGGCGGCACGCTGATCGCGCTCGCCGCCGACGAGATCTTGATGGACCAGCACGCCGTCCTCGGGCCCATCGACCCGCAGATCAACAACCTGCCGGCGGCCTCGATCATCCAGGCGACGAGCGAGAAGAGCAAAGACGAGATCGACGACCAGACGCTGATCTGGGCCGACGTCGCGCGCAAGGCCATGAGCCAGACCGAGCTCGCCGTCGAGTCGATCCTGGCCCGGCGCATGCCCGCGAACAAGGCCAAGGCGGTCGCCCGAAGCCTGACCGAAGGTCATTGGACGCACGACTATCCGATCACTTGCGACGAGGCCGGGGCTCTGGGCCTGCCCGTCAAATCAGGCGTGCCGAAGGAAGTCTACGAGCTGATGAGCCTCTTCCCGCAGCCCGTGCGCCACGCCGCCGTCGAGTACATCCCGCGGTTCTATCGTCCCGCCGTGCCCGCGCCGCAGACGGCGCGGCACAAATAAAAGAAGGGCGGCCCCTTTCGGGACCGCCCTTGATCAAGTCGACGACGGGTTACTGCGGGTTCGCCGGGGCCTGGGCCGGGGCGTTGTTGTTGTTGCCCTCGGCCGCTTTGGCCGCCTTGTGCTTGGCGCGGCGCTCCTTCTTCATTTCCTTGCGCTTCTCGCGGCGCTCCTTGCGCTTGTCGGCCTTCGACGGCTGGTTGCCGTTGTCGGACGGGGCGGACGCGGCCGGCGTGTTGGCGGGCGCGTTGCTGTTATCCTGAGCGAGGACGAACGACGGCGCGAGCAGCGCCACGACGAGGAAGATCCACTTCTGCATGGTCATGTTCTCCTGGAATGATGATCTTGGGAGCGGGCTCCCGTGTCATTCAATACGGACGGGGCGATGAAAAGTTCGCAATCGCCGCGCGCTATACTGGAAACTAGGAAGGAGGTAATATGGCCACCAAGCATAAAAAACCGGCCGCGAGCCCGCGCAAGGGCGGGACGCGCAAGAGCTCCGGGTCCCGGAAGAGCCGCCTGCCGGAAAGCCTCCAGTTCGAGGCCGAGCCCGAGGTGCTCGAGGAAAACGAGCGCCGGGCTTCGGAGCCCGAGCTCCAATCGCCGCCGACGGCGTGAGCAAGTGCTAAGATAAGGCGTTGAAAAAAATCATCCACGTGTTGCTGTCGGCGGTCGCCGTCTTCGTCTCGGCCAAGCTTCTGCCGGGGGCGCGGGTCGACTCGTTCGCCACCGCGCTGGTCGTGGCCGTCGTGCTCGGCTTGGTCAACGCCGTCGTGCGCCCGATCCTCTTCATCCTGACCCTCCCGATCAACATCCTGACCCTCGGGCTCTTCACCTTCGCGATCATCGGCGGCTGCGTGGAGCTCGTCGCCAGGATCGTTCCGGGCTTTCACGTCGCGAGCTTCTGGTGGGCCCTGGCCTTCGCCTTGGTCCTTTCCGTCCTCAACGCCTTCCTCCACGGCCTCGAATAGCCGGGCTCGAGCTCGCGTCACGTCCCGGTGAAATCCTCCTGTTATCATGTGAGCATAAGGAGGAGGCATATGGAGATCAAAGAGCTTCATTACACGGCGCCGGGCACGGTGCCGTACTTCAACGTCTCGAAACGGGTCTATTGGGGCGCGATCTTCGCCGGGTCCTTCGTGACGGCGGGGGCGACGCTCTTGCTGCGCGCGCTCGGTTTCCTGTTCATGACGGTGCCCGCGCCGCCGGCCGCGATCGTCCCGACGCTCCACTTCGGCACGGCGCTCTGGTGGCTGATCACGGGTCCGGTGTGCTTCTACACGGGCGGCTGGACGGCGGGGCGCTTGACCGGCATCGCGCGCATCGACGAAAGCGTGATCCACGGCGTCATCAGTTGGGCGCTGGCCTCGCTGGCTCTCGCGGCGTGGGGCTCGAGCTTATTCCTCGGCTCGATGGAGACCGTGGCTTCGCGGGGGACGTGGCTTTACGCGTTCCTGATCATGTGCTGCGAGCTCGGCGCGGGGTGCGCCGGCGCGGCCAACGGCACGCGGCTGCTCGTTCCGTCCGACCTCGTCTCGCAGCAGGCGGTCGAGGCGCATCGGTCGCGGCTGTAACAAATTAGACCTTGCCCGTCGCGGGAGGCCTGATATACTAGGCTCCGCATGAGCCGTTATTGGGTTTTCCACGATCGCCGCCTCAAAGGGCCGCTCGACGCTGCGGGCTTGCGCTCGCTCGAGGGCTTCACCCTCGACATGCGCGTCTGCCCGGAGGGCGGGCCCGAGACCGATTGGCGGCCCGCCCGCGAGCACGAGGAGCTGGCCGCGCTGCTCGTCGCGGCCGCTCGCGCGGAAGAGCCCGCGCCCCCGGCGTCTTTGCCTTCGATCCCGCGCCTGGCCCCGATCGCTCCCGCGTCTTCGCCGCCGTCGCCCGTCGTCGTGCGCGACGAGCGCGTCGACGAGCTTTCGGCGCGCGTGGAGGCGCTCGAG
>CAZRIP010000001.1:0-38869 GCA_964600165.1 uncultured Elusimicrobia bacterium | reverse complement strand
GAGGCGCTCGAGCAAAGCCTGGCCGAGCTGCGCGCGTTGGCCGAGGAGTTGCGCCGCGACCGCGCCGGGGCCGACCGCCGCGTCGACGAGCTGGCCAGCGCCGTCGCCTCGGCTTATGAGAGGCTCTCCGATCTCAAAAACGCGGCGCCCGCGCCCGAACCGGCGCCCGAACCGGCGCCCGAACCGGCGCCCGAACCGGCGCTCGAACCCGCGCCCGTGCCCGAGCCTCTGCCGCCGCCGCTCGTCTTCGAACCCGCCGAGCCGCAAGAAGCGCCGCCCGTGCTCGATCTCGCCCAGCGGGAAGAGGAGAAACCCACGCCCGTCTTCGACCCTAAGCCGTCGATGGAGTTTTCCTTGCCCGAGATCGCGGCGCCCAAGCCCGAGGATCAGACGCTCGTCATCCCGCCGCCGTTTTCCGAGCTCGCCCACGCCGCCGAGGGCGCGCCGCCTTCCGCGCCCGAGGTGCCGCCCGAGGATCGCACGCAGATCCTGCCGTCGGTCTTTACGGCGCCGGCCGCGCCCGTCGCGCGCGCGCTGCGCGTGCTCTGCGCCGACGACGACGAGCTGATGCGCCAGGCGATCGTGTCGACGTTCAGGAACCAGGGCCACGAGATCGAGGCCGTCGAGGACGGCAAGAAGGCGCTCGAGAAAGTGTCGATGAATCCCTACGATCTGATCGTGCTCGACGAGGGCATGCCCGGCGGCAGCGGCTTCCAGGTCGCGCGCGCCGTCTCCCAGCTCGACGCCGCGTCGCGGCCGAAGGTGCTCATCTTCACCGCGCAGTACGTCGGCAACAAGCTCGCGCGCGAGACGTTCCTGATGTCCGGCGCCGACGACGTGCTCTCTAAGGAAGCCGGCATGGCCGGGCTTCTCAAGACGGCCCGCGAGCTGACCGGGCTTCCCCAGCCGGACTAAAGACTGCTACTCGCCCGCGATGGGGCCGTCGCGCGTTTAGCGCTATCCTTGCCTCATGGCACGACACGCGAAACGAAGCCGCAAGCGCCCGCCGACCTACGCGGAAGGCGAGATCCTGCGCGAGCAAAGAAAGGTCGACTTGGCCGAGATCCGCGAGGCCGGCATGCCGCGCTTCGAGCGGCGCCCGGAGCGCGTCCGGCGAGCCCGTCCTGCGAGCGCCGCCGTTCCCGAGGCCCCGGACGAGACGCGCAAAGGCTTGCTCATCGTCCTCGCCGCGACGAGCGTCCTGTGGCTGCTTCTCTCGCGCCGGCGATGACCGCTAACCGCGACGCGTAGGCCTTCGCGTCGGGCGCGCCGGGCCGCTGCGCGGGACGCTCAAGGCGCGCCGCGCAGCGTAGAGCGCGTTCAAGGGGCGGTCGCTTTCCAGCGCCACGCCGAGCTTGGCCGCGAACGCCGCGAGCCCCGCGGCCGTGGCCGCGTCCTTGACGTCGACGCTCTCGGGAAGCGCGGACCCGCGCGCCGCGGCGTCGAGCAGGTCGTCGCCCAACGCGTCGATCGCGCGGTAGGCGCGCCCGAACATGCGCGCGGACAAGACGAAGCCCGTCGCGCCGTCGACGATCATGGTCATCAGCGGCTGGTATTCCCCGTCGGCGTCGCGCGCCGTCGACAAGGCCGCGAAGACGTCGGCTTCCCAGACTCCGCCGCGCTTGGGCTTGGCCGAAAGCAGCGCTTCGAGCTTGGCAGGGTCCGGCGCGTAGGCGTCTTCCATCGAAAAAGAGTCTAGAAAACTTCCGCGCCCGGCCGCCCCTGGACTTTCCCGCGCGCGCGGACTATCCTGACCCCATGGGCGAGGAGTGGTCCGAGCGCGCGCATCTGCCGCTGCCGGCAAGGCCGGCGCGCGCGCGGCTCTCGCCGCTGCGGGCGCTGGCCGTCGTCGCCTGTCTGGCGGCCGCGAGCTGGCGCGTGTTGCGCCCCGCGCCGCCGCCCGCCGCGCCCGCCGCCGTGCAGCCGGCGCTCCGCGCCGCGCCGCGCATGACGCCGCCGCCTCTTTCGGCGGCGCCCGCCCCGGCCTCGATCGAGACCGGCTCCGAGGGCCTGGCCGGCGCGGCCTTGGGAGAGAGCGGGACTTTGAGCCCCGGCGCGATCACGCCGGAGGCGCCGGCGGCGGGCGCCGATTGGCGCAAGAAGCTCGACCCGCTCGACACGACGTCGCTGCACCAGACTTCAGGAGGCGGCGCGGGCTTTTATCGAGTGCCCGACGGCCGCCCGGCCGACAAGCTCACGCCGATGACCCGGAGCGTGCGCATCGCGCGCTTGGACTACGATCGCCACGGCCGCCATGAGACGCTCGCGGTCTGCGCGTGCACGGTCGGCCCCAGGATCGCGGGGCTCACGGTCGACGGGAAGGCGATGGGCCCGTCCACTCTCGGCAAGGAGCTGACGGTGGCGTTGGGCGCCGTCGGCGCGCATACCGTCGTCATCGACGCGGAGCCCGGCTGGCCGTTGACTCGCTACACGGTTAAACAGGACGCCCGCGGCGGCGTGACCGCCGTGGCCGAATACGCCGACGGCGGCCTCTTCCATGAATATTGGGGCGGAGGCACGGCGCAGTCCTGTCCCGGCCGTTAAGAGCCCGCCCGAACCAAGCCTCGCGCGTTCGCCTCTTTCGCGGCGTCGCCCTCGCTCTCGCGCCACAGCGGCAGCGTGAAGGAGAACGTGCTGCCGCGGCCGGGCTCGCTCGCCACTTCCAGGCGCGAGCCCTGCGTCTTCAAGAGATCGCGCGCGACCATCAGGCCCACGCCGAAGCCCTTGGCGCTCGCGCGGCGGCCGCTTTCGGCGCGGTAGAAGCCGGCCATGATCTTTTCCAAGTCCTCCGCCGAGATGCCGATGCCGGTGTCCTCCACCGACACCCGCGCGCGCGGCGGCGCGTCGGCCTCGAGCGTCAGGCTCAGCGTCACCTCGCCGCCCTCGGAGGTGTATTTGAAGGCGTTGGTCAGCAGATTGCTCACGACGACGGCGACGGCGTCGGGGTCCGCCTTGACCGGCACCGGGTGCGGCGGGAACTCGACGCGCAGCTTGATGCGCTTGTCGTCGACGACGGGCCCGAGCTGCGCCACGATGCCGTGCAGCAGCGTGCGCAGCCGCGTGCGGCGCAGGTGCGCGACGAAGCGGCCGGCCTCGATGCGGTTCAAGTTCAAGAAGTTCTGGACCGCCGAGGTCAAGTGCAGATAGACGCGGTTCAAGGTGGCGTAGGCGCGCGCGCGGGAGGCCGGCGGCGCGCCGCGCTCCGAGTCCTCGAGCAAGGACAGCGAGAGCTTGAACGTCGTCAAAAAGTTGCCGAACTCGTGGCTGACGAGGGACACCATGTCGCTTTTCAGGCGCGAGAGCTCGCGCTCGCGGTCGACGAGCTCGCGCAGCCGCGAGATGATGCCCGCCAGGGCGGCCACGAGCGCGAAAAAGCCCAGGCGCATCAAAGCGTTCCAGTACGGGATCAGCCAGTACGTGTAGCGGTGGTCGACGGCGATGTCGACCTGCAGCCAGGCCGCCGCCGACAAGAGCGACGCCGCGTAGCCCCAGGCCCCGCCGCAAGACCACGCGACAAAGCCGACCGGCACGAGGTAAAGGATCGCCATGCTGACCTGGGGCGAGATGTCGCGGTCCATCGCCCAGACGCCGGCGATCATCAGGAGCCCGAGCGCGAAGTTGACCGGGCGCGGCCAGGTCTTGACGCTCATGCCGCGACCTTCCAGGGCCGCCCGTCGCTCGGCGGCGGCGGCGCGAGCAGCCGCGCCACCTCGGCGCGGATGTAGCCCGCGTCGAAAGGCTTGGTCACGTACTCGACGGCGCCGTGCGACAACGCCTCGAGCGCCAGCTCGACGTCCTGGTGGCTCGTCAGCATGATGACGGGCAGCCCGGGCGCCAAAGCGCGCGAGAGCGCGAGCACGTCGAGGCCGCTCAGGCCCGGCATCGAGACGTCGAGCAGCACCAGATGCAGAATCTCCGTTTTGATCAGGTCCAAGGCGCGCTCGCCGCTCTCGGCCTCGCGGACCTCGAAGTCTCCGCCGAGCACGCCGGCCAGCGCGCCGCGCAGGTCGGGGTCGTCGTCGACGACGAGGATTCGAAGCGGCATCACTTCCAGTATACCCCCGGCGTCGCGGCTTCGGTAGAGAGTTCTCTCTATGCCGGCCATTGAGCTAGAATGCAGCCGTGAAAGCGCTCTTGGCCGCGCTCGCGCTGTGGGGCTGCGCGGCGCCGCCGGCGAGGACGCCGCGCCCGGACGCCTTCGGCGAGACGACGGGCCTCTTCCTGGACGGCGCCACCCAGGCCTACCGCGCGCTCGCGCGCGGCAAGTCCGAGAAATCCGCGCGCGCCGCGGCGTTGGACGAGTTGGGCGTGCTCGCCGACTGCCACGCCGAAAGGCTGGAAGAAGAGTACCGCGCGCTCACCGGCTCCGGGCGCGACCGCCCGATGTCGGAGCCGGACGTCTGCGGCGTGCGCTACCCGGCGCAGGCCGCCCGCGGAGAGCCCGGAAGTGGCCCGCTGGCGCGCAAGGTCGGCAAGCTCGCCGCCTTGCCCGAGGCCTGGTACGACGCCGACCGCGGCGATTACGTCGCGCGCGCCGAAGTCACGCGCGCGGCCTTGGACGGCGCCTTGGTCGACGACGAGAGCCTCTCGCCCAAGCTGCGCGTCTTCGTGCACGCCCAGGCGGTCAAAGCGTGGGGCGAAGAGAAGGTCTACCTCGAGCGAGGGCTTTAGCCGGGCCCAAAGACGCCGCCGCGCCGGGACCTTCGGGCCTTCCGCCGCGCGGCGGCGGTTCGTAAAATATTCCAGTGAAGCGTCTTCTCGCCGTGGCGTTGTGCTGCCTCCAGCTCGCCGCGCCGCTGTCGGCGGCGACGCTCGAGCCCGTGCCCGGCTTGGGCGGCGAGCCGGTCGCGCCGCTGACGCCCGTCGCGCCCATGGCGCCCGCCGCCGCCGCGCTGTCGGCGCTCGAGCCGGCGCTGCCCGGAGCGCTCGACGCGGCGGTCGCGCCGCCGGCCGAGGCGCTCGCCTCTCCGCTCGCGCAAGCGGGGGCGTTGTCGGCCGAGGCCTCCGCGTCGGCGCAAAAGCCCGCCGCCTCGGCCGAGTCGGCGCGCGGCCAGGGCGCGGCGATCTTCGAGGGCGCGCAAGCACCCCAGGCGGCGACGGGCGACGCCGTCTCCGCGGCGCCGGGCGCTTCCGCCGCCGGGGTCCTCGAGCCGTCGAGCGGCGCGACGGGAGCCGGAACGTTTCGCAAGCCGCCGCTGCCGGACCTGCCGCCCGAGCCTCAGCCCTTCTTTATCCGGCATTATCGCCTGGCGCGCGCCGCGGCCTGGCCTTTCCTCGCCCTCGTCTACCGCGCCAAGGTCTCCGGCGCCGAGAATCTGCCCGCCGGGCCGGTCGTGATCGTCCCGAACCACGTCTCCTACGTCGACGCGCTGATGATCTCGCTGGCCGCCGACCGCCCGATGCGCTACATGCTCAAGCGCTCGATCTACGACCGCGCGCCGCGCTTCTTCCGCGCGCTCGGCGCGATCCCCGTCGAGAGCGGCGACGACCCCGCGAAGACGGCGCAGTCGCTGGCCCGCGCGCGCGCGGCCTTGAAAAACGGCGAGAGCCTCGTGATCTTCCCCGAGGGGCGGCTCTCGCGCACGGGCAACATGGCGGGCTTCAAGACCGGCTTTACGCGCATCGTCGACGGGCTCGACGTCCCCGTCGTGCCCGCGCACTTGGACAATCTTTCCGGCTCGTATTTCTCGGGCCGCGAGGGGCGGACCGGAAAATTTTGGGAGGCCGTGCGCGCCCTGCCGCGGCGCGTCGGCGTCTCGTTCGGCAAGCCGCTGGAAGAAGTCTCGGGGCAGGCCGCGCACGACGAGGTCCAGGAGCTCTCGGCCGGCGCTCTCGAGTCGCGCGTGCGCGACCTGCGAGAGACGCTGCCGCGCGCCTTCCTGCGCCGGGCCAAGGAACTCTGGGGCAAGACGGCGCTCTCCGACTCCTCCGGCAAGACGCTCACCTACGGCAAGGCGCTCGCGGCGAGCGTCATGCTGGCCTCGTCGCTGTCCGCCAAGCTGCCCGCGGCCCGGCGCGTCGGCGTGCTCGTGCCGCCGTCGGTCGGCGGGGCCCTGGCCAACGCCGCGCTCGCGCAGCTCGGCAAGGTGCCGGTCAACTTGAACTACACCGCCAGCGCCGAAGCCGTCGCCCACGCCGTCGACGTCGCCGGCATCGAGACCGTCGTCACCTCGCGCAAGGCCGTCGAGGTCTTGAAAGAGAAAGGCGCGGCCATCCCCGACCGGCCGATGATCTATCTGGAAGACGTGATGGCCGGCATCCCCAAATGGAAGCTCGCCGCCGTCTACGCGCTGTTGCGCGCGCTGCCGCGGGCGGCCGTCGCGTCGCTCTTCTTTAAAAACGCCTCGCGCTCACTCGACGACGAGGCCACGATCGTGTTCACGAGCGGCTCGACGGCGCTGCCCAAGGGCGTCCAGCTCACGCACTTGAACGTCCAGTCGAACCTCGAGATGATCGCCGAGGCCTACCCGTTCAAGAAAGACGATTCCGTGCTCGGCGTGCTGCCCTTCTTCCACTCGTTCGGCTACACGATGACGCTGTGGTTCCCGCTCGCGCGCGGGCTGTCGGCCGCCTACCACTCGCACCCGCTCGAGCTGGGCCCCATCGCCAAGCTGGCGCAAAAGCTCAAGCCGACGATCCTGTTGGCGACGCCGACCTTCCTGCAGCGCTACACGGCGAAGATCCCGGCCGCGGCCTTCGCGAGCCTGCGCCACGTGATCGCCGGCGCCGAGAAGATGCGCGGCTCCATCGCCGACGACTTCGCGGCCAAGTTCGGCGCGCGGCCGCTGGAGGGCTACGGCGCGACCGAGCTCTCGCCGGTCGCGGCCGTCGACGTCCCGGACCGCGGGCCGCAGAAAGGCTCGAAGCCGGACTCGGTCGGCCAGAACCTGCCCGGCACGGCGGCCAAGGTCGTCGATCCCGAGACCGGCGCGAAATTGCCTTACGGCCGGCAGGGCCTCTTGATGATCAAGGGCCCGCACGTCATGCGCGGCTACTTGAACGAGCCCGAGAAGACGGCCGAGGTCCTCAAGGACGGCTGGTACGCGACCGGCGACGTCGCCGTGATCGACCGCGACGGCTTTATCTACCTGAAGGGCAGGTGGGGTAGTCGTTTTTCAAAGATTGCAGGCGAGATGGCCCCCCACGAGGCCGTCGAGGAGAGGCTGCACAAAGCGGCCGGCCTCGCCGAGCAGACTTTCGTCGTGACGGCCGTGCCCGACGAGCAGCGCGGCGAGCGGCTGGTCGTTCTTTACGCCGGTTACGCGGGCGACATCCCGGCGCTGCTGGCCAAAGCCAAGGCCGAGGGCCTGCCGGGCCTGTGGACGCCGTCGGCCTCCTCCTTCTACAGGGTCGAGGCGTTCCCGGTGCTGGGCTCGGGCAAGCTCGATTTGAAAGCGCTCAAGGCGCTCGCCGAAAAGTTCGCCGGCCGCTGACGCAGCCTAAAGCTCGTCGTGCTTGGTCATGCGCCCGCGCGCTTTTTCGACCGGGTACTTGAGCTTGGCCTTTTCCAGCTTGCGCGCGGCGGCGTCGATCAGGTCGATCCCGTAGCGGTCGGCGAGCTTCAGCAGATAGATCGTCGTGTCGCCGAGCTCGTCTTCGAGGTGGGCGCGGGTCTTGTCGTCGAGCTTCTCGCACTGCGCGGGGGTCAGCCACTGGAAGATCTCGACGACCTCGGAAGCCTCGACCGACATGGCCATGGCGAGGTTCTTCGGCGTATGGAACTGCTCCCAGTCGCGCTCGCGCGCGAAGGCCTTGAGCGCGGCGCGCAGCTTCTCGAGGCGGTCTTCCATGCGGCGATTCTAGCAAAGGGCTAGACGGTCTTTAAGAACGCGTCGAACTTCTTGAGGAACGTCTCTTGGAAGTACTGCGGCTCGTCGGTCTGCACGCCGCCCATCTGGGTGAACGGCTTGCGGCGCAGGACTTGGCGCTGGATGTCTTGCAGCGGCATTCCTTTATACATCAGGTAGCCGACGACGACGGTCACGGAGCGCGAGTTGCCCTCGGCGCAGTGGACGAGGACTTTCTTGCCGGAGGCGACTTGGCGGTCGACCCACTGGACGCACTCCCAGACGAGCTCGAGCGAGAAGGGCTGCTCGTCGGGGAAGCCTTTATGCAGATACGCGAGGCTCGCCGGCGGGTCGTAGGGGCGGCGCTCGCAGACGTTCAAGACGGCGCCGATGGGTTCGTCCAAGTGCAGGTCGTGGAGTCCGCTGACGGCCAAGTCGTCGTGGAGCCAGTGCATGGCGGTGCGTGAAGGATACCCGAAAACGGGAAAATTTCAATGGGGACTTTCCCCTAGCGGCACTTTGGTAGAATGAGGCCATGGCGGCGGAATACTTTCGCAGCGTGCTCGATAGCTTGAGCGGCGGTTTCCTGGGCATCGACGAGAACGGCCTCGTCGCCTACGGCAACGCCACCGCGGGGCGCATCCTGCACGTCCCCATGGGCGCCGTCGCGGGCAAGCCTTATTCCGAGGCGCTCGAGCCTTATCCAGCGCTGTGCGCCATCATCAAGGACGTGCTGGAGTCGGGGCGCGTGGTTTTGCGCGCCGAGGTCTCCGTCGCGCACGGCGACGCGACGATGACGATCGGCTACAGCACGATGCGGGTGCGGGGCCCCGGCGGCGAGAACTTGGGCGTGGGCGTCATCTTCCAAGACATCTCGATGGCGTTGGCCAAGAAAGCGGCCGCCAGCCGGGCTTAAAGCCTACAGCGTCTTGCAGAACCTCGCGAGGTACTCGCGCAGCTGCTTCTCGACGGCGGGGCTTTTCAGGACGCCGTTTTCGTCGAACGTCTCGTGCGCGCGCGAGACCATCAGGCGGCCGCCGAAGTGCGGCTTGACTCCGAGGGTGCGCAGCACGGGCAGCCAGGCGGTCTGCGAGAGCAGCGTGCCGAAGTTTCCGGGGGTGGCGCCGAGCAGGGCGACGGGCTTGCCGCCGAAGACCTTGGCGATGTCTTGCGGCGGGCGGGTCAGCCAGTCGATGCCGTTCTTGAGCACGCCGGGGATGGAGTTGTTGTATTCGGGCGTGGCGATCAGAAGGCCCTGGGCGCCGGCGAGCGCGTCTTTGAGCGCGGCGACGGCGGCGGGGATGCCCGAGGCGGTTTCGACGTCCTCGTTGTAGAGCGGGATGCCGTCGAGGGTGCGCAGGTCGAGCGTGAAGCCGTCGGGGAGCAGGCGCGAGGCGGCGCGCAGCAGAGCGGTGTTATAGGAGGAACGGCGGAGGCTGCCGGAGAGGCCGATGAGGGTTTTCACACGGCGAGGCTAGCATTTTCTCGCGTCGTATCTGCGCTCGAGCCGCATCCCCGGATCGGCTCCAAACCATGACGCTGTCCCAAAACTCACCTCGGGAACTCAAAAAATCGCCGGAGACGCGTCTGACCCCGGTTGAGGGGGATCATTGACGCTCGCCTCTTACCTTATTAAGCTCGCTGCGTGACCACGCTCCCGGCCCTGATCCTCGCCGCCGCCCTCTCCGCGCAAACCGCGCCCGGCCCCGCGTCGCAAAAAGCCTTCACGCTGCGCGCGCTGACCTACAACATCCACGGCATCGCGCTCACCAAGAGCGGCGACGAGGACGACAAGGCGCTCTGGAAGCGCTATGAAGAGATCGCCCGGCGCCTCAAAGCCGCGCGCGCGTCGGGCCAAGGCCCGCAGCTCGTCGCCATTCAAGAGGCCTGGCACCCGATTTCCGCGAAGGCGGCTAAAGAGGCGGGCTATCCTTACGTCGTCGCCGGCGGCGGCGCGCGCTTTCCGAAGGTCGGCGGCGCCGGCCTCTTCATCCTCAGCGATTTCCCCGTGCTGCTCACCGAGACCGTCGCCTACGACACGTGCACGGGCTGGGATTGCGTGGCCACCAAAGGCGCGCTGCACGTGCGCGTCGACGTCCCCGGGGTCGGCCCGATGGACGTCTACGACACGCACACCAACGCCGAGCAAGACGGGGTCAAGCCCGCGGACTCGATGGCCGCGCGCGTGGCCCAGCTCAAGATCTACGCCGACTTCGTGCGCCGCACGCGCGATCCGAAGTACCCGGCGCTCGTCATGGGCGACTTCAACATGAAGCCCTCGGGCGAGGACTACGCGCTCTTCGAAAGCCTCTCCGGCGCCGCCAACGCCGTCAAGGACTGCCTGCTCTCGCACGCTTGCGCGGGCCAGGACCCCGGCGAGTTTTGGTCGAACGAGATCGACCACCAATTCCACTTCGACGGCGAGAGCGCCGCGCTCAAGACCGACTTCGTCGCCCAAACGTTCAAGGAGCCGTTCAACGGCAAGCCCTTGTCCGACCACTGGGCGCTCGAGGCGCATTACTCCGTCGTCAAACCGTAACCGGCCCGTCTCGAGATTCTGACGCCGGGGGCCCTTGCGCGCTCCGGCGATTTCCTTTACGCTTCGGGCATATGGTGGACCCGTCTTACGTCGACATGATGCTGGGCCCCGCGATCGCCGTCGCGGCGATCCTTTCGATACTCGCCATGGCGCGCGTCTGCTGGCGCGATTGGCGCGCGTTAAAAGAGCTCGAGGAGCGCGAGCGCCTGCTGCCCCAGCTGCCCGCGCGCAAGCCGCTGATGCTGCCGGACTCGGAGGACACGCGCCTGGCCATCGCCGCCGCGCGCCGCGCCAAGGCCGAGTTCGACCGCGTCGAGCATCTGCACGACGTCCTCGCCAAGCAGCGCTACGGCAGCTACTGACGGCTAAAAGGTAAACTGGAGCGTGCTCGCTAGCGCGCTCGCCCTTTTTCTTCTCACGCCCGCCCGCGCCGCGCTCGACGTGGAGCTCGTCGGCCGGGCCCGCCAGCCGGGGGAAGTGCTGCTCGTCGCCGTCCAAGGCGCGGACGCGAACGTTCCGCCCACGGGCCGCTTCGAGGACGAGACGCTGCGCTTTTTCCCGGGCGGCGCGCCGGGCCGCTACCTCGCCTTCGTGGGGCTCGACTTGGACGTCAAGATCGGCACCCACACGCTCACGCTCTCGACGCCCGAGCCGTGGTCGACGACGATCGACGTCCTGCCCAAGGAGTTCCCGACGCGCCGGCTGCAGGTGGAGGGGAAATACGTCGCTCCGCCCAAGGAAGACGAGGAGCGCGCGAGTCTCGAGGCGCTGTGGATCGCCAACGCGCTGGCGCGCTCGCAAGCCAAGCGTTATTTCACCGGACGCTTCGAGACGCCGATCCCCGGCGCGCCGTCCTCGCGCTTCGGCGAGCGCTCGGTCTTCAACGGCGTCCCGAAGGCCCCGCACTCGGGCGCCGACCTGCGCGCGAAAACCGGCGTCGAGGTGCGCGCGCCGGAGGGCGGCAAGGTGGTCCTCGCCGGCGACTACTTCTATCAAGGGAGCTGCGTCTACCTCGACCACGGGTTCGGGATTTTTTCGGCCTACTTCCACCTGTCGAAGATCGACGTCAAAGCCGGCCAGCTCGTCAAAAAAGGCGACGTCCTCGGCCGCGTCGGGATGACCGGCCGCGCCACCGGGCCGCACCTGCACTGGAGCGTGCGCGCGGCCGGCGCGCGCGTCGACCCGTTCTCGCTGACCGCCTTGGACCTCGACGCCTGGCTGTCTTCACATAAGCGTCACGACGCTTTGACCTCGCGTCCATAGCCTCTTCCCGCCTTCCGTGGTATTCTGAATCATGCTCGGACAACAGATAGGACGAGCAAGACGATTTGGGTCCATGGCGCAAACGGCTGGGCGGCCGGCGCCATGGGCCCTCGCCATTTTAGGCCTCTTGTTGGCGTCCTGCGCCACGCTCGGCCTCGGCGGCTCGGACAAGACCAAGCTCGCCGTCAGCCCCAAGGACCCCTCGGCCGAGGGGATCGTCACGACGAGCGCGGCGCGCAACGGCAACGTCAGCGTCGACGTGACGGCCAAGCACCTGGCCAACCCCGAGCGCCTCGACCCGCCCGCGAGCACCTACGTCGTCTGGATCAAGCCGCAGGGCAGCCAGGGGCGCGCGCAGAACATGGGCGCGCTCAAAGTCGACCGCAACCTGCGCGGCACGCTCGACACCGTCGTGCCCTGGAAGAGCTTCGAGCTCTTCATCACGCCCGAGCGCCAGTCCGACGCCCAGCAGCCCTACGGCGAGCGGCTGATGTGGGCGACCGTCGGCGGCTGAGCCCTTCCCGACTTCAGCGCGATCTCAGCGCGCGTTAACAACCTCGTAACACGGCCGTGAGATAATTTCTCAACGTCGGCGACCCCTGCCCTCCCGCGCCGGCGGACCACGAAAGTAATCTTGGACCGCCGAGGTACCCTGATGAGCGCCGAACCTTTGATGCAGGACCATCCCTTGCCCCCCGAGGAAGCGGCGGGGCTCGCCGACCCGATCGGGGCGTATCTCGCCAAGATCGCGAAGATGCCGTTGCTGACGCGCGACGAGGAGATCAGCCTGACCAAGACGATGCGCGCGCTCGAGCGCGAGCTGCGCTTGCTCGTGCTCGGCTCCGGCATCGCGCACCACGCCATCGCCGACTGGGCCGATCTTCTGCGCGGCAATGAGATGACGGAGGCCGAGCTCATGCCGCGCGGCCGCAAGGACCGCGGCCAGCTCTCCTCCATGCGCCGCCGGATGCGGACGGCCGCGGCCGCCATCGCCCGGGCCGCGAAGTCGGAAAACCCGAAGACCCGGGAGGCGGCGCTCAACAAGATCCTCGCGCTGCGCTTGAACGATAGGAAGATCATCCGGCTTTCCAACCGCATCAAAAGCTTGGCCGAGCAGTGGATGGGCGCCGACGCCGCCGAGCGGCGCAAGATGGCCAAAGCCTTGCCGATCCGCTCCGATGAGCTCTTGGACCTCGAGCGGCGCATCGTCGACTTCGAGGAGCGCGTCGCAGACTGCAAACGCAAGCTCGTCTGCGGCAACCTGCGCCTGGTCGTCTCCATCGCCAAGAAGCACTCCGGCAGCCACCTGGACCTGGCCGATCTCATCCAAGAGGGCACGCTCGGCCTGATCAAGGGCGCCGAGAAGTTCGACGACACGCGCGGCTTCAAGTTCTCGACCTACGCCACGTGGTGGATCCGCCAGGCGATCAACCGCGCGCTCGCCGACAAGGACCGCACCGTCCGCGTACCCGCCCACGTGCGCGAGCGCATGGCCAAGATGGGCCGCATGGCGCAGCGCACGCGCCAAGAGGAAGGGCGCGACCCGACCATGCGCGAGTACGCCCAGAAGATGGGCCAATCGCAAAAGGCGATCCGCCTGACGCTCGAGGCGATGCAGGAGCCGGTCTCGTTGACGGCGCCGATCCGCGGCGGCAGCGGCGACGAGGACGGCACCGTCGCGGACACGATCGTCGACCGCTCGCGCGATCCCGCGGACGCCCTCAAGCGCGTCCTGCGCCGCGAGGCGATCGACCGCGCTTTCATGCGGCTCAACGAGCGCGAGCGCAGCATACTGCGCATGCGCTACGGCATCGACGACGGCGTGGGCAGCACGCTGGAAGAGTGCGGCAAGTTCTTCGGGATCACCCGGGAGCGGGCGCGGCAGATCGAGCACAAGGCGATCAAGAAGCTCCAACACAACGATCTGGACTTCCTGCGGGACTACGCCGTCGAGGCGTGACACGAGGCGTAATGAATTCGTAACAGCCCGGGGCTACCCTGCCGTCGAGACGCAGCACACTCAAACGCCGAGGTACAAGACACCATGAACGCGCTGATGCTCATCGGGATCACGTCGTCGGGGCAGGTTTCGCCGCTGGGGGCGGGGGCGGACTCGTGCGCCCTGCTGCTCTTCATATCGGGCTTCGTCTCGCTCGCGATCGCGGCGTACTTGCTGCACAAGACGCCCAAGTCCCAGCCCGTCCGCTTCGTCCGCCGCTATCCTCGCTAGGCAGCGCGCGCGCTTTTTGTGATATCATCGTCGCGATTTCGTTATCCCGTCGCGAGGTGATATCATGGCGAAGAAAGGCGAGATGCTTCTGGTCGGCAGCAAAGTCAAGGCCGCGTTGAAGGGGTACAAGTGCAACACGGCCGGAGACGCCCTCGAGGGGCTCAACGCATGGGCTCACTGGCTCATCGATCAGGCGGCCAAGCGCGCCAAGGCCAACGGCCGCAAGACCGTCCGGTCTTACGACTTCATCGTTCATTGAGCCGCTCCCGGCGGACCGCGCTGTCTTGTCTGCTCGGTCTGCTGGGCCTCTCGGCTTGCGCCTCGTTTCCTAGCGGAGAGCTCGGCCGGGCGGAGCTGGCGTTTCGCCAGGGCCGCTACGCCGAGGCCGAGAGCCGCGGCCGGGCCGCCCTCGACGCCGCCGCGCGCGGGAGCGATCCCGCCGCGGCCGGCGAGGCGGCCGGCTTTTTGGCCGGGCTCCAGGTGCTGCAAGGCCGCTCGGCGCGCGCCGAGGGGCTTTACGGCGAGGCGCTCGCTTACTTCGAGAAGGAGCACGACGCGCGCGCGGCGTCGGCGACCGCTTACGACCTGGCGGGCGTGCTCTCGCTCGAAGGCAAGAACGCGGAAGCCGAGTCACGCTATCGCCGCGCCGTCGAGCTCTCGCAGCGGCCCGGCGCGCCGCCCGAGGAGCTGCTCGAGCACTTGAGCGGCCTGGCGCTGTTTCTCGAGAGCCAGCGCCGCTACGAGGACGCCGAGGCCTATTACCAGCGCGCCGTGGCGGCCGCCAAGAAGCTCGGCGGCCGGCCCTACCAGCAGGCGCAGAAAGACTACGACGAGCTCGTCGCGCGCAAGCGTCAAGAGCGGCCGCGGGAGGCCGAGGCGAAATGAAGGGCCTGCGCCACCTGCGCCTGCGCTCGCAGCTGACGATCGTCCTGCTTTGTCTGGCCGCCTACACGGTCGTCGTCGCGCTCTCTTACCGCGCCGTCGAGCGCGCGCAGTCGGACCTGGAAGCCGCCTTCGAGAACGACTTGGCCGTATTGAGCCGCCTGCCGCGCCTGGGCGACCAGCTGCGCCACGTCGAGCTTTTGACGGGCCAGTACCTCTTGACCGGCAACCCGTCCTGGGCCAAGGAGCGCCGGCGCGTGATCCATGAGGTCTCGATCGACCAAGAGGAGCTCACGCATCACATGTCCGGCGCGCGCGAGGAGAGCATCTGGCGGGAGCTCGACGGCCAGATCGCCGATTACCTCGCGCAAGAGGAGCGCTGGATCTCGCGCAAGGACCAGGGGCGGCTCTCGCTCGCCAACGCCGTGCGCGTCGGCGCCGATCACCGCTCCTTGTACGACGTCGTCGCGCTCTTGATCCAGATGCGCGACGAGAATTTCAAGCGGCTGCAGGAGCGCCGCCGCGCCGCGCGGCAGGCGGCGCGCGCGACGTTCTATCTGACGCTCGCCACGGGCTTTCTCGTCGGCGGGCTGCTCGCCGTCTACGCCTCGTGGTACGTGATCGGCCCGATCAGCCTGCTCGAGGAATACGCCCGCCGCTGGCAGCTCGGCCGCGAGTGGTCGCTGCCGCCGCCGCCGAGCGGGCCCGAGCTGCAGAGCCTCTACTCCTCGTTGGGGCAGCTGACGCGCCGGCTCAACGAGCAGTTCTTGAAGGAGCACGAGCTCGCCCAGTTCAAGGGCCAGCTCGTCTCGCTGGTCTCGCACGAGTTCAACAACGCGCTGTCGATCATCAACGGCGTGTCCCTTCTTTTGGAAGAGACCGAGGGCCAAGAGACGCTGGCGGCCAAGCGCCAGACCTATTACGAGATGCTCAAGGCCAACATCCGCGCGCTGCACATCGCGTCGAACAACCTGCTCAACATGGGCCGCCTGGAGTCCGGCAAGTTCGCCGTGAGCCTGCGCCGCGCCACCGTGCGCGAGGTCATGCAGCAGGCCGGGCAGCGCCTGGATATTCTCGCGCTGCGAAAAAACATCACGATCGCGCTCGAGTTCCCCGAGACGCCGGTCGAGGTGCGCGCCGACCCCGAGGCGCTCTCGCTCGTGGCGACTAACTTGATCGGCAACGCGATCAAATACACCCCCGAGAACGGCCGCGTCGTCGTGCGCCTGGCCCCGGACGCCAAGGACGCCGGCCGGCTGCGCGTCTCGGTCGCCGACACGGGCATCGGCATCAACCGCGACGACCTCGAGCGCATCTTCTCCGGATATTTCCGCACCGAGCAGGGAAAGAGCGCGGCCAAGGGCTTCGGCGTCGGCTTGTCTTTAGCCAAGAGGATCGTCGAGGCCCACGACAGCCGCCTCGAGGTCGACAGCGAGCCCGGCAAGGGCTCGACGTTCTCGTTTACGCTCCCCGTCTGGAAGGAGGACTATGCGCTTGACGATCCCGGCGTTGACGCTGTTGACGGCCGCTCTGCTTCTTAGCGTTCCCGCGGCCGCGCAGCAGGCTGGCCAGCTCGGCGTGGGCGCCGTTTTGGGCGATCCGACCGGAGCTGTCGCCAAATATTTCTTCAATGACCGCGACGCCGTCGACTTCGGCTTGGGCGTCAGCGACACGCTCGTCTTGTGGGCCGATTACTCGCTGCATGCCTGGGAGCTGCTGCCCCAGCCCGCGCACGGGCGCTTGGGCGCCTACGTTTCGGTCGGCGGACGGTTCGAGTCCCAAACGCCGTCCGATTTCGGCATCAGGACGCTCGGCGGCTTGTCGTACTGGCCGCATCTCAAGCACCCCGTCGAGCTCTTCCTCGAGCTCGGCCCGACGTTTCGCGTCACGCCCGCGCCCACGCGCGTGCGCGTCGACGGCAGCTTCGGCGCCCGCTGGTACTTCGCGCTCAAATAGGGGTCTGACCCCATCTTTTATAAAAAAGAAAAGGCCCCCTTCGCGGGGGCCTTTCTTCGTCCTCGTTGTCGCGAGCGCTTAGCGCGGCACGCCGATCTCCGTGAGAAGATCGTACTCGGGCAGCGTCAGCTGCGCCTGCTCCCGGCGCTTCTTGCGCTTCGGGAGCTGCACCACGGGCGTCTCGTCACCGGCTTCGGCCTTCTCGGCGTCGGCCTTGCTGCGGTCGAAAGCGGCGTTGAGCTTGGTCGAGGACGTCTGCGTCTCGCCGGCCGAGGCCGCGAAGGCCTTCTGCGCCGCGGCGAACACGGAGACCTGCGCGCGGGCGGGCTCGAGCTGAGCGGTCGCGACGCGGATCACGGCGCCGGGCAGGGTCGGGATGCCAGTCGCGGGCGAAGGAAGGCGCGTCATCGGGCCGCCGATCGACGGGATCGCGATCGGGCGGGTCGGCAGGCTCGCGGGGAGCAGCGGCTCCGAGATCTTGAAGACGGAGATCGAGACGTTCATCGCGGGCAGGTCGGCGATCGCGGGAATCTCGCGCACGGCGGAATAAGCGGTTTTCGGGAGGATGATCATGCCGAGCAGCGCCAGCGCGGCGAGGATCAGCCAGATGTCTTTTTTGAGGTTCATAGTCGTTTCCTTCTCGGCGGGTATAGGGTAGCGCAAACCCGCCTTTCCGACGATGAGACGCGTCAACGGGGGTCGTTGACCGGGCTCAATAGGTCTTCGGGGTACGCGGAGCGGTCAGAGCCGCTCGGTGTCGAGCCAGAGGGTGACCGGCCCGTCGTTGACGGACTCGATCTTCATGTGGGCGCCGAACTCGCCGCGCTTGACGGGGACGCCGAGGGCCTCGAGCGCGCGCGCGAAGCCCTCGCAGAGCGGCGCGGCGAGCTCGGGGCGCGCGGCGGCGGTGAAATCGGGGCGCCGCCCGCCCTTGGCCTCGCCGTAGAGCGTGAACTGCGAGATCACGAGCGCCTCGCCGGCTTCCTCTAAAAGAGATCTGTCGAACTTCCCGTCCGCGTTCGGGAAGATCCGCAGATGGACGCATTTCTCGGCGAGCTTCTTGGCCGCGGCCTCGTCGTCGCCGTGGCCGACGCCGAGCAGGATCAACAGCCCGCGCCCGATCGCGCGGCTTTCCCCGGACGGGAGGCGGACGGCGGCGCGGTCGACGCGCTGGACGAGGGCTCTCAAGCGCCGAACGCCAGGTCCCAGAGCGGGCTCGTCACGCCGAAGCGGCCGTCCGGCGTCTCGAAGTGGTGGCGCGCGTGGTACTTGCGCAGCGCGTTGAGCCACTTCCAAGACAGGGACTCGGGCGCGTGAAACGCGTAGTGGAAGCTTTCGTAGCACAGATAGCCCGTCGTGATGCCCGCGAGCACGCCGCCCGCGCGCGGCGCGTTGAGGAAGACGCGCAAGATGAGATAGAGGACGCCCGCCAGCGGCAAGGTCTGCACCGGGCTGATGATCACTTGGGAGACGTCCTCGGGGTGCTCGTGGTGGCGCGCGTGGATGCGCGCCAGGTCCATGTTCCAGAGCGCGTTGACGTCGGCGAAATGCAGCAGCCCGCGGTGGATGCCGTACTCGAGCAGCGTCCAAAGGAAGAGGCCGCTCACGTACAGCACCCACGTCGAGCCGACGAAGCCCGGCGCGCGGTAGGACTGCCAAAGCCACCAGCAGCCGAGCGGCGCATAGACCAGCGCGGGCGTCGCCGGATGGGTCTTCAAGAAGCGGTCCCAGCCGGCGCTGTCGTAGGCGCGCGCGGGAATCCGCTGCGGGTCGGGAAAGATCTCCGAGGCGCAGAGCGGGCGCCGCGCGTCGCTGTTCGTCGGGCGCTTCATGGTGGTATTATAGGGCTCGGGTTTCGGGGAATCAAGTTGCGACTTTTTGCCGCCGTCATGCTCGAGGACGCCGCGCGCGCGAAGGTCGCGCGCGTGCTGGACGCGCTGGAGGCGACCGGCGCCGATTACAAGTGGGTCGAGCGCGAGAATCTGCACGTGACGCTGCGCTTCTACGGCGAGCGGCCCGAGACGGAGCTCCCGGCGCTCAAAGAGGCGCTGGCGCGGGTCGCGCGCCGGCCGCCTTTTACGATCGAGCTCTCCTGCGTCGGCGCGTTCGGCGGAATGAAGAATCCGAAGACGCTTTATCTCGGGCTGACCAAGGGCGCGCCGGAACTCGCCGAAATGGCGAAGGAGCTCGGGGGGGAAGAGAAGTTCAAGGCCCATGTGACCCTCGGCCGGCAAAGGAGCCTGCGCGGCCTGGGCGTTCTCACCCGCCTGCTCGCGTCCTACGAGTTCGAGCCCATCGTCTTCCCCGCCGACGCGATCGCCCTCGTCAAAAGCACGCTCTCGCCCAAAGGCTCGCGCTACGAGGTGGTAAGTCAACAGCGGTGCCAGGCACCGCTGTGAATCGTTTAGAGCCCTAGCAGGGGTTCGTACTGGGGCTTCCAGAGGCGGGAGAAGCCGATCTGGACGCCCGTCATGGCGCTGTAGCCCCAGACGGGAGCGAGTTTCCACTCGAAGACGTAGTAGTCGACGAACGGCGCGATCGTCAGATATTTGCGGATCGGGATATTGAGCTTGAGGTTCGCGTCGCCCTCGACGCGCAAGTCCTGGGCCGTGTCGGTGTGGGTCAGGAAGAAGTAGTTCGCGTAGACCTCGCCTTGGACGTCGATCGGCGCGCCGGTCACCGACGTCTGGCCGATCGACTTCGAGAACAGAGCGCGGAAGTGCAGACCGGCCTGGGTGTTCGCCGGCTCGCGCGACTCGTCGCGCTTGATGTTGCCCGACAGCTCGAGCGTGCGGATGAACGAGCCGTCGTAGAACTGAAGGCCGGGCAGGACGCTGTAGATGCTCTTGCGCCGCAGGCCGGGGTCGGCTTGGAACTGGCCGTCGTACTCGAAGCCGAGCGACGGGCCCCAGGACTGCGCGAGCCATTTCTCCGAGATCGCGCCCGCGCGCCGCGTTCCGGTGGTCAGGCCCATGATGCGGTTGGCCGTGGTGTTGGTGACGACGGGCTGGCCGCGCGGCGCCACGCGCGTGCGCGCGTACTCCAACTCGAGCGTGTTCGACCATTTGTACGGTCCCCGCAAATAGTCGGCGTCGGCCTTGAACGTGTAGCCGACGGTCAGCTGGTCGAAGCCCTGGATGCGCGAGTTCGGCACGCCGTCGAAAGCGTCGCTGCGCACGACCTTGGTCTCGTTGATCGTCAGGCCGGCGTCGCGGAAGTTCACTTTCCAAAAGCCGCGGTCGGCCGCCGGGAGGCCGGCCATCCAATCGCGATAGGCGTCGTCCGAGGAATCGCGTCGCTTGCGCAGGGCCTCGAGCACGGCTTCATCTACGTTCTTGCCGACCGGCCGCGGGGCGCCGCTCTCGCTCGAGAGCCCGAGCGCCTCGGCCAAGATCTGCGAGGTGGCGATCTTGTAGAGATCGCCGCCCTCGATCGCCGCGCCGTGGAGCTTGCCGTCCTTGTCTAGGCCGGCGAAGGTGTAGCGGATCTGGTCGCCGATCGGAAGTCCCTTGTCCTCGCGGTCCTTCTGCGCTTGGGACTCGGCGATCAAGGCCTTGAGCCGCGAGCCGCGGACGTAATAGATCAGCGCCGGGTCGCCGGCGCGAAGCCAGACTTGGGCGACGCTTTCGGGAATGTCGTCGTCGAGCTCGACGCGCAGGTCCCAGACGCGCAGGAGAGCGGCCTCGGACTTCGTCTCGTCGGCGAGCATGCCGGACGCGAGCGTCCAGAGCTTCGTCGCGTCGATGTGCGACGCCGTCGAAAGATCGACGCCGTAGAGCCTGCGCGCGCCGGGGATGAGCGGCGGAGAAGTCGAAAGCTTGATGCCGAAAGCCTCGGGGTCGAACTCCCGGAAGCCGGGAGCGGTCGGCACGGTGTCGTCGAGGCGGCGATGACGCTCCGCGACGCGCCAGTCCGCGCCGTCGAGGGCGATCTCGACGACGTTGAGGTCGCTGTCGTAAAGGCGCGCGACGAGCAGCGGCGGGTCGAACGGGCCGCGTTGCGTCTGCGAGACTTCCAGGTCCGGCGGTGGCGAAGAGGGCGGGTAGCGCTGCACCTCGCCTAAGATCGCGTCGACGCCGAACGCGTGGAGGCGCAGGCGCTCCTCGGCTGGACCCGCGAGGTCGGCGAGCAGCACGACGACGTCGGCTTCCTTGCGCAGGTCCGCGATGCGCGCCTCGACCGACTGCAGCGGGTCCGCGAGCTCGACGCCCTTGAGCCCGCCCTGCTTGAAATATTTGCTCTCGTAAGGATTGGTCACCGCCATGACGGCGATCTTGAGCCCTCCGTTCTCGACGATCGCGTGATCGGGTAAGACCGTCGTCGCCGGCGCGCTCGAGTACACGAGATTGGTCGAGATGAACCGCACGCCGTCCGGATGCTTTTCTCGATAAGCGGCCAATTCCGGCCAGCGGCGCAGCTCGGTGCCGCCGACGCCCGAGACCTGGAGGCCGAGCCCGGCCAAGGCGTCGACGAGCGCGGGGCCGTTGAGCTCCGTCAACTCGTCGCCGAAGGCGCCGTCGCGCGCGAGGCCGACGTAGGCGCCGCGCGCTTTCGCCTCGCGCACCGTCGTCGCCACGCGCCCGAGGCCGCCGAAGACCTTGGTGATGACGAGGACGGACTCCTCGCGCCCTTTCCAGCGCACGCGCGAGAGGGAGGTGATCGTCGTGTGCCACTGCGCGCTCTCGCCCTGCTCGGGATGGATCTGCGCGGTGAGGATCGCTTCGCCGGTCGACGTCTCGAACTCGCTGAGCGTGGCCGGCGTCGACGAAAGGCGCAGACTGAAGCGGTTCTCGTAGGTCGCCGGGTCGGCGGCGAGCTCTCGCAGTCGCGCCGCAAACTCGGGGTCAGGCGGATAGACGAGAACGGCCTCGTCGGCGGCGTCGAAGAGAATCGCCGAGGACGTGGAAAACTCGGCCTGCGCGTTCGGGATGCGAAACCGATAATCGCCGCCGCTGTAATAGCAGGGCAGGGTCTGCTCGGAGAGCAGCTGGCCGTCCGACTCTTTGATCATCCGGGCGAGGGCCGCGCCGACTTGCGAGCTCGCGTCCCAGCCTGGGTATTCGATCAATGCGAGACGGGCGGTGCCGCTCGAGGCGGCGCGCGCGGGGACGGACGAGGATAAAAAGAGGAGCAGCGCGGCCAGCATCGCCCGGATTTTACTAAATGACTACTTAGCGACGCCGGATTTGCCCACGGCTTTGAAGGTGAGGCCGCCCTTGCTCGCCGAGACGGCGATGGCGGCGCCGTCCTTGACCTCGCCGGTCAAGATGAGGCGCGCGAGCGGGTCGACGAGCAGCTTTTGGATCGCGCGCTTGAGCGGCCGCGCGCCGTAGGCCGGGTCGTAGCCCTCTTTGGCGAGGTGCTCCTTGGCCGCGTCGTCCAAGAGGATCGTCACGCGGCGGTCCTTGAGGCGCTCGGAAACCTTGGCGATCTGGATGTCGACGATGCGGCGGATGTCCTTTTGGTCGAGAGGATGAAAGACCAAGGTCTCGTCGATGCGGTTCAAGAACTCGGGGCGGAAGCGGCTCTTGAGCTCGTCTTGCTGCACGTTCGAGGTCATCAGAAGGATCGTGTTCTTGAAGTTGACCATGCGGCCTTGCCCGTCGGTCAGGCGCCCGTCATCCATGATCTGCAAGAGCACGTTGAAGACGTCGGGATGCGCTTTTTCGATCTCGTCGAGCAAGACGACGCAGTAGGGCTTGCGGCGCACGGCTTCCGTGAGCTGGCCGCCCTCGTCGTAGCCGACGTAGCCCGGAGGCGCGCCGATCAGCCGGCTGACGGCGTGCTTCTCCATGTACTCCGACATGTCGACGCGGACCATGCTGCGCTCGTCGTCGAACAGCGTCTCGGCCAGCGCGCGCGCGAGCTCCGTTTTGCCCACGCCGGTCGGGCCCATGAGCAAAAACACGCCGATCGGGCGGTTCGGATCGGACAGCCCGGAGCGAGAGCGGCGCACGGCCTCGGCGACGGCCTTGACGGCCTCTTCCTGGCCGACGACGCGCGCGTGGAGCGTCTCCTCGAGCTTCAAGAGCTTCTCCAGCTGGCCGGCCAAGAGCTTGTCGAGAGGGATGCCGGTCCAGCGGCTGACGACCTGGGCGATGTCCTCCTCCGAGACCTCTTCTCGCAGGAGCTTTTGCTTGGATTGCAGCTGCGCCAGGTCTTTTTGCGCCTGCTCGGCTTTCTTCTGCAGCTCGGGGACGCGGCCATAGCGGATCTCGGCGGCCTTGGTGAGATCGCCCGAGCGCTCGGCGCGTTTCTCCTCGATGCGAAGCTCATCGATTTTAGATTTGAAATCGCGCAGTTCCTTGATCGCGGCCTTTTCCTTTTCCCAGTGCGCGCGCAGCGTCTTCGACTTGTCCTTCAAACCCTTGAGCTCGGATTCGATCGCGTGCAAACGCTCCTTGCTCGGCTTGTCCGATTCCTTCTTCAGAGCGGTCGCCTCGATCTCGAGCTGCCTGATGCGGCGCTCGGTCTCATCGAGCTCGAGCGGCATGGAGTCGATCTCCATGCGCAGGCGGCTGCAGGCCTCGTCGACGAGGTCGATGGCCTTGTCCGGCAAGAAGCGGTCGGAGATGTAGCGGTCGGACAAGACGGCGGCGGCGACGAGGGCCGCGTCGCGGATCTGGACTCCGTGATGGACCTCGTAACGCTCTTTGAGGCCGCGCAAGATGGCGATCGTGTCCTCCACCGACGGCGCGCCGACCTGCACGGGGGCGAAGCGCCGCTCGAGCGCGGCGTCTTTCTCGATGTGCTTGCGGTACTCGTCCAAGGTGGTCGCGCCGACCAGGCGCAGTTCGCCGCGCGCGAGCATCGGCTTGAGCATGTTGGCTGCGTCGATGGCGCCCTCGGCCGCGCCCGCGCCGACCAAGGTGTGCAGCTCGTCGATGAATAAAATGATCTGGCCTTCCTGGGCGGCCACTTCCTTTAGAACCGCTTTGAGCCGCTCCTCGAACTCGCCGCGGAATTTCGCGCCGGCGACGAGCGCGCCCAAGTCGAGCGAGACGACTTTCTTGTCCTTGATGCCCTCGGGGACGTCGCCCGCCACGATGCGCTGGGCGAGGCCATCGACGATGGCGGTCTTGCCCACGCCGGGCTCGCCGATCAAGACGGGGTTGTTCTTGGTCCGGCGCGAGAGGACCTGGATGACGCGCCGGATCTCCGAGTCGCGACCGATGACGGGATCGAGCTTGCCGCGCCGCGCCGCGGCGGTCAGATCGCGGCCGTACTTTTCCAGCGCTTGGAAGGTGCCCTCGGGGTCCTGGCTCGTCACGCGCTGGGCGCCGCGCACCTGCGTCAACGCGGAGAGGATCTTGTCGGGCGTCAGGCCGTGCGCGGCGAAGAGCCGCGCCGGCGCGCCGCCGGCGTCGAGCAGGCCCAACAGCAGGTGCTCGACGGAAAGGTACTCGTCCTTCATCGCCTGCATGCGTTCTTCGGCCAGACGCAGCGCGCGCGTGAGCCCTTGCGAGGGGTAGCGGCTGTCGCCGCTGCTCTGGGGACGCTTTTTCAAGTCTTTCTCGAGCGCGGCGAGCAGACCCGCCGGGTCGCCGCCCGCTTTCTTGACGACCTCGGGCACGACGCCCTCGCTCTGCGTGAGGAGGGCCTGCATCAGGTGCTCCTCCGCGATCTCCTGATGGCCGCGATCCTCAGCCAGGCGCTGGGCGGCCTGAACGGCTTCTTGCGATCGCGTGGTCCAGCGGTCCGGATTCATGGGCGGTCCCTTCCTTGCTCGAGATTACTGGGTGACGGTGCCCCCGCGCGAGGCGTCGTCGACGCCGGCGTGCTCGGCCTCGCGCGCGCCATTGGTCCCCGCAACGTTCGGGCCGAGCATGTCGCCCAGGATGTGGACGGTCTCTTCCAGCACGAAGTCGGGCGTCGGGGGCGCTTTCTCGTAGGCGTCCTCGTCGGGGGGCGTGATCAGGGGCGCCGTCGTCGTCGACTTGGCGACCTCGGCGGGCTTGGCCGTGCCGTCGATCTGCTCGAGAGTGATCTCGGTCGCCTGCATCTCCTTGGTCTTGCGGGCGCCGCGCGCTTTTTTGCGGGCCTGGCCGCGCTGCTCGTCCTCCTTCTTCTCAGTCAAGCGCTTGTCCTCGTTGAGCGAGACGGCCTTCTCGTCCTTCTGCTTCTGATAGCGGTCGATGTCCTCTTTGACCCAGGCGAACTCTTGGTTCGTCGCCACTCGTTCACCGGAAAGGCGCGCGACATCCTTGATCTTGGCCGGCGTGACCGAGTCGACCTTCTGGTACTGCGCGGGCTCGACCTCGTCGTAGGGCATCGCGTTCTTGAGCGAGGTCTCCGTGATGTCCATGACGTCGTCCAAGCCCGGCATGCGGACGTCGGGGATGACGCCCCGGTGCTGGGTCGAGCCGCCGCTGATGCGGTAGAACTTCTGGATGGTGAGCTTGACCGCGCCCGGGCGGTAGCTCTTGAGCGCGCCCGGCAAATACTGCGAGAGCTCGATGATCGACTGCACCGTGCCCTTGCCGAACGTGCTCTTCTCGCCGACGATGAGCGCGCGGCCGTAATCCTGCAGCGCGGCGGCGAAGATCTCCGATGCCGAGGCCGAGGAGCGGCTGGTCAGCACGATCAACGGGCCCGTGTACGCCTCGCCCGGGTCGGTGTCCTTCAAGACCTTGATCGAGCCGCGGTAGTCCTTGATCTGCACGACCGGGCCTTCGGGGATGAAAAGGCCCGTCAGCGCGACGGCTTCAGACAAAGAACCGCCGCCGTTGCGGCGCAGGTCCATGACGATGCCGTCGACGTTCTCCTTGCGCAGCGCCCCGATGAGCTTCTCGACGTCGCGCGTCGTGCTCTTGGGATCGACGACGGATTTCATGTCGGCGTAAAAGGAAGGCAGGTCGATCACGCCGATCTTCATCGGGCGGCCGCCGGGGCCGGTCGTCTTGATGACCTTGGCCTTGGCCTCGGAGTCGGTGAGCTTGATCTCGTCTCTGACGAGAGAAATGGTGACCCGCGTCGAGGGGTCCAGGGCGTCGTTGGGGATCACCTTCAGGCGCACCGTCGTGCCCTTCTCGCCGCGGATGAGCTGGACCAGGCGATCGAGCTTCATGCCCACGGCGTCGACCCACGGGCCGTCGCCCTGGGCGATCGCCTCGATCTTGTCGTTGGGCTTTAGACGCTTGTCGGTGTCGGCCGGGCCGCCCGAGACGAGCGAGACGATCTTCGCGTAGCCGTCCTCGGAGCGCAGCACGGCGCCGATGCCGACGAGCGACAGCCGCATCGAGATGTTGAAGTTCTCCATCTGCGGCGCGGCCATGTAATCCGAATGCGGGTCGAAGGTGTGGGTCAGGGCGGTGAGGTAGTTCTGCAGGACGTCGCTGGAGTCGAACTCTTTATAGGACCGCAGCAACCGTTCGTAGCGCTGCGTGACGGTCTTGGCCTGCTCCTCGGGCTTGGTCTTGGCGAGCTTCTCTTGGAGCATCTCGTATTTGACGCGCTTGCGCCAGAGCTCGTCGTACTCCTTGCCGGCGGCGGGCCAGGGCAGCTCGTGGCGGTCCAAGACGACGGATTCGTCCTTGGTGTAGTCGAAGGGTTGCGCCGCGATCTTCGCGACGTAAGCCTCGCGGTCTTCGAGGCGCTGCATGAATTTATCGAAGATCTCGTAAGCGGGCTCGACCTCGCCGCTCTTGAGCTTGTCGGAGAGGACGGCGCCGTAGCGCGCCGAGAAATCGTCGACGTCCTCCTTGGTCAGGAACATGTGGTTGTAGTCGTACATCTCGATGTAGAGCCGGAGGAGCTCCTTGGACGTGCCTTGGTCGAGCGCCTTGTGATCGTAGTGGCTGTTCTCGAGGATGCGCGCGACCATCTGGCCGACGACGGCGCTCGAGGGGTCCGGCGCGAGCACCGCTCCCGCGGGCGCGGCGAGCGACAGGCTCAGCAGGGCGGCCAGCAGGCGTTTGGCGAGGATCATCGCGTTTTCTCCTTGGTTATATTCCCCACGATCCCTGAATAGTAACACGGTTGCGGTTGCAGCGCCAGTGGCGCTTGAGTGACGATTTGATCGCTCCGGGCAGGCTACTTTTTCTTCGCGTCGGCGACGGCCGAGCGCATCTGCTTCAGGAACTCGAGGGATTTCGGGAGGTCCTTGTACGGGATGCGCACGCCTTTCTTCGACCAGCCCTTGTAGGTCTGGTCCTCGACCCACTCGCGCAGGTCGATGCCGGTCGCGTCCTTGAAAATCGTGATGCGCACGACGAGCTCGGTGCCCATCTTCTTCGGGAAGCGCGCGAGCTCCTGGTCCTGGAGCGCCGTGGGCTCCTTCGGGAGCTTGGCCAGCGCTTCGATGACGCCGTCCAAGACGCCGGCGTTGAGAGTCACGCCCGCCTTGGTCGGCCCCGAGTAGGCGTCGCCCGCGCCCGTGATGAAGGTGCGGATCGAGCCGTACTGGTGGCCCTTGTACTCGTCGACGTAGAACTTGAGCTCGCTCGTCTCGGTCAGCGGCACGGAGCCGACGTCCTTGAGGGGCTTGAATTCACGGGTTTCGGGCATGCCTTATGCTAACAAAATCACGGGCGGTCGCGCTGGGTGAGAGCGTCCGTGACGGCGAAGCCGAGGGCGGCGAGCGCGTTGATCACGAGCAGCGTCGAGGCCGGCGCGCCGAAGAGGGCCGCGAGCCCCAGCGCCGTCCCGACGCCGAGCAGGCGCAGCGCGGCGAGCTCCGCGCCCGAGAGGCGTCCGGGCACGTGCTCGATGAACCGGTCCGAAAGCTGGCCGTATTTGTGCCCGCGGATGTCCTTGAGCTGGCCCGTGCCCGGATCGTGGCGATACTTTTGGTCGTGCGAGGCCTGCCAGCGAAAGACGCCCTCGCCGCGGTTATGAGCGACGGCTCCGGCGGCGCCGTCGCCGATGAGGAGGGCGCCGAGGCCGGCGGCGACGCCGAAGGCCGGGCCGCCGCCCAGCGCGGCGTGCGCGATCAACATTAAAAACGAGGCGGCGAAGACGGCGCCGGAGATCGATGCCGCGTTCTGGGCGCGGCCGCGCCAATCGCGGCTGCGGTCGGGAGTCGACCAGCGCGAGGACGCCGGCGTCTTCGCCAGGCGCCAGGCCGAGTAGGCGGCCGGGAGCGCCGGCGAGAGCGCCAAAACCGGCGCGGCCGGCGTGGCGGCCAGGACGAGCCCGGCGGCGACGAGACCCGTCGCGAGCTTCGTTCCGCCGTCGAAGCGCGCGGTCAAAGTCTGCGCGTCGGCGTTGCCGTCGAGCGCGGCGGCGGTCTGCGTCAGAGACGCTTGAGCCGTGACGGGCGCCTGCGCGCTCGCCTGCGCGGGCGGGATCGCAGCCGCTGCGGCTTGGGCCAGGCTCTCCGTCTGGAGCGGCGAAGCGATCGGAAGGGGCGGGGCGATGGGCGTCTCGACCGGCCCCTGGGCCGAAAGCGGCGTTTCGCCGAGCTCGGCCGCGAAAGCGGGAGCCGAGGCCAGCGAGGCCGCGAGCAGCAGCGCCACTGTCTTCTTCATCTATATAAGGATGACCGTTCACCGAGCCGGCCGCCTGAGGCCTTCGGGCCCGTCTGAGGGGGGTCTTCCGTCCTCGGCGGTCCGGGGCTTTAAAGCCCCGGACCAGACGAGGTTGACAGAGCCCCGGGCCGCTGTTAAACTACCGCGCTCCCCATGGCGATGCTGGCCTTCGCCGCCCTGCTGATCCTCGTCAACGCGGCGTTCGTGTTGATGGAGTACTCGCTCGTCCGGGTGCGCTCCTCGCGCATCGAGGTCCTCGCGCGCAAGGGCAACCCGCGCGCGCTGGCTGTCCAAGAAATCCAGGGCCGCTTCGACGATTACCTGGCCGCGATCCAGCTCGGGCTGACTTTGTGCGCGCTGGCGATCGGCTGGCTGGGCGAGCCGGCCGCCGCGGGCTTGATCGCGGGACTGATCGCCGGCCTCGGCTTCTCGATCCCGGCGCACGCGCTCTTCGTCGCCTCGTTCGCGACCGGCCTGTGCGCGCTCGCGTTCGTGCAGAGCCTTTTCGGCGAGCTCTTGCCGCGCGCCGTCGGCATCCAGAAGGCCGAGGCCTTCGCGCTGCTTGGCGCGCGCCCCCTGCAGCTCTTCGCGCTCTTTTTCCGGACCCCGGTCATGTTCATGTCGCGCTGCTCGCAGGGGATCTTGCGGCTGGTCGGCCTCAAGCCGGCGTCGGAGTCCGAGTCGGTCGTCAGCGAGGAGGAGATGCGCATCTTGATCGGCGAGACGCAGGAGCGCGGCTCGATCCCGCTCGAGCGGCTGCTGCTGCTTGAAAACCTCTTCGACCTCGGCGCGGCCAAGGTGTCCGAGGCCATGGTCCCGCGCGACAAGATCGTCTTCCTTTCGCTCGACCAGCCGGCCGAAAAGAGCCTGGAGCTCATCCGCGCGCGGCGCTTCTCGCGCTATCCGCTCTGCGAGACGGACCTCGACTCCGCCGTCGGGCTCGTGCACGTCAAGGACCTGCTCTTGAAGGGAGATGACCTTCAGCGCGCGCGCCGCGACATCGCCGAGGTCCTCGAGACCGATCCGCTCGAGAAGCTCCTGAAGACCTTCCCGGACAAGGGAATCCACATGGCGCTCGTGCGCAACGGCTTGGGCAAGATCGTCGGCCTGCTGACGCTCGAAGACATCATCGAGGAGCTCATCGGCGAGGTGCACGACGAGTTCGACCTGCCGCAGGCGTGGTCGCTCTCAGAGCTCGTCGCGACGCAGGGCGTGGCCGTCGGCCTCTCCGCGGCGGGCCGGCGCGAGGCGATCGGCGAGGTCTTGAACCGCCTCTGCGCGGCCGACCCGAAGCTCAAGCCCGCCGACGTCTTGAACGTGGTCTGGGACCGCGAGCTGAAGTTCTCGAGCGCCGTCGGCCACGGCGTCGCCGTCCCGCACGGCCGCCTTCAGGGGCTCGAGCGCCCGCTCGTCGGCGTCGGCCGCTTCGCCAAGCCCGTGCCGTTTCCCGCGCCGGACGCGACGCCCGTGCGCCTGGTCTTCGTCATCCTGACGCCCGCCTCCGCGCCCGTCGTGCAACTCAAGGTCCTCGGCCGCATCGCCTCCTTGATCACCAACGAGACGCTGCGCCGCAAGCTCCTGCGCGCCAAGACCGCCGAAAGCCTGCTCGAGATCCTGAAGACGGCCGATACCCTGCTCGCGGCCTAGTTCTCATTTAGTATCATGGCCGTCATGCCGACTTCACAGCCCGCGGCCCGCTTCTTGCGGGCCTGCCGCCGGCAGCCGGTCGACCGGACGCCGGTCTGGTTCATGCGGCAAGCGGGCCGCTACATGGAGGAGTACCGCAAGCTGCGGGAGAAGCACTCGATCCTCGAGCTCGCCCACACTCCCGAGCTCGCCTGCGAGGTGACGCTGCAGCCTATCAGGGCGTTCCCGCTCGATGCGGCCATCCTCTTCGCGGACATCCTGCTGCCGCTCGAGCCGATGGGCGCGAAGCTGCGTTTTTCGCCCGCGCCGACGATCGACAACCCCGTCCGCTCGGCCGCCGACGTGCGTCGGCTCAAGGATTTCGACGCGGCCGAGGGCTTGGGCTACGTCGCCAAGGCCGTCGCCCTCGTCCGGCGCGAGCTCGGCGGCAAGGTCCCCTTGATCGGCTTCGCCGGCGCGCCTTTCACGCTGGCGAGCTATCTGATCGAGGGCGGCCCGTCCAAGGATTTCGTCAAGACCAAGCGCTTCATGCACGAGGAGTCCAAGGCCTGGGACGCGCTCATGAAGAAGATCCGCCGCGTGACGGCCGATTACCTCGCCGCGCAGGTCGCGGCCGGCGCGCAGGCCGTGCAGCTCTTCGACAGTTGGGCCGGCGCGCTGTCGGCCGAGCAATACCGGCGCTTCGTCCGTCCGCATTCCGCCTTCGTGCTGGCCGCGGCGAAGAAGACCGGCGTGCCCGTCATCCATTTCGGGACCGGGACCTCCGGGTTCCTCGAGGACTTCGCCTCGGCGGGCGGCGACGTCGTCGGCGTCGACTGGCGCGTGGACCTCGACGCCGCCTGGAAGCGCATCGGGCCGCGCGCGATCCAAGGGAACTTGGACCCCGTGCTGCTCTTGGGCGGACGCGCCGCGCTCAAGGCCGGCGTCATGGACGTCCTGCGCCGCGCGCGCGGGCGCAAAGGCTTCGTCTTCAACGTCGGCCACGGGATCATGCCGCAGACGCCGGTCGACAACGTGCGCGCCGTCGTCGATTGGGTGCACGGCTGGAGCGCCAATTGAGCGAGCCGAAAGCGCCGCGCGTCGCCGTGCTCGGGGCCGGGATCGCCGGGCTGTCGGCGGCCTACGAGCTCAACAAGCGCGCCGAGCGCGAGCGCCGCCGGATCGACGTCGTCGTCTTGGAAACGGCGTCGCGCGTGGGCGGCAAGATCGTCACCGAGTCGCGCGACGGCGCCGTCTTCGAGCTCGGCCCGGACTCCTTTTTGACCCTCAAGCCCGACGCCTTGGAGCTCGTCGACGAGCTCGGCCTGTCGGGCGAGCTGATGCCGACGGCGCCTTCGCCGACGACGATCTTCATCTACTCGCAAGGAGCGCTCAAGGCGCTGCCGTCGGGCACCGGCCTCGTGCCCACGAGCCCGCTTTCGCTCTTGTCGATGGACCTCTTGAGCTGGAAGGGCCGCGCGCGCCTCGCGATGGAGCCGTGGGCGCCGGCCGGCGAGGAAGGCGTCGACGAGAGCCTGGCGTCCTTCGCGCGCCGCCGCCTGGGGCAAGAGGCGCTCGACAAGATCGTCGGCCCGATGCTCGGAGGCATCTTCGCCGGCGACCCGGAAAAGCTCAGCCTGCAGAGCGCGTTCCCTCAGCTCAAGGACGTCGAGGCCAAGGGCGGCCTCTGGCGCGCGGCGCGCGCCGCCAAAAGGCAGGCGGGCGCCAAGAGAGCCGATCGGACGATGTTCATGACGCTCAAGGGCGGCCTCGGCCGGCTCGTCGAGACGCTGGCGCTCAAGCTGCCGGCCGGCAGCGTGCGCACGAACGCGCCCGTCCAAGCGCTGCGGCGCCGCGGCGGAGCTTGGCGCGTGGAGCTGCGCGGCGGCGAGGCCGTCGAGGCCGACGCGGTCATCGCCGCGATCCCCGCGAACCTCCTGTCGCCGCTCGTCGCCGATCTCGACTTCGAGCTGTCCTGCGCGCTCGGCGAGATCCAATTCACCTCGACGGCGACGGTCTCGATGCTCTACGACCAGCCGGGCTTGGCCGCCAAGCTGGACGGCTTCGGCTTCCTCGTGCCGCGCGGCGAGAACAAGGCGACCACGGCGGCGACCTACACGTCGACCAAGTTCCCGGAGCGCGCGCCGAAAGGAGCCGCGCTCATCCGCTGCTTTTTGGGCGGCGCGGGGCGCGAGGCCGCCGTCGACGCCGACGACGCCCAGATCGCGCGCCTGGCGCGCGCCGAGCTCAAGGAGATCCTGGGCCTGGGCGAGGCGCACCCGCGGCTCACGCGCGTGGCGCGCTGGCCCAAGGCCAATCCTCAATACGCGATCGGCCACGCGATGCGCTTGAGAAGGATCGCCTCGTGCGTCCAGGCCCACCCCGGCCTGCATCTGACGGGGGCGTCGTACGAGGGCGTCGGCGTGCCGGACTGCATCCGCCAAGGCCGGGCCGCGGGAAGCGCCGCGTTCAAGAAGGTGATCACCAAAGCGCCGGCCGCCGCATAGGAGAGATATGTCGCAGCTAACGATGGGTCACGTCAACTCGGACATGGTCAAGATCGTGATCTCGCTCTTACTGGGCGCGGCGATCGGCCTCGAGCGCGAGATCAGCGACAAGGCCGCCGGCCTGCGCACGAACATCCTCATCTGCGTCGGCTCCTGCCTCTTCATGATCGTCTCGCGCGACTTCACGGGCGCTCCGGACGCCGACCCGACGCGCATCGCGGCGCAGATCGTCTCGGGGATCGGCTTCCTGGGCGCCGGCGCGATCATGCGCGACGGCGACCGCGTGGTGGGCTTGACCACGGCGGCGACCATTTGGACCGTGGCGGCGATCGGCATGACGACGGGCATCGGCGACTTCTGGATCGCCGGCTGGGTGACCTTGCTCGTCCTCTTCGTCCAACTGGCCTTCACGCAATTGGATATCTTGATCGACGACTGGCGCGAGCGCCATACCTTCAAGATCGTGTCGAAGCTCGAGGCGAAGGCGCTCGAGGAGATCTCGGCCATCTTCCGCGAGTCGAAGGTGCGCGTGATGCGCCGCAAGCTCATGAAGAAGAACAATCTCTACTACAGCGAGTGGTTCACGGCGGGCGGCCGCGTGTCCCAAGAAGACGTCATGAAGCGGCTGCTCCACTCGGCCGAGGTGCTGGAAGTGACGTATTGATGGACCTCGGGAGAGTCAAGCTCGCGTTGGAGGCGCTCTCCGCGCCGCGGTTTCGGCTCGACCAGGTGCGCCAGGCGGTCTTCGGCGCGAGCGCGGCGTCCTACGACGAGATCGGCGTGCTGCCGGCGTCGCTGCGCGAGGGCCTCTCGGAAAAAGCGCCGCTGATGAGCGCCGAGCCCGTCAAAGTCGAGGTCTCGGGCGACGGGCGCGCGCATAAGGCGCTCTTGAAGCTCGAGGACGGCAAGATCGTCGAGACCGTGCTCCTGCGCCCGAGCCCGACGCGCTGGACGACCTGTATCTCCTCGCAGGTCGGCTGCGCCATCGGCTGCACGTTCTGCGCGACGGGTCTCATGGGGCTTTCGCGCAACCTCTCGCCCGAGGAGATCACCGACCAAGTGCTTTTTTGGCGGCAGTACATGAAGACGCGCAATATCGAAGGGCGGCTCGATAACGTCGTCTACATGGGGATGGGCGAGCCCTTCGCCTGCTACGACAACGTGGCCGAGAGCCTGCGCCGCCTGATGGACCAAAAGCAGTTCGGCATCGGCGCGCGGCACATCGCCGTCTCGACCTCGGGCTTGGCGCCGCAGATCGAGCGCTTCGGCAAGGATTTCCCGCAGGTGAACTTGGCGCTCTCGCTGCACTCGGCCGACGAGAAGCTGCGCACGAGGCTCGTGCCCGTCAACAAGGCCTTCGGCTTGAGGAAACTCTCGGACGCGTTGGCGAAATATCTCGCCGAGACCAATCGCAAGGTCTTCCTCGAATACGTGCTGCTCAAAGGCGAGAACGATGGGCCGCAGGACGCCGACAAGCTCGTCGACTGGATCAAGGGCGTCGGCCCGCTCGAGCTTTTGCACGTCAATTTGATCGTCTTCAATCAGACCGACACGCCGCACAAGCCCTCGACCGAGGACGACGCGCGGCGCTTTCAAAAGATATTGCTGGACGCCGGGATCAAAGCGACGGTCCGGCAGAACCTCGGGCGCGACATCCAAGGCGCCTGCGGACAGCTCATCGTCGCCGAGGGAAAGGCATAGCCATGAGCGAAGAAAATAATCCGGAGCTGCAGGCGCTCGAAGACCGCCGCAAGCTCAAAGAGCGGCCGTCGCGGGCGCGCTACCAGGCCGCGCGCGCGGCGCTCGACAAGAAATGGCGGCGGCGCGAGCTGCGCGCCGACCGCATGATGCGCGAGGTCGTCGACGAGCTTTGGGACCAGTTCGGCCAGAGCCCGTATTCTTGGATCGGCTTCTATCTTCTATCGCCCGACGGCTCGCAGCTCGTCCTCGGGCCGCATCGCGACAAGCCCGCGTGCTCGCCGATCCCGCTGCGCGGCGTCTGCGGCAAGGTCCTACAGACGAAGACGAGCATGAACGTCCCCGACGTGAAGGCCTTGGGCGACGCGCACGTCGAGTGCGACCCGCGCAACTTGAGCGAGATCTGCGTCCCCGTGTTCGACAAGAACGGCAAGGTCTTCGCCGTGCTCGACGTCGACAGCGCGCAAAAGGCCGCCTTCGACGAGATGGATCAGCGCTGGCTGGAGCAGCTGATCAAGCCGTTTCAAGAGATCAATAGGGACTTCTAGAAATGATCCGGCCCCGAGAGGGAGAGGCTCTCAGGGCCGGGCTCGTGGGATGAGAGGAACTGTTGTCGAACTTGGTGTCGCGCTGTTGTTGACCTTCATGAATAGTCTACCAGAGGCCTTGAAGAAAGTTATTTCGGGATTATGAACGCCGCGTCGGCGTTCTTAGTCCTCGGTTTGGCGCTTCCCTCCTTCGCCGCGCCGAGGCCGCCGCAGGCGGCGGACCGCTTCTATCCCGCGGACCGCAAGCTGCTCGATAAATTCCTCGACCGCGCCTTCGCCAGGGCGGGCTCCCCGAAGGTCGACGGCCGCGTCGTCGCCCTGGTCGTGCCGCACGCGGGCGTCGAGTATTCGGGGGCGACGGCGGCCAAGGCCTACTCTCTGTTGCAGCCGGGCAGCTTCGACCGCGTGATCATCGTCGGCACGGGCCATTACAAGGCGCTCGACGGCGCGGCGCTCTACCCCGGCGATTACGCGACGCCGGACGTCACGGCGCCCTATGACCGCGAGCTCGCCGAGGCGCTGATGAAGGCCTCGCCTCTCATCAAAGCCGACGCCGAGGCGCACCAAAAAGAGCACTCGATCGAGGTGCAGCTGCCCTTTTTGAAAAGAAGACTCGGCGCCTTTTCGCTCGTCGCCCTCGTCATGAACACGCAGGACTTGGACGCCGCGCGCCGGATCGGCCGCGCGATCGCCGCCGCGGCCAAGGGCAAGCGCGTCCTGATCATCGCCTCGTCGGACATGTCCCATTATCCGAAAGGGGCCGACGCCGACCGCGTCGACCCGACGACGCTCGCCGCGCTCGAGACGATGGACCCCTCGTATTTTTGGCTCACGAACCGCTTCCTGATGAACCGCGGCGTGCCCGATCTCGCGGTCACGTGGTGCGGCGAGGGAGCCGTCACGGCCGTTCTCGAGGCGGCGCGCGCGCTCGGCGCGACGAGCGCCGCGCCGCTCGCGCGGATCAACTCGGGCGACGTCGTCAGCGAGCGCGAGTACAAGCACGTCGTCGGCTATTCGGCCGTGGCCTTCGTCAAGGGGCCTGCGCCCGCGCGCGGGCCGCTCGATCTCTCCGCGAAAGAGAAAAAGGACCTCGTCGCGCTCGCGCGCAAGTCGCTCGAGACGTTCTTTACGGGCGGGCGCGCGCCGGCCGTTCCGCTCTCCGCGGACCCGCTCCTGAACCTTCCCGCCGCGACCTTCGTCACTCTGACCAAGGCCGGGCGCCTGCGCGGCTGCGTCGGCGCGACGAGCCCGCAAGAAAGCCTGGCCGAGTCGGTGGAGCACGAGGCGATCGACGCGGCGACGCGAGACCCGCGCTTTCCGGCCGTCACGGCGGCGGAGTTGCCGTCGCTCGCGCTCGAGGTCTCCGTCCTCGGCCCTTCCCGTGCCGTCTCCTCTTTCGAGGAGATCGCGCCCGGCGACGGCGTCGCGCTCGAAAACGGCGCGAAAACGGGGGTCTTTCTGCCCGACGCCTGGAAGGACCTGCCCCAAAAAAACAAATTTCTTTCCGAGCTTTGCCGGCAAAAGGCGGGTCTCGCGGCCGACTGCTACAAGGACCCGACGACCCGCCTGCGGACCTTCTCGGCCCTCGTAATAAAAGAGTGACGCCGATTTGTTAACATGGTGACCATGCGCGCACTGGCGTTGGCCGTCGCGGCCGCCTCCGCTTTCCTCGTCGGCTGCGCCGACGTGCCCGTCGGGCCCGCGACTCAGGCCCCCGTCGCCTCGACCGCTCCGGTCAAGACCGACGCCTACATCACCGACACCCTCGTCAACTTGCTCGAAAACGAGAACAAGGACCTCATCAGTCTCACGAACATCGCCGGCACGCCGGTCAACGACATCCTGTCGCTCGGCTCGCCGATCGGCTATACGCTGCGCAACCGCTACCTCAACATCGGCATCCCTGTCGCCGAGGCCCTTTCGCGCGACAACGACCCGGTCTTTCGCGACAAGCTCGTCACGGAGGCCCGTTGGGACAGCAACACGGAGGTGCGCTCGTCGGCTATGATCGCGTTGGCCCAGAAGCACGATCTGCGCGATCTCATGGTCTTTAACGAGGCCCTGATCTATCTGGACCCCGGCGTGCGCTTCGGCGCGCTCGAGGCGCTGGAGAACTGGGGCCACCCCGACCGCGCGCTGCCCTATCTCAAGGCGGCTTCCGAGAAAGACACGGAGCCGATCCTGCGCGTCTACGCGGCCGGCGGCATGGCGCGCCTGGGCTCGTCCGAGGGCCTCGACAAGCTGCGCGTGTTCCTCGACGACCCGAGCTGGCTCGTCAAGGCGATGGCGACCCGCTATCTCGGCGACTACGGCACTGCGTCGGACTACCAGCTGCTCGTCGATCGCATCGGCCAGGACATGACCAACGACTTCAACGTCGCCGAGGACTGCGTCAGCGCGCTGAAGCTTTGGCCCAAGAAGAAGAAGGCCGAGGAGGACAAGCTCGCCGCCAACGATCAGCCCACGCAGCCCCCGGCCGCGGCCGCGCGCGGCAACATCCCCGACAGCTTCGACATGGGCTTCTCGCTCGAGCCCCTGACCGTCACGGCGCCGCGCGCCAAGATCCCCGTCGCCGCGCCGATCGACCCTCAGATCAACGCGAACTTGCTGCGGCTCCTGCAGCGCAAGAAGACGGAGCGGCCGGACGCGACCGCGGCGTCCGATCCCTCGATCATCAATCTCTCGAAGCTCACGACTTTGACCGGCTACAGCCTCAAGACCCGCTATACCGAGCTCGGCTTCCTGCTCACGGAGGGCCTGGCCGGGACGAGCGAGTACGACCTCGATCAAGCGATGGTGAGCGCGGCGCAGTCGTCCAAGGACGACCAGATCCGCGCCGGGATGATGGTCGCTCTCGCTTATGCGCGCGACATGCAGTATGCGCCCATCTTCCAGAACGGCCTGCTCGACCAAAACATCACGATCCGCTTCGGCGCGCTCGAGTCGATGCTGATCATGGGAGATCCGTCTCTCGAGTTCCAGATCGGGAACGCGGGCCGCACCGACGCCTCGCTGGCCGTGCAGATCTACGCCGCGGCGGGCATGTGGCGCATGGGCGACATCTTCGGCCGCGAGATCCTTCTCAAGCTTTATCAGAACCAGGATTGGTTCGTGCGCGCGATGGCGACGCACTATCTCGGCGAGCTCGGCGGCGCCGAGGAATACCGCTATCTGCTGCTGCAGCTGACCCGCGAGCAGCATCCCTCGGTCCAGGCGGAGCTCGTCAGCGCGCTCCTGCATCTCCAAAAATTCAAGGATGCCGACAACTGACATGCTCTCATTGATCAAGACGCTGGCGCTGACGGGCGGCGACTGGGTCGTCTACGGCCTCTTGCTCTGCTCGGTCGTCGCGCTCGCCGCCATCATCGAGCGCGCGCTGCTTTTCAAGCGCGAGAAGGAAGATTACGCCGCGTTCCGCTCGTCGGTCGCCGGCAAGGAAGGGGACGTCGACGCCGTGGAGTCCGCGGCCAAGCGCCACCAAGGCGCGGTGGCGAAGATTCTCGCCGCGGCGCTGTCCCAGTCCCAGCACGGCGCGGCCGGCGTCGAGGACCTGCTCGCCTCGGCCTCGGTCTCCGAGCGGCAGCGATTAGAGCAGCGGCTGCTCGTCTTGGGCACGCTCGGCGCCAACGCGCCGTTCGTCGGCCTCTTCGGCACCGTGCTCGGCGTCATCAAGGCCTTCCACGACCTCTCGCAGGCGAGCGCCGGCCCGGAGGTCGTCATGCAAGGCCTCTCGGAGGCCCTGATCGCCACCGCCGTCGGGCTTTTCGTGGCGATCCCCTGCGTCGTCGCGTACAACTACTTCCAAAAGCAGGTCAAGGAGCTATTGTCCGGCGGCGACGCGCTCGGGCGGCTCGTGCTCGCGCACGTGCGCGCCGGCAAAGCCGCGCGCAAATAAGCCATGGCGGCCGCGACCAACGGCGAAGGCGAGCCCATCACGGCGATCAACGTGACGCCGTTGGTCGACATCATCCTCGTCGTCTTGATCATCTTCATGGCGACGGCGCCGCTGATCCAAAAGCGCGTCCTCAAAGTCGACGTGCCCAAGGCCGCGCATCACGAGCGCGCCGCGACGGAGGCGATCCAGATCGTCTTGAAGGCCGACCGCGAGATCGTCGTCGCGGGCCAGAAGCTCTCCCAGCAGGAGCTCGTCGACAAGATGACGCGGCTCTCGAAGAACGAGCCTGACATGCACGTGACCCTGTCGGCCGACAAGACCATCCCGTACGGCGAGGTCGTGGCCTTCCTCGACGGCCTGCGCGGGGCCGGCGTGCGCAAGATCGGCTTGGAGGTCGTGCGGAAGTGACGACGGCCGCTCCTCCGACGAGCGGCGTGCGCGCCCCCGAGTTCAAGCGCTGCCTCGCCGCG